>JBGPHU010000109.1:0-9728 GCA_041484545.1 Candidatus Eiseniibacteriota bacterium | reverse complement strand
CGCGCGGTGGGCTTGGTGCCCACCTTGACGTGAAGGTCGGAAGCTTTGATCTCCACCATTTTTTGAAGCACTCGCTTGATGTTCATCCCCACTCCCCTCGCACGGACTACGCGGCGGTGTCGGACTCCACCAGGAACAGTGTCTGCCCGTACTCCACGGGCTGAGCGTTCTCCACGAGAATCCGGGCGATCTTGCCCTCCACCTCGGACTCGATCTCGTTCATCAACTTCATCGCCTCCACGATGCAAACGGTCTGCCCCACCGTGACCGAGCTGTTCTCCTCGACATAGTTGTCGGCATCCGGCGCGGGCGCGCGATAGAAGGTGCCCACCATCGGCGACTTGATCGGAATCAGGTTCTTGGGCGGCTTCGCCTCGATCTCGGGCCGCTCGCTCGGGACCGGGACCTCCGCGGGGCGCGCAGCCTGCCCCATGGGCGTAGTACCGTCCGTTCCGGGACGGCGGACGCGCACGGTCGTGAACCAGCGGCGCACCTCGATCTCGGCCAGCTCCTCGTCGCGCATGATCGCGACCATCTCGCGGATCTTCTTGCGCAGGTTCATCGGCTTCTCCGCCGCGTTCCGGCGCGGCCCAGCCGGGCCGCGAGCTCGCGAAGGCCCAGCTCGTAACTCCGGGCGCCGAATCCCATGATAACGCCGGCGGCGGCGGCGCCCGTCAGGCTCGCCGCGCGGGACTCCCCGCGGGCGTACAGGTTCGTGAGATGCACTTCGACGACCGGAATCGTCATGGCCCGCATGATATCGGCGAGGGCAACGCTCGTGTGCGAAAATCCGCCCGGGTTGATGAGACATCCGTGCGCCGCGTTCATGGCGACGATGAGGCGATCGATGAGGGCTCCCTCATGGTTCGTCTGGAAGCACTCCACCCCGAGCCCCAGCGTTAGGCCGAGTTTCCCGAGCCTGCGATCGATCGACTCGAGGGTTTCGCGCCCGTAGAGATCGGGCTCGCGCCTCCCCAGGAGATCCAGGTTCGGTCCGTGCAATACCCATACGGTTTTCGCCATCAGCGGCGGCCGCCCTTGAGCCTCGTGAGCCAGGTCTCGAACGCCGACTGGTTCTGCACGTGCTTCGGCGGACCGGACGCCTCCGCCGCGGGCAAGCGGCTTCTGGGAAGCTCGGTCCAGTTGAAGGAAGCATGGTCGGGCTCCGCGGATCGCGCGGCTTCCGCGACCGCCGGCTCGAGGGCCGCCGGCGCGGCCTCGCCCGGAGGAGCGGTGGGCTCGACGTCCAGCTGGTCGAAGGCCATCTCCTGGAAATCCTGTACCCGGACCTCGTAGGGCTTCGGCGCCTGAACGTCGAAGGACTCGATCGTGTGCAGGCCGAGCGAGATCTCGCCCAGGTACTCCTCTTCACGGGGAGGAGCCACCGGCTGCCAGGTCATGTCGCCCTGGGCGACGACCAGGTCCGGAGGACGCACCTCGGGAAACTCGCCGGATGTGATCTGGTGGAGCGCCGATTGCGACTCGAGGTCGCCCGGATCGATGCGGCATACCGCGCGGTAGAAATCCGCCGCCGTGCCGTGGCGTCCCTCGTGGGAAAGAATCCCGGCGAGCGCCTTCAGGGCGACCACGTTCTCACGGTCCAGCCCGACCGCGCCCTCGAACTGCGCGCGAGCCTCGGTCAGACGGCCGGCCGCGAGATAGCAGCGGCCGAGCACCACGTGATCCCCGACACCGTGGCCGGGACGGCCGCGCCGCTCCTCGCAGAGCCGGATGGCATCGTCCACCCGCCCCTGCTCCCGCATGCGCTCGGCAACGGGCAGATAGAGCGGTGACGACGGATCCTGCGACACGATCCGTTCCAGAAGCGCGGTTGAATCGTTGTGTGTGTCCTCGGACATGACCCCCTCAGGGTTTCTGGACGAGGCTCGAGATGACCCGTCGGAGCGATGTAAGCGAAGGTAGTTCATAGCTTTTAGCTGCTCCGATCGCGGGGGACAATACCATTCGCGTGAGCACCCGTCCACGCTTCTTGTCCCTCTCGAGCGCGCGCCAGAACGAGACCCCGGGGCGGCGCTCGAGACGAACCGGCAATCCCAGAGCCCGGAGCAGGTCCTCGACGTCGCGCGCGTCGGACGGAGAGAGGCCCGCCGTCCGGACGCTCATGCGGAGCGCGGCGACCATTCCGATAGCGACCGCTTCGCCGTGGGTGAGGCGCCCGTACCCGAATGAAGCCTCGAGAGCGTGGCCCACGGTATGTCCGAAATTGAGCTCGCGCCGCTTCCCGCGATCCATCGGATCGCGCGACACGTACCACGCCTTCTCCCTGGCCGCGGCGCGGATCAGCGCCGCGATGCGCGCGTCCGCGAGTCTGTTCCCACCCCTCGTCCCCGGCCGGCCCGCCCGGCGCTCGTCCGCGAGCCGCCGCAGGGACGCCAGGATGGACGGGCGGCGAATGACGCCGATCTTCGCGATCTCCGCGAGCCCGGACCGGAACGCGCGCGGCGTCAGGGTCGCGAGAGCCTCCGGATCGCAGAACACGCCGCGTGGATGATGGAACGCGCCCACCAGATTCTTCCCACGAGGGAGATTCACGCCCACCTTGCCGCCGATGCTCGCGTCGGCCTGCGCCAGGACCGTGGTCGGGAATGCGTACCAATCGAGCCCTCGCGAATAGGCGGCGGCCGCGAATCCCGCGACGTCGGAGACCACGCCTCCTCCGAGTGCTAGGACCGGGGCCGAGCGGTCCACGCCCCACGCGGACCAGCGCTCGCACAGGGCTCGCACGTGCGCGAGGGTCTTCGAGCGCTCCCCCGGCGGAAGCGCGGTCACGCGCGGCGCGAATCCCGCTCGGCGCAGGCTGGCCAGAAACCGCGCGCCGTGGAGCCGCGCGACGGTGCGGTCGGTGACCACCAGGAGCCCCCGCGGGGCGCGCGCGGTCCGCATCAGCTCCCCGGCGCGGTCCAGAAGCCCGGGGGCGATTTGGATGGGATAGCGAATGCGTTCGCGCGCTGCCGATACCCGGATCATCGCGATGAGATCGTCTCCGCGATCGCCTGGAGCTCGCGAAGGTAGGGAAGCTTCGGCCGGCCGGGAGCGAAGACCGCGAGGTCCACGAGATACCGCCTTCCCCCGCGCGAGACCTCGTAGAAGCGATACGGCCCGGCGGCGCTCACGTCGGCGTCCTCCCACCGTCCGTGGATCTGGCGTCGCGCGCCGGCAAGCTCTCCCGCCGTGAGCGTGGGATCCACCAGGTCCAGCGTCCTCTCGTTCGGACGGAAGATGCGCGCGAGCGCCTCCCTCGCCTGCTTCAGGTCGGATGCGGGACCCTGGTCCGTTTCGGGAAGGATGCGCAAGAGCCGAGCGGGCGGACCTGGATCGATAAGAAGCGCCGCGTGTGTCCCGGGATCGATCTTCAGGTCGTATCCGCGGGGCACGCGGAGGCTGAATCCCAGGAGCCGCGTGAGCCGCCGCTCCGCGTCCGCATTGCGCGGGAGCGCGAGCAGCCGCGCGCGCACGGTGGCGAAGGTGGCGCGATCGACCTCGAGGAAGAGGCGGTTCTGGTGCCGCGCGAGGAGCGGGAGGAGGTCGTCCCTCGTTTTCGTCCAGAACATCCCGGAAGCCTGGCCGCGCAGCCAGACGTCGGAGGCGAATACGAACGGCGGGCCGTCTCGGGAAAAGAGCCGCGTCAGAGGCGTGAGCGATCGGGGAATGGAGCTCTCGGGGCCGTACCCGAGGAACAGGATGTTCCGCGCGCGGTACACGCCCGCCTCGTCGGGAGAAGCGACGCGAACCGCGTAGGCCGTCTCCTCCTCGATTCGGATCGCGGGCCGCTCGAGAACGGCGCGAAGGAAGAGGATCTCGGGAGCGTCCGCGGGGAGCGAAGTGACCAGGGTGAGCTCGCGGCTCCCTCCCTCGGCGAAGGGCCGGCCGCCGCATGCCCCGCACGCGATCGCGATCGCGAGCAGCATGAGCGGAGTCCTGGCGGCCATTCGCGTCATAGATGCGGCGCAGGCTAACACAAGCGCGCGGCGGCGGACCAGCGGGCGGAACGGAGCGTCAGCGGGAGGGCGGCGCTTCCAGGGTCTTGATCCGGTCTTCGACTTTCTTCCTCTCGGTCTCGAGCTTCTCCCGCGTGCGCTTGAGCTGATCCAGCTCCTCGGACCGATCGTCGGGGTGAGGCATCGCGGGCGCCCGGACGGCGGCTTCCAGCGTGGTGCGCACCGGGAAGATCTCCGGTCCGCGCGAGACGGTCATCTCGATCTCGTCCCCCGGACGCAACGCGCGGACCATGGAGGTGATTTCCTCGCTGGAATGGATGGGCGTCCCTTCGAACGCGAGGATCCGGTCTCCGGACTTGAGGCCGGCCTGATCCGCGGGACTCTTCGGGACGACGCCCTCCACGACGACGCCGAGGCTGTCGGCGAGGATGCCGCGACGCATCTGGATGCCGAGAAACGCGCGACGGACGTTTCCGTATTCCTCGAGGTCGTCCGCGATCCGCTGGAGCTGATCGATCGGAAGCGCGATGAGGAGGTCGCCCGGCTGTTTCTGGTTCTCTTCGTCGGGCGCGCCGACCGGCGAGGTCGCGTTGCGATCACGCAATTTGGCGGCGCGGCCGACCACGATCGCCACCCATTCTCCCGCCTCGTTCAGGACAGCGCCGCCGCTCGCGCCCGGATTGGCGGAGGCTTCGATCTCGACGATATCGCCGGAATAGGGGAAATCCACGCGCTCCCCGCGGCCGGCGACCTGCCCGAGCGTGATCTCTGGACGCGTGACGCTCACGTTGGAAATCACCGCCACCCAGGATCCGACCGCGATCGATTGCGGAGAGGCCTGCCTGAGCGGCTGGAGCGGCGGCCCCTCGACGGAGAAGAGCGCGATGTTCGACTGGCGGTCCACGCCCCGGATCCGGGCCTCACGCTTCAGGCCGTCTCCGAAGAACACGTTGAAGGAGCCTCCGGGAATGGCCATGCTCGCCGTGGTCAGCAGCCGGTGCGGATTCAGGACCACGGCCGTGCCGATCAGGCGGCGCAGGGGCCGGTCCGCTCGGGGTCGCGGCTCCAAGGCGGGAAGGGCGACCATGGTCACGACGCTGGTTCGGGCAGAATCGACGCCCACCAGGAGGGTGGCTTCTTCGGAGCGAAGAGGGAGGATGCTGGTGGCGCCCGCGTGGGACAAGCACAGGATGGCCGACGCGGCCAGCGCGGCAAGCGCTGTGATGCTTTGGGGCCGGATCCGGATCACGGGCATCGGAACGCGCTCCAGGCGCTCAGCCTAGAAGACGATGTAGACGCCGTCGTCCTGCGTTTCGTTCACGGGAACGACGGAGGGGTCCTGACCCTGGGAACCGTGGTCGAGATAGAACTGGTCGTTGATGATCTCGTCCGTGTAGCGCTGGCGCGGCACGCGGCCGTCCACGCTCGAGTCCCGCGCGGCGGACGTGGTCTGCGCCATGCTCGCCACCATCGAGCCGGTCGGCCGGGAGGAGGGCGCGACGGGCGACGGAGCGGGGGCGGTGCCCTGGGCCACGGTCTGCGCGACCGAGGCCGGCGGAGCCGTGATCACACGCGCCGCGGTTCCCTGGACCCGGGACGCGCTCATGGGCGCCAAGGCCGGGCGCAGGAAGCCCTGCCCCACGGGGGAGAGCAGGAGCGCCACGGCGACGGCGGAGGCTCCTGCGCCCGCCATGTAGATCGGCTTCAGCCGGATGGACGAGAGAAGCTCACGGATCAATTCCAACGCGGTCGGACGGAGCCCCTCTCCGGAACGGATCTTGGCATACACGTCCTCGTCGAAATGCGCGCTGGGTTCGACCAGCGGCATCCGCTCCAGAACCGACATCGTCGCTCTGACGTCGCTCATCGCGACCGAACAGCGGCGACACCCCATGAGGTGCGCCTCGAGGTTGCGGCGCTCCTCCTGGCTGATCTCGTCCTCGATGTAGGAGGAGAACAACGATTCGACCGACCGGCAGTTCATGCGTCCTCCAGATTCAGATGCGGCTTGAGTCGCTCCTTGAGCATCAACCGGGCGCGGTTGATCCGTGATCTCACGGTGCCGCCCGGGATTCGGAGGATCTCTCCCACTTCTTCGTAGCTCAATCCCTCGATGTCGCGAAGAACGACCGCCTCGCGGTATCGAGCGGGGATCTTCTCGAGCGCCTCCGCCACGCGCCGGCGGATCTCGCTCCTGTTCAGATCTTCGTCGGGCAGCGGCTTCAGATCGGGGAACGCGAGCCCCTGCCCTCCGGAATCCTCTTCCATCGCATCCAGGCTGAAGGTTCCTTTGTGCCGGACGCGGCTCCGGATCTCGTTCTTGGTCAGGTTGACCGCGATCGTGAAGATCCAGGTGGAGAACTTGCCGCTCTTCCGGTAGCGCTCCCGGTTCCGATAGACCCGGAGGAACACCTCCTGGCTGATCTCCTCGGCCCGGTCCCGGTCGTTGATGAACCGGCACACGAGATTCATGATCCGTGAGCGATAGCGCTGGACGAGCGCGCGGAACGCCGTCTCGGAGCCGAGAGCACAACGCTCCATGACGTCTTCGTCCGTCAGCTCAGCAAGTTCGAGCTTTTTCACTAGGCGTAGCTCGCTAGGCATTCACTCTCCGTGGTTAGGGGTACACCACGGGTGTCTGCCGGTTCCGGAACGGGTTGGATTCTTAGGGCTTGGAGAAGAGGGTGAGCCCGGCCGGGCTCAAGGGGGCGTGTTTCTCGCGCCCTCGGGATTCCGCGGTCCTGGCCTCGCTGTCCAGCCGAAGGGCCCGGCACACACGGCCGAGCGTAAGCTCGGCATCGGATCCCGCGCCGGGGCAGCGGACCGCTCGCCTCAGCAGCTCTCTCGCTAACTCCAGTTGCCCCATATTGTAACGTATGGTGCCCAGCAGCGCCAGGGCCCTGCCGTTCCCAGGATCGAGCTCGATAGCCCGGCCCAGCCTCTGGAGCGCCCGGTCCACAGCCCCCTGATTAAGATCTGATGCCGCCAGGAAGTAAAGGCTCTCGGAATTCTCCCGGCCCAGGCTATTCAGTTTCTGGAAGGCCCATTCAGCGACCAGGCTGTCCCCGATCGAGGCCGCGGTTTGTCCCAGTTCCGCGTAGAGCATGGGGCTTTCCGACCCCCGCGAGGCGCCTTCGCGCATGAGGGAGACGGCCTCCTCGGGGTGGTGGAGGAGCATGTAGCAGAGGGCGCCGCCCAGGACCCGGTGGGGGCTGGCGAGAAGGCCATCCCGGACCTGCTCTAAGGCTAGGACCCCGGCCTTCCGGTCCCCGACCTTGATCTCGAGATACGCGACCACCAGCGACTCCTCCGCCGAGAGGGCCCGCAGCTCCCGCAATTTCCGGTAGCACCGGAGCGCGGGTTTTTCGTCCGAGAGCCCCATCAGGGCGCGGGCCTTGACGGGCAGGGCGGCGCGCATGCTCCCGATCGGCTTCACCGCCTCGAGCGCCGCCCGATAATCGCCGTCCCGGACGAGCGAACGTCCGGCATCGACCCGGGCGTCGATGGGATCGAAGCCGCGCCTCGCCATCGTCGCGAGGAACGTCTCGGCCGTGGTTCGCTGACCTTCGCGAAACAGGTACGAGGCGTACGCCGCGACCTGCTCGGGGAGAGCGTCCTTGGATTCCGCGCGACGCCGGAGAAGCTTCTCCTCGAGCGCCGTGTCCCCCGTGCGGCGCGCCAGCTCGACGCCCAGTCCCAGCGTCCTGGGATCGTCCGGCGAGAGCGAGAGCGCCAGATCGAGCGCCTCCGAGGCTTCCTCGAGACGGCCGTCCTCGAGAGCCATGGCCAAGACACCGGTCGCCACCCACCCGAAGTCCGGCAAGAGCTCCCCCGTGCGCTTGAGATCCGCCAGCGAAGCCTCGTAATTCTTGTCCAGCTCGTGAGCGAGCGCGCGGAGCGCGTAGAGCTCCGGACGCGCGCCCAGGATACGGAGCGGCGGCGTGAGCGCCTTTGCGGCGATCGAGGCTTCCCCCGCGCGAAGGCGCATGCGCGCCACGAGCTGGGCCGCGTCCTGGTTCAAGCTGTCGAGCGATAGGGAGCGATCTCCGTACTCGAGCGCGTGGGTATCGTCCCCCGCGGACTCCAGCAGCTGAGCGAGACGGCACGCGGCATAGCTCGATCCAGGATCCGAGGCGGAGAGAGTTTCGGCCCAGCGCTGCGCCTCCTCCATGTTCCCGTGTTCCAGGGCGACAGCGGAGCGGGCCAGCAATTCCAGATTCAGGGGAACGACGCGGGGAGCGAGGGTGTCGGCGGGGGAATCTCCCGCCAGCGCGGCGAGAAGAATCAGGGTCAGCAATCCCGCCCCCATCCTTGAGGTAAGGGGACCAGCTTGAGATCGTTTCACGCGCCGTCGTCTCCACACCGGAAAAAGGAATGGAGGAAGACCCGGACGGGCCTTCCTCCCCCTGTCGAGACGACGCGTGGATTATACCAAGCTTAAGGCTCGGCCTGCAAGTGCGAGGCGGCCCAAGGGGACTTATCCCCTTCGGATTCCGTGTGTTCCCGTGGCTCCCGCGCCTCGTGTGGCTCCCGCGCCTCGTGTGGCTCGCGATCTCGGGGCTCTCTCGGTTCCCGAGGCCCACGCGCTTCGCGTTCCCGAGGCTCGCGCGGGGTCCGATCGCCCGGCTCGCGCGGGGTCCGATCGCCCGGCCCGCGGTCGCGCGTTTCCCGAGGCTCCCGCGGCTCGCGGCCTCCCCCGTCCTGCTGGCCCTGTCCCGAACCCTGGCTCCGCGGGCCGCCACCGCGCGTGCGGCGACCGCGTCCTCCTCTGCGCCGCCGGCGTCTGCCATCCTGCTGCTGCCGGTCGTCGCGAACGATCTTCTCGAAGTGAAGGAGCGCGTCGCGAGCGGCCTCCTGCTCCGCCTCCTTCTTGTTGTTGCCGTGTCCGCGTCCCAGAACTTTCTGGTTCACGACCACGTCGACGGTGAACACCTTCTCGTGGTCGGGACCGATCTCGCTGGAAATACGGTACTGGGGATGCGACTTGAACTCGCCCTGCACGTACTCCTGAAGCATGGACTTGTAGTTCGCGAGGTTCGCGTCGCTCAGAATCTCGTGCACCTGGCGCAGGAGCAGTCGCTCGGTCAGCCGCCGCGCGGGCTCGAGGCCGCCATCCAGGTACACGGCTCCGATCACGCCTTCCAGCGTGTCCGCGAGGATGGAAGCGCGGTCGCGCCCACCCGATCCCGTCTCGGCGTCGCTGAGCAGGACAAAATCCCCGAGACCCATTTCCTTCGCGGTGCGGGAGAGGATGACGCGGCTCACCAGAAGCGACTTCATCTTCGTCAGCTCTCCCTCGCGGAGCGACGTGAATTTGCGATACAGGAACTCGTTCACGACGAGTCCGACGACCGAGTCGCCGAGGAACTCCATCCGCTCGTTGGACTCCCCGCCCTCTTTCTGTTTTTCCGGGAGCGAGTGGAGGTAGGAGCGATGGGTCAGCGCCTGTCGCGCCAGCTCGGTGTCCTTGAACTTGTAATGCAGGATGGCTTCGAATCCGCGTAGATCGAAATCGCGCGAGACGGCGGTCTGCTTCGGCCGCGGCGCGGGTGTTTTGTCCAATCCGAACAGCTTTCTCAATAGGTTCACGTTTGTCGGGATCCCTGAGGACCCTCCTTGGCCATCGGTCTCGATAACGCCAGGGTGACGTTGTGCCCGCCAAAGCCCAGGGAGTTGGAAAGGGCCGCCCGCGCTTCGACCTGTCGCGCGGTGTTGGGGACGTAATCGAGGTCGCAGTCGGGATCGGGATGCTCGTAGTTGATGGTCGGG
>JBGPHU010000108.1:0-9778 GCA_041484545.1 Candidatus Eiseniibacteriota bacterium | reverse complement strand
CTTCACGCCGCGCACGGTGGTCGGCGCGGCGTTGGGAGTCCTCGCGCTCGCGGCGTGGGCCGCGTTGGTGGTGCGGCCCGACGAGTGGCGGACGGTGTGGCGGAAGTTCCAGCTCCGCTTCAACACGATGTAGAAACGAAGCGGACGCGTCATCGTGCGGCGCGCTCCGCCACGGTGGCGCAGAGGGAATTCTGCATTTCGGCCACCACGTCCTGCGCCCAGCGTTCCTCCGCGAGCGTGCGCCCGCGCTGCCGGTACACGTCCCGCACGGCTGGCGAGAGCAGTAGCGTCGCGACCTGCCCACCCAGCTCGCCGGGCGTGTCTCCCGGAGCGTAGTGCTCCCCCGCGTTCAGGCCCAGGCCCTCCGCCGCGAGCCGCGTGGCGGCGACCGGCACACGCGCGGCCATCGCCTCGATGATCTTGACGCGGACGCCGGCGCCGACCCAGAGGGGCACCACGAAGACGGTCGCTCTCGCGAGCTCCGCGGCCATCGAGTCCACGTTGCCGAGCAATTCCACGCCGATCTTGTCCGCGGCGCGGTGCAGCGAGCGCGGAGGATCCTTTCCCACGACGCGGAGCCTCGCGCGCGGGACGCGGGCCACGACGCGCGGCCAGCCGTTTCGCATGAACTGGATCGCCCCATCCACGTTCGGCGGCCACGCGAAGGAACCCGCGAGGAGCACGATCGGCGGCTCGCCCGGATGCGGCTCCGCGAAACGGGCGAGATCCACCCCGATGGGCAGCACCTCCACCCGGACCTTCGGCGCGAGCTTCCTCAGCTCGGCTGCTTCATGCTCTTGGACCGCCAGCACGAGCGCGGCCTTGCGCGAGAGCGCCGCCTCGGCCTCGCGCAGCCGCCGCACCTGGGTCCGCGCGTAGATCCCGGCTGGAGTCCATCCGAGCCGCTGCGCGTACCGGCTCATCCATGCGTGCTCCAGATTGTGCTGACGGAAGATGAGCGGAATCCCCTCCAGATCGCCCGCGTAGGTCGCCATGTGGAGATGGTGGAGCATCGCGAAGCTCGGCCGTGTCTCGGCGACCAGGGCGCGCAGGATGCCAGGCAGCTCGGCGTTTCGATATCGCTCGAGCGTATAGGGCAGAGGCCCGAAGACTCCCCGCCACGCAGCCTTGAATCCCGAGACCGGGCGGTGGGGGACGCGGATCACCCGAACGCCATGCTCCTCGAAGACCGTGGGCACGGGCGAGGCCTCCTCTCCGGGAGGCACGAGGCTCACGAGCGTCGTCTCGTACGCGCGGGAGGCGGCCCGGACGGTTTGCCACGCCGCGATCCGTCCGCCGTCATCCAGCGGCCACGGCAGACGCGGCGTCAGGATCAGGGCGGCGGGACGGCTCACGAAATGGTGCGCGCCTCGACAGGCGGCCCCAGCACGGCTTCGGCGCTGCGCATGACTTCCTCGACATAGATCAGATTCACGCAGGGATTGTGGGGGATGACGCAGACTTTCTGCTTGCAGGGAAAGCAGGGGACCGGTTTGTGGAGCACCACGGCCTTCTCCGACCAGGGCCGGAAACGGCGCGGGTCCTGCGGTCCATAGAGCGCGATCAGCGGCGTTCCGATGGCAGCGGCCAAGTGCGCGATCCCGCTGTCGTTGCCGATGAAGAGCAGCGAGCGCTCGATCAGGGTCGCGGTCTCCGAGAGGCGCAGGTCGAAGATGAAATGCGCGCGGTCATCCCGTAGGAGGAGCGCCATCCGATCGGCGATGTCCATCTCCTCCACGGTTCCCAGGATCACGACGTGGACCGGATGGCGGTCGAGGATCTGCCTCGCGACCTCGACGAAGCGCTCGAGGCGCCAGGCGCGCGGCCGCCACGACGCTCCCGGATGGATGGTCACGAGCGGCGCATCGACCGGGATCCCCAGGGGCCTGAGGCGCGCCGCAAGCGCGCGCCGGTCGTGATCGTTGATGAACACCTCGACCTTTGGGGCGCCGGTCCCGGGAGCGCCGGTCCAGGGGACGCCGGTCCAGGGGGCTCCGGCGCCGGGCGCGCCCTTGCCCAGGAGCGGGCGAATGATCTCGAGGTTGGTCTCGACCTCGTGCCGGGGGATCCGCGCGGCGGTGGGATCGCCCCCGCTCACGCGCTGCTCGATCCAGCTTTCGAGCCGGACGCTCCCGCGATCCACCCGGCGCACGGCCCCCGAGAGAAACGGGAGCAAGAGCGTCCAGGAGTCTCCCCGCAAATCGACGATGTGGGTGTATCGGTGCGCCGCGATCGCGCGCATCTGCCGGAGCCTTCGCCGTGGACCCTCGCGCGTCCCCGCCGGGCGCCGGAACCGGGCGGAGTCGTAGGTCAGCACCTTGTCCACGAAGGGATTGGCCGCGACCAGGTCCTCTGCCCACGGGCCCACGAGCGCATCGATGCGCGCGTCCGGGAATGCCTCGCGGAGGGATCGGAAAACCGGCGTCGCCGTGACGACATCGCCAAGGTGATCCAACTTCACGACAAGGAGTTTGGGGTGCTTTCTGCGGCCCAGGTATCCCAGGAAATTCACGATCTTCGAAACGACGGTCGACGCGAGCAGGCGGAAGTACTCCATCCATGGATTCTTGCGGACGCGGAGCGCTGTGGCAAGAGGCACCCGAGTGTGGCATCATCAGAGTGTCCCAAGGCAGAATTCCCCCCTCTAGTGCCTTTCGGCAGCCGGAAATCTCTATGCCTCAACGTGAGGGCCTCATGCGCTTGGATGGGAACGGGAATGGGAACGGAGACGGCAGCGCGAAGGGCGATGGGCATGGCAACGCAAGACGCAAGGGACATCCCGAAGGAAGCTCCGAGGAATCCACGAACCGGAACGGCACGGGCCACGAGCCCGTCTTTCCGCAGCCCCTGCGTGCGCTGATCACCGGCGGGGCCGGGTTCATCGGGAGCCACCTCGCAGAACATCTGATCGCGCGCGGCGCCGACGTCACGGCCATCGACGATCTCTCGACTGGGTCCTTCGCGAATATCGCGCATCTGGCCGAGCGGAGCGATTTCCGGTTCGTATGCGAGAGCGTGACGAACGAGACGGTGATGGACCGGCTCGTGAGCGACTGCGACATCATCTACCACCTCGCCGCCGCGGTCGGCGTCGACCTCATCATCAAGAGCCCGGTCCAGACCATCGAGACCAATGTGCTCGGCACCGAGGCAGTGCTTCGGCTGGCGCGGCGCTACCACAAGAAGGTTCTGATCACCTCCACCTCCGAGGTCTACGGGAAGAGCGACAACCATCCCTACGAGGAAGAAGACGATCGCGTCCTGGGTCCGACCACGCGCAGCCGGTGGGCGTACGCCGAGTCCAAGGCGCTGGATGAGTTCTTGGCGCTCGCGTATCACAAGGAATACCGGATCCCCGTCGTGATCGCGCGGCTCTTCAACACGGTCGGGCCGCGGCAGACGGGCGCTTACGGCATGGTCATCCCACGTCTCGCGCAACAGGCGGTGGAAGGCCGTCCGCTCACGGTCTATGAAGACGGCATGCAATCCCGCTGCTTCTGCGACGTGCGGGACGTGGTGCCCGCTTTGATCGGGGTCTCGCTCGCTCCTGGGGCGGAAGGATCGATTTTCAATATCGGGAGTGAGCAGGAGATCTCGATCCTGGACCTCGCGCGCCGGATCCTCCGGCTTTCCGGAAGCGTGTCCCCGATCGAGTTCGTTCCCTACGAGCGCGCCTACCGGTCCGATTTCGAGGACATGCGCCGGCGCGTTCCGAATATCCAGAGGATCCGCCGCCTGATCGGCTGGGAGCCTCGAATCTCACTGGATCAGACGCTCGAGGAAGTGATCGCCGAGTTCCGGGCTCGGGCGGAATCGACGTCAAGTCCTGGACCTGTGCGGGCCGCCATCGCGCGGTAAGGAATTGGATCCCAGCCTGACCTCGACTTCCGGGTGGACCTCCTCGCCGCCCGAAAACTCAACCTACTCTCGGATCGCGCCGATCGCGGCACTGCTTCTCCTGGCGGCGCTCGGGGCGGCTTCTCCCGCGCGCGCGCAAACCGACGACGACTTACAGTCGGCGAAGAACCGGGCCGCTGCTGTGGCGCCGTCCGCGGGTGAGCCCACCCAGAATCCTCCCATCGAAGGGCGGGTCGATCCGGACACCTACCGGGTCGGGCCTGGAGATGAGTTCGCGTTTCGCCGCTCCGATCTCATCGATCCGAAGATCCTGCGCGTGGGCCCCGCCGGAGAGATCCTCTTCCCGGACGCGGGCGCTGTTTCCGTGGCCGGGCTGACGCTGCGTCAGGCCGAGGACAAGGTCCGTGACGTGATGCGCTCTTACGTTCGCGGGAAGGGCCTCGTGTTCTCCCTCTACCGCCCGCGGCGCTTCCGCCTGCCGGTGCTCGGGGAGGTAGGGCGCGCGGGCGTGGTGACGTTGACGGCCCCGGTGCGCGCGTCGGAGGCGATCGAGGCGGCGGGCGGGATCGCGCCCGGAGGCGCAAGGCGCGGCATCGTTGTGCGCCGCGGCGCGGATTCCCTCCGCGTGGATCTGGTGCGCTACGAGATCGCCGGCGATCTCTCGGGGAATCCGCTTGTCTTCGAGACCGACGTCATCTTCGTTCCCGCCGCGGGCCGCTACGTCGAGATTCTGGGCGCGGTGGCGCATCCGGGCCGGTACGACCTGGTGCCTGGCGACCGCGTGAGCGACCTGGTCGCGCTCGCCGGCGGAGCGCGGCCGGAGGCTGCCCTGGACCGCGCCGAGCTGGAGCGGTTCGACGCCATGGGCTCTCCCGCGCGCCGAACCGTCCTGTTGTCCGCCGAGGCCGGCCTGACCCGCGACGCGGAGGATCCCGAGCTGAGCGAGCTGGATCGGGTCTTCATCCCGACCCGAGGCCTGTACAGAGAAGGCGCAATCGTCGAAGTGTCCGGAGAGGCCGCCCACCCGGGCCCCTATTCCATCCGCGAAGGAGTGGACGGCGTGCGCTCGGTCCTCGAGCGCGCGGGTGGATTCACTGAGTTCGCCGATTTGAGCCGCGCCACGATCGAGCGCAGGGCCGAGTCCGCGGCGCGCGACACCGCCTTCCTTCACCTCGCCGACGGGCACCAGGACATGCTCACCGAGGATGAGCGGCGATACGTGAAGCTGCGCGCTCGCCAGCGGGACGCGGTGTCTGCGGATCTGTCCCGGGTGCTCGCGAGCGCGGGCGGCGAGGCGAGCGCGGGGGCGGGTGGTTCCGACATCCCGCTCCTCGACGGGGACCGGATCGTGATCCCTCGCCGCTATGCCTCCGTCTCGGTCCAGGGCGAGGTCCGGTCGCCGGGATTGGTGGCGTACGCGGCCGGACGGCGAGCGGACGACTACGTCCGGGCGGCGGGGGGCTACACCGGTCGCGCGAACAAAGGGAACATGCGCGTCACGGTGGCCCGCACCGGGCAGCAGATGAAACCGAGCGATGCCGGCGCGATCAACGCGGGGGACACGGTGTGGGTCCCGGCGAAGCCCGAGCGGAGCCCATGGGCGACCGTGCGCGACGTGCTCACCACGGCGGCCCAGGTCGCGACGGTGTACCTCGTCGTTCATCAGGCGACCAAGTGAGCGGCACTCCTCCCGACATCCTCGCGCTGATCCGACATCATGCACGCTTCATCGCGCTCAACGTGGGGATCGTCACGTTGGTCGCCCTTATCGTGAGCCTGGCTCTCCCGAAATGGTATTCGGCCAAGGCCGTCCTTCTTCCGCCTACGGAGGAGGACCAGGGCATCGGCTTCTCGCAGCTTCTTCCGCGCGGGCTGGGCGGGATCAAGCTGCCCGGCGCCCCGACGCTCTCCGATGTCTGCATCTCGGTTTTGAAGAGCCGCTCCGTGGGAGACCGCCTCGTGACGCGCTTCGACCTCGTGCGCCGGTACGGACAGCACGACGCGGAAAAGGCGCTCAAAGAGCTAGAAAGTCACACAAAGCTGGCTGTGGGTGACGAAGGGACGATCTCGATCTCCGTCGAGGACCGGGATCCCAAGATCGCCGCCGCGATGGCCAACGCCTACATCGAGGAGCTGGATAACTTCAATCGTCTCACCCGCACGTCGAGCGCGCGCCGGACCCGGGAATTCATCGAGGAGCGGCTCCAGGTCGTACAGCGCGACCTGGCCGCCGCCGAGAACAGCCTGAGCAGCTATCAGCAGCAGAAGAATCTCGCCCTTCTCTCTCCCGAGGCGCGCGGGCAGGCCGAGATCGGCGCGAACATCATGGCGCAAAAGATCGCCCTCGAGGTGAAGCTCAACGTTCTGCGGCAATCGCTCGTGGAGTCCAGCGAAGAGGTCCGCCGCGTGAAAGAGGAGCTGAACGCTGTGGAGCGGCAGCTCGGCACGCTCCCGCAGGCCGGGGTCGCCACCATGCGGCTCTGGCGCGACCTCAAGGTCCAGGAGCAGCTCTACGAGCTTCTGACCGGGCAGCTCGAGGAGGCGCGGATTCGCGAGACGCGCGACACTCCCACCGTGCAGGTGCTCGACCCGGCCGTCCCGCCATTGCACAAGTCGCGACCCAAGCGGGCGTTGGTGGTGCTGGCGGGGCTGCTCTTGGGTTGCTTCGGGAGCGTGGGCTGGCTCCTGGTGACCCATCGCCGAGGCGCCTGATTCTCGTCCTCCTTCTCGCAGAGGTTGTTCTTCTCCTCGCCGGATTCGCGCTCGGTCAGCCGTTTCTCGGGGCTGCGGCCGCCGCGGCACTCCTGTACTTGGTTCTCGCCTATCGTTCCCCGAATATCGCCTGGATTCTGGTCTGGCTCGCGTTTCCCTTCTCGATCGAAGTAGTCATCCCGGGCGGCAACGCTCTCCACGTGCCCACCGAGCCGATGATCGCGCTGGCATTGGTGGCCTGGCTGGCCCGCCTACCCGCGACACGTCCGATTCACGTCCCTTGGACAAGCCTTCACATGCCACTGGCGGCGCTCGGCGCTACGACGTTTCTTTCCCTGGCCCTCGGCACCTATCCCTGGCTCGGGCTCAAGGGAATGATTGCGGCTACGGGGTACATCCTCTTCGCCTACATCTATTGCCTCGTGAACTGCAGGGACCCATCGACCGTCGAGCGATCCGTGCCATGGATCGTCGGATCGGCCGCCGTCTGGGGGCTGTACGGCGTGGCCAGAATTGCCTCCCAGGGGTTCTCGCTCCAGAGCGCCTACGGCGCCGCGCGCCCGTTCTTCACCGAGCACGGTGCCTATGCCGCATACTTGGCGATGATCCAGCCGGTCGCCATCCTCTGGGCCATGGAGTCACGCGGCCGCGCACGGGCTCTCTACGCGGCAGCCTCGCTCGCTATCGCGCTGGGGATCGGCCTTTCCTTGACCCGCGCCGCATGGGTTTCCCTGTTCATCGTTCTTCCGCCGATGCTGGGGCTCTGGGTTTGGTGGCGTCGGCGAGTCAAGCCGTTGGCGCAGGTCGCGGCGATCGGAGCTGCCGCCCTCTTGATTTTCCTGGCTTTCGGGGCCGGAGCCCGCATCAGCAGGCACGCGGAGACGATCACCGAGACCGGCGACGTATCCAACCTGGAGCGTTTCAATCGGTGGATGGCGGCTGTCGAAATGGTTCGCGACAGACCCCTCCTGGGCGTGGGTTACGCTGCGTTTCCACGCGTCTATACCCAATACCGGCGGAAGCTGATCATCACCGAAATGGCCTATGTGCACTCGGGGGCGCATTCCGAGATCTTCCGGCTTCTGGCGGAATCCGGCATCCTGGGATTCCTCGCCGCGACCTGGTTGCTCGGCGCCACCGCGATGCTGGGTCTCCGCATTTTTCGGCGGTCATTGGACTCACGAGCGAAGCTGATCGCACTGGCCACCCTGGCAGCGCTCGGAACCTACGTCGTTCACGGATTCTTCCGGACGTACATTGATCTCGAAAAGGTTGCGGTTCCATTCTGGGCGTCGCTGGGCCTGCTCGGCGCGCTGGGGCAGAACCTCGCGCCCTCAACCAAGCACCAGATGAACCGCGCCACGAGCGCCTGACCCGATGCCAGCGCCCGCAGCATCGCGGCCCATCCGCGTCCTCGCCGTGGACCACACGGCAGGGGTACCCCCGTTCCGGAAGAAGTTCGCCGCCCTCGCGAGACATCCTGGGATCGATCTGGAGGTGCTGGCGCCGGAACGTTGGGTGGAGAACTATCGGGTCGTCCGGGCGGCGCCCGGCCAGGAGTCGGGATACCGAATGGTCACCGGAAAGGTCGGATGGCCGGGTTACGAGAACCGCGCCTTTTTCGTATCCGGGCTGGGAACAGCGATGCGGCGCACGCGGCCGGACGTGCTCCATCTCTGGGAGGAGCCCTTCAGCGTCATCACCCTGCAGGCCCTGGCGCTCGCTTCGATCTGGGCGCCACGAGCCAAGGCGATCTTCTTCTCGTTCGACAACCTGAGCGCCGACTTTCACTACTCGTACCGGCCGTCGGCCTTCTATGCCGCCGTGGAGCGGCTCGCGCATCGCAGGTGCGTCGCCGGGACCGCGGCGACCGAGGAGGTCGCCGGGGTTCTGCGCGCCAAGGGATTCTCGAAATCGATCGAGATCGTCCCGCCTGGCCTTGAGCTTGCTGACTTCCCCCCCGACACCCGGGCCGCGGAGGGCGAGATGGGGAGACGCGCCGCCGCGGATGAAGTCCGCGCCCGATTTCAGCTCAATCCTCCGGTCGTGGGTTTCGTGGGACGGCTGCTCCATCAAAAGGGCGTGGATCTGCTCATCCGCGCGGTCGCGTCGATGCGGGAACCGCGTCCGGGGCTCGTCCTGATCGGTGACGGTCCTGATAAGGGGGCCTTCGTGCGCCTGGCCGAGGAGCTCGGGATCGGGAGCCGCACCCGGTTCGTGCCCATGGTCGCGCACGACCAGGTTCCCGCGCTTCTCGCCTCACTCGACGTGCTCGTGCTTCCGTCGCGCACGACCCCTCGCTGGAAGGAACAGTTCGGCCGCGTCCTGATCGAAGGCATGGCCGCGGGGTGCGTTGTGGTCGGTTCTTCCAGCGGGGCAATTCCCGAAGTGATGGGAGGTGCGGGGATCGTATTTCCCGAGGAGGACGCGATCGTTCTGGGACAGGCGCTCGAGCGAATCTACGCTGAGCCCGGGCTGGCCGATGCGCTCCGCATCCGTGGACGCGCCCGCGTCCGCGAGCGGTTCACGTGGGAGGCGATCGCCTCCCACGTTGTCGATCTCTACCGGCGTCTCGCCGGGGCGGAGTTTCGGTAGGCTGGCTCCGGGACTCGCGGCTGAGCGCTAGCGCTTCCCCCGATACCACTCGATCGTGCGCTTCAGCCCCTCGTCCAGCGGCGTCTTGGCGCTCCATCCCAGGAGCTTCTTCGCGCGGCTGACGTCGAGCGACCGGCGCGGCTGGCCGTCGGGCTTCGTGGGGTCCCAGACCAGCTCGCCCTTGAATCCGCACAGCGCGGCGATCTTTTCCGACAGCTCGCGGATCGAGATCTCCATCCCGGCGCCCAGATTCACGGGCTCGCTGTCCTCAAGCCGCTCGGCCGCGAGCACGATCGCTTCCGCCGCGTCCTCCACGTAGAGAAACTCCCGCGTCGCCTTGCCCGTGCCCCAGACCGGCAGCGACGGCGTTTTCTTCTCGGCGGCCTCGACGCATTTCCGGATCAACGCCGGGATCACATGGGAGCTTTCGGGATCGAAATTGTCCCCGGGCCCGTAGAGGTTCACGAGGAGCACGTTGACCCCGTCGTACCCATACTCCTGCCGATAGGCCTGCGACTGCACCAGCAGCATCTTCTTCGCGAGTCCGTACGGCGCGTTCGTTTCCTCGGGGTATCCGTTCCAGAGGTCCTCTTCCCGGAAAGGAACCGGCGTG
>JBGPHU010000107.1:0-9908 GCA_041484545.1 Candidatus Eiseniibacteriota bacterium | reverse complement strand
TCGAGGCAGGTCGTCCACCAGCCGGTCCGGATCGTCGTGACGAACTCGGTGGGAAGCGCCTCCTCTTCCATCTCACGGGCAAGCGCCTCGGCATCGTAGGTGACCGGGATGAATTCCGCCTCGTCGCGTCCCGCGCCGAAGAACGCGTACCAGACGTCCGGGCGCCCATCGTTCGCCGGCCTGCCCACCGCCCCCGCGTTCACGATCACCCCGCCGTCGGGGAGGCGCCGCTGCCAGTGGATCCCGGTGTGGGCGCAGAGGACCGTGTCGGCTTCGGCCTCGCGCAGGAGCCTCATGAGGAACGGATCCGAGGATGCCGATTCCCAGAGGAACTCGTTGATCCGCCGCGGGGAGCCGTGGCAGAGAAGAAAGCGCCGTCCCCCGCGCGTGAATCGGATCGAGCCCGGCAGCCCGGCGAGACGGCTTCGGTCCTCATCCCCCGTGCGCCGATTCGTATAGTCGTAGGAGAGCTGCGCGAAGAAGTTGTCGGACGGATGCGTGTAGCCGCAGCCGCAATCGGGGAGTCTCCTCGCGAGTGCCTCGTCATAATTTCCCGCGATCGTGGTCACCTGGAATTCGTCCAGGATCGGAAAGATCTTCGCCGGATTCGGGCCGAAACCTCCGAGATCACCGAGGCAGAAGATGCGGCGCGCCCCGCGCCGGCGCGCGTCCGAAGCCGCGGCAGAAAGCGCGACGTGGTTTGCGTAGAGGCCGCCGAGAATCGCGACCGGCCCTTCGAGGTCGGGATCGCGAAGCGGGGGCGTCGTGGCGTTAACGATCGGGACTCCCTCAGGAGTGGAACGGCGGGTAGTGCCTGACGGGCGAAGCGTAGCACGCGGCCGTCCCTGCGTCCAACGGCAGCGGCCGCCCCTGCGTCCAACGGCCCCCCTGTGGTATGCTCCCGTGCCCTTTCGCTCGATGCTGTTTAATCGGAGAGAATGAAGCGGTCGTGATCTGGGACATCCTCATCATCGGAGCAGGCCCCGCCGGGCTTTCCGCGGCGCTCTTCACGCGGATGCGCCGGATGTCCACCCTTCTCCTCGACACGGCGGTGGCAGGCGGGCAGCTCGCCTCCCTCTATCCCAAGAAGCCCGTCCACGACTACCCGTCCTACACCTATGTGATGGGCGAGGATCTCGGGAAGAACTTCGTCGACCAGGCGAATCATATGGGCGCCGAGATCCACGAGCGCGAGCACGTGACGATGATCCGCCGCGACGACGAACAGAATCTGATCCGGGTCACCTCGACCAAGGAGGAGTACGAGGCCCGGAGCGTGATCGTCGCGACGGGCGGAGGCGCCTTCGAGCCGCGGAAGATCGGAAAGCCCGGCGAGGTGGAGCTCAAGGGCAAGGGGCTCTTCTACGGCATGCCCGACGTGGAGGCGAGCAAGGGGAAGAAGGTCCTGATCATCGGAGGCGGCGACAGCGCACTCGAATCAGCGCTCTCGGTCAAGGACGTGGCCGACGTGACCATGATCCACATGCTCGACAAGTGGCAAGGCATGGACACGTACGTCGAGGAAATCAAGGAGTCGAAGGTCCGCGCCATGCTGGATACCGAGACCGTGGAGATCCGGGGCGACGGCAAGGTGGAGTCCGTGGTGGTGAAGAACAAGAAGACCGAGGAGACCCAGGAGCTTCCGATCGACCTGGTCTCGATCAACGTCGGATTCCTGATGGACACGAAGGTGATCCGCTCGTGGGGGTTGACGCTCGAGGGAAACCAGATCCGGGTGGACAACATCATGAACACGAACATCAAGGGCGTGTTCAGCTGCGGGGACATCGCGACCTATCCGGGGAAGTACAAGCTCCTGATCACGGCATGCAGCGAGGGGGCGGCGGCGGCGAACACCGCCTACATCTACGTGAAGCAGCCGAAGAAGTTCACGGTCGGAGAGCTGTACGCGGCACCGAAGGAAGAGGGAGACACGCAGCCCAAGACTTCCGAAACGCCCGCCTAGCCGGGGCGGCTCGCCCGCCTAGACCCCTCCACCCACCGTCAGCTCCTTGAACCGGATCGCGGGCGAAGCCACATTGTCGCGGAACTCGAGGTCCCTCCCGACCGCGTCGATCCCGAGCAGCATCTCGTCCAGCCTTCCGGCGATCGTCACGCCCTCGACCGGCTTCGTGAGGACGCCTTTCTCGATCCACTGCCCGTCCACCTGCTGCGAGTACTCGCCCGACACCGTGTCCATGCCGAACCCGGCGAGTCCGGTCACGTACAGCCCGTTGCTCGTCTCCTCCACCAGCTCATGGGTCTTGGAGCCGGCGTCGATGTAGAAGTTCGTGGGACCGATCGTGGGCAGCGTGTCGTACGAGCGGAGGCCGTTCCCGGTCGGCGTGGTGTTCATGTGCCGCGCGGTCTCCCCCGAGTGGAGATACTGCCGCAGCACGCCCCGGTCCACCACCACGCTCCTGCGCGACTGCACGCCTTCCCCGTCGAAGTAGCCCGAGCCGAGCCCGCGCCGCATCGTTCCGTCGTCAATGATCGTCAGGAGGGGGCTCGCGATCTGCTGGCCCAGCTTTCCTGAGAGGAACGAGCGCTGCTCGATCACGTTGAGCGCGCTGAAAGCCTGGAAGAGCCCGCGCAGGAACGTGCTCGCGGCCTCCGCGGAGAGGACGACCGGGACCCGGGCCGACGGCACCGTCGCCGCCCCCAGCCTCGTGAGCGCGCGGCTCACCGCGAGCTGCCCCACCTGCTCGGGCCTCGCGAGATCGCTCAGGAAGCGCTTGCGGTCGATGTACGTGCCCTCCCGTTTTTGCGTTCCCGCCGTGGCGATCGGGGTGGCCGAGAGCCAGACGACGCCCGCTTTGTAGGTCTGCCTGGCGATGTAGGTGTTCGAGAAGGCGATCTCCGCGACCGAGACGCCGCACCGAACGTCCCGGGTGGTCTGGATGCGCCCGTCCTGAGCGAAGGCGCTCTGCTCGGCGGCCCGCGCCATCGTCACGAGGTCTTCCGTGCGGAGCTGGCCCAGCGCGGGATCGTTGATCTCGAGATCGGACTGGGAAACGGACAGATTTTCCGCGATCCGGTTCTCGTCGCGCGCCGTCGCCTGGTTGGTGAGGGCGAGCGTGCGGTTCACCAGCTCGGTGAGGACGGAGTCGCGGAGGTCGGTGGTGTAGAGGAATCCCATGTGGCGATCGCGGAACACCCGGAGCCCGAGCCCCTGCACCGCCGACTGCTGCAGGAGCTCGATCTGTCCCTGGCGGAGCCGCACCTCCGTCGTGGTGCTCGATTCGAGGTAGGTCTCCGCCTCCTGGGCGCCGGAGCGCTCGGCCTGGATCCGGATCTTCTCGGCGAGATCGATGGCGAGTTGGCGGGGCATGCTAGATCGAGGGCCCTCCGACGGTCATCGAGGAGAACCGCACCGTGGGTTGCCCCACGCCGACGGGCACCATCTGCCCGTCCTTCCCGCACGCGCCGCGCGTCTGTTCCACCCTGAGGTCGGTCCCGATTCCTTCGATGCGCTGCATCGTCTGAAGCGAGTTTCCGATGAGGACCGCCCCGCGCACCGGCCGCGTGAGCTTCCCGTTTTCGATCCAGTACCCTTCCCGGACCGCGAAGTTGAAATTGCCGCTGGTCGTCTCCACCGAGCCGCCTCCCAGCTCGGCCGCGTAGAAGCCCTTCGTGATCCCATTGAGGAGCGAAGCCGGGTCGCTCCCGCCGGCATCGATGTAGGTGTTGCTCATGCGCGGGAGCGGCCAGTTCCGGTAGGACATCCGGCGGCCGTTTCCGGTGGACTTGAGGGTCAGGAGCCACCCGTTCTGCTTGTCGATGAGATAGGACCGGAGGACGCCTCCATCCACAACGACCGTTTTCTGTCCCTGCGTCCCCTCGTCGTCCACCGCGTAGGATCCGCGCCCATTCGGCCAGCGCGCGTCGTCCACGACGCTCACGAGCGGCGAAGCCACGCGCGTCCCCGCCAGCCCCGAGAGGAGCGAGGTGCCGCGCCGGATCCCGTCCGCCTCGAGCGCGTGTCCCAGCGATTCGTGGATGAGAACGCCGCCCCAGCCCGGAGCGACCACGACGGGCATGGGCCCCGCGGGGGCGGACCCTGCCTCGAGAAGGCGCACGGCCTGGAGCGCGGCGGCCTTGGCCAGGTCCTCCGGGCTCACCCGCGCGAAGTAGCCGGCGTCGACCCGGCCTCCCAGGGTCGCCAGTCCGCTCCCGCGCTTCCCTCCCGCCTGCGCGGTCGGGGAGCAGGAGATGCTGGTCAGGTACTGGCGGTCGAGCACGTAGATGCCCTCGGAGGTTCCGATCAGGACGTCGCGCGCCTCGTCCGTGTACTCGATCCGGACCGACACGATGCGCGGATCGGCGGCGCGCGCGGCCGCGTCCATCCTCTGCAAGATTTGGAGTTTCGTCGCCTCGACCATGAGCGGCTCGGGACTCGCGAGCGTGAACGGAGGCTCCAGAGTTCGGCGCGTCACGTCGATCGGGCTGGTGCGGCTCTGGGTCTCCACGATGCCGGACGCGACCCGCGCGGCATCCAGGAGCGAGGAGTAGGATAGCTCGTCGGAGAAGGCGTACCCTGTCTGGTTGCGAAGGACGACGCGGACGCCGGCGCCGCGGGGATATCCGTACGTCACCGAGTCGATCTTGCCTGCGTCGAGAACGACCGAGGTGCGGAACCGCTGCTCCGCGAAGAGATCCGCCGCGTCGCCCCCGCGCGCGAGCGCCTCCTGGAGGATTCGGTTCACCGTTTCCTCGTTCAGGACGTCCTGAAGCTCCTGGCCGATGCCCATGATCGCCGCCTGGGCGACGCGCGGGTGGAGCAGCGATACGGCTTCGGGGAGGCCCGCGGCCAGAGCGCCGCTGATGAGGGCGCTCTTCCTCAGAAAGTCGCGGCGGGACATCGATCGATCGGGGACCATCGCCGGAAGCCTTACAGATTCCCGCGCCGGTTGCAAGGGTTCGGGGACCTCTGATAACGTGTGGGCGCGGTTCCGCGATGCGGCTTCAGCGCGATCCCCTGAGGGCCGAATGGAACGAATCCGGAACAAGATTTTCTCCGTCGAGGAAGCGAACCGGCTCATTCCCTACTTGGAGCAGGCGCTGGGCGCGCTCGCCTCCGGCGCCCGCGACATCGCGGCGCTCCAGAGCGAGGTCTCCGTTCTGGCCGCCATCGAATCCTCGGGAGCCACGAGCAAGAATCTCGACGTCCGGGATCTGCGCGAGAAGGAAACGCGCTGCGCCCGGATGTTGGAGGAGTTCCGCGCCGGGCTCTACGACGTGGCCTCGCGCGGGTGCATCCTCCGCGATCTCGATCTCGGCCTTGTGGACTTCTACACGATGGCGCGCGACCGGGTCGTCTGCCTCTGCTGGCGCACCGGCGAAGCGGCCGTCTCCCACTGGCACACGACGGACGAGGGCTTTTCGGGCCGGAGACCTTTGTCCGAGCTCTTTTAGCTCGACCGGGGAACGTCCCTGAGCCAACCCACCGCAGACGTCCGCGTCATCGCCCGCGTTCTGGAGGAGATCGCGGGCCTTCTGGAACTCAAGGGTGAGAACCCGTTCAAGGTCCGGGCCTACGAGAATGCCGCCCGGGCGCTGGAAGGACTCACGGAGGACCTCGGCGGGATCATCGAGGCCGGCACCCTGACCGACGTCCCCGGAATCGGCGAGGGCATCGCGCTCCGCATCATCGAGCTCTGGAAGACCGGCCGCATGGCGTTCCACGAAGAGTTGGTGCAAGCCGTCCCTCCCGGCTACGTCGAGATGGTCCGCGTTCCGGGGCTGGGCGCCAAGCGCGTGCGGCTTCTCGGCGAGAAGCTTAAGATCACCACCCTGGCGGGGCTCAAGGCCGCCGCCGAGCAGGGGCTCATCCGCTCGCTCAAGGGCTTCGGCGAGCAGTCCGAGAAGAAGATCCTCGCGGGAATCGCGCTCCTCGAAAAAGGGGCGGGACGTTACCGCGCGGGCGACGTGCGTCCGATCGCCGAGGAGCTTCTGGGAAGCCTGGTCGAGGCGGGCTCGGTGGAGGCCGCCGAGGTCGGCGGAAGCCTCAGGCGTTGGCTGGAGACCGTGAAGGACGTGGACCTGCTCGTGGCCACCCACAAGCCCGACAAGGTCACCAAGGCTTTCATGAAATTGCTCCCCACGGCCGACTTGATCGCGAGCGGCGACACGAAGACCTCGGTTCGCCTGCGCACGGGCCTTGCCGTGGATCTCAGGCTGGTCACCCTCGAGCAATTCCCGTTCGCGCTTCACTACTTCACGGGGAGCGTCGCGCACAACGTCCGCGTGCGCTCGCGCGCTCTGGAGCGCGGCATGAGCCTGAACGAGTACGAGCTGTCGGGGAAGAAGCACGCTCCGATCCGGAGCGAAGCGGACCTCTTCCATGCGCTGGGTCTGGAGTACGTCGAGCCGGAGCTGCGGGAGGACCGCGGAGAGATAGAGGCGGCCGAGACCAAGACGCTCCCGAAGCTCGTCACGATGAAGGACATGCTGGGGATCCTGCACTGCCACACCACCTACAGCGACGGGCGGTCCAGCCTGAGCGAGATGGCCGAGGCCGCGGCGGCATGGGGCGCCTCGTACCTCGGCTTGGCCGACCACAGCGCCACCGCGCGCTACGCGGGCGGATTGAGCGAAGCGGACCTCGAGCGCCAGTGGCTGGAGATCGATGCCTGGAACGCGAGATCGAAGAAACTCCGCATCCTGAAGGGCTCCGAAGTGGACATCCTGCCGGACGGCTCGCTGGATTATCCCGACCGGATTCTCGAGCGGCTGGATTACGTGGTGGTCTCGGTGCACACGAACTTCACCATGAGCGAGAAGGACATGACGAAGCGCGTGACGCGCGCGCTCCGGAACAAGCACGTCTCGATCCTGGCGCATCCCACGGGGCGGCTGCTCCTGGAGCGCGATGGGTACGCCATCGGGCTGGAGGAGGTCTTTCGCGTCGCGGCCGAAGAGGGCGTGATCGTGGAGATCAACTCGCACCCGCACCGTCTGGATCTCGACTGGCGCCAGGTGATCCAGGCCAAGGCGCGGGGCGTCCGCTTCGCGATCAACCCCGATGCCCATGCCGTGGATGGATACGCGGATCTCCGATACGGCATCGGCGCGGCGCGGAAAGCGTGGCTCGCCAAGGAGGACGTGGTGAACACGCTGCCCGTGGATCGCGCGCTGGAGCTTTTCCGGAGCCGCAGGGCGTGAAGCAGGGCGTGAAGGCCGGCAAGCGCGGGCGCGCAGGCTCGAAGGGGGCGAAGCCGACGGCTCCGGCCGCGTCCACGCGGCCGCCGACACAGCCGACACCGACGGTGCGCTTCTACCCGAACGATCCCGACGCCCCGGTCGGACTCGAGTCCGTGATACCCGCCGAGCCCGATTCCGCCGAGCCCACGTTCACCATCGACGGCCCGCGCTACGCTCCCGCCCCCTACGCTCCCGGAACGGTCGCCTTCCAGTACTGGCAGGGCGAGGTCGCGCTGGAGCGGACGATCAAGGTCTGGGAGGATCTCTTCGAGCGCGATTTCACGCGCTGGCACGAGGACCGCCCGCTCCTGGTGAAGCTCCGCGCCGGCAAGGATCTGAACGCCTTCTACGACCGGAAGAGCCTCCAGTTCTTCTACGACGTGGACCGGCAGACGCGCCGAACCGTGTACGCGGCGGAGAGTCTGGACGTCGTGGCGCACGAGACGGGGCACGCGGTGCTCGACTGCTATCAACCGGGCTTCTGGTCCACGCCCGATCTGGAGACCGCCTCCTTCCACGAGGCCTTCGGCGACTGCTCGGCCCTTCTGGTCACGCTCACCGATCCGGCCGTGTGCAAGGCGCTCCTCGCGGAGGCGGACGGATCGTGGGACAAGAGCAACCAGGTCTCGCGTCTGGCCGAAGCGCTCGGACGCGCCATCTACGACAACTACGGCCCGCGCGCGGTGAGCGACCCGACGCGACTCCGCGACGCGCGAAACGACTTCCGCTACGCGGATCCTTCGGCGCTTCCGCCGGGCGCGGACGATTCGGCACTCGCGCCAGAGCCGCACTCCTTCTCGCGCGTGTTCACGGGCGCCTTCTACGATGCGCTGGTCTGGGTGCTGGCGCGCGCGCTGAAGGAGACTCCGGGGCCCGAGGCGATCGAGCGCGCCCGGCGGCTCCTGGGCCTGGTGCTCGCCCGAGCGGTCGAGAAGCTCCCTCCCGGACACGCGCGATACGCCGACATCGCGGCGCTCATGCGGACGGCTGATCAGAGCGAGGAAGGCGGCGTGGCCACGCCCGGCATCGAGGCCGCGTTCGCGAGGCACGGCATGAAGCTTACGGCTCTGCCTGCGGCGAAGGGGCGGACGCGCGCGCGCGGCGCCGGCGGAGCGGGCCGCGGCGGAGCCTCGAGGCTCTCCCCCTTGCGCGCGCTCGATCCATGGCGTCCGGGCGGCCTGGCCGCCATGCGCGCGGCGCTTCACCTGCCGGCGGGCGCGAAGCTCGCCCTGCGCCCGGGGCCGCTCGGGAAACGGGACGGCTGGCGCGAGCAGTACTTCCACGTGGACGAATACGTGATCCGGAACAAGGCGCTCGGCCGTTTCAGCGGGATCACCGTCCGCGTCCCCTGCGGGTGCACCATCGTGCGAGGGGCGTCGGGCGAGATCGAGAACCTGACGCTGGCCCCCCACCCTCACCCGGGACCCGCCGACCTGCTCCGCTCGCTCCGCCCCTGGATCCGCATGGGCGCCATCCATCCGACCCGCGGCGTCAGGGCCAAGCCGCGCGAGCTTTTCCGCGAACGAAAGCCCTTCCGCCTCACGGCCGAAGGGCTCCTCACGCGCGTCTACTTCGACTGATCCGCCTCGCTGCGGGGGCGCTTCGCCCCGGCGCAGGTCCGCTATACCGATTCCCCCGGCTTCAGGGCCAGCACCTCGATGCCCGATCCTTCGAGAAGCTTCCGCAGCGCCTCGGGCGTGCCGGTCAAGGCGGGAAAGGTGGAGTGGTGGATGGGCACGACCGCCTTCACGCCGAGCATCTTCGCCGCGAACGAGGCTTCCAGCGGCGACATCGTGTAAAGGTCTCCGATCGGGAGCGCCGCGATTGTCGGACGGTAGATCTCCCCGATCAGCTTCATGCCCGAGAACACCCCGGTGTCACCCGCGTGGTAGACGCGGGTGCCGTTCTCGAATTCGATCACGTAGCCGGCCGCCTCACCGGCCGGAACGAGCCGGTCCCCGTCCGCAATCGTGCTCGAATGGATGGCGTGCGTCATCGTGACGCGGATCCCCTGGAGAACCTGGGTGCCCCCCTTGTTCATGCCGTGGAGCTTCTCCACCCCTTTCTTCCCGAAGAACTGCGCGATCTCGTGTATGCACACGACATCCGGGGAGTGCTTCTTCGCGATCTCGACGAGATCGCCGACGTGATCGCTGTGTCCGTGCGTGATGAGCACGAGGTCGATCTTCGGCAGCGCCTTCGCGGCCGGCGGAGCCGCCGGATTGCCGTCCACCCACGCGTCCGCGAGCACCGTCTTACCCTTGCTCGAGCGGTAGAGCACCGTACCGTGGCCGATCCACGTGATGGAGACGCCCAGATCCTTCTTCATGTTTCCCCCTCCAGCCGTCACCCGGCGGTCGCGCGCGACATTCAGCCGGGGCGGAGTTGCGGTAGGTCCTCCGGCCTATGCAGCACCGGAGGAGCGTTGCCTAGAGCGAGCGCCTGCTCGATGGCGGCGCCGAGGGCCAGGTACTCCGACTTGATGAATCCTTCGACCCGCTCCGCGATCACGCCGGTTCCATCCACGACGAAGAGGGTCGGCACCGTCGCGATCTCGTATGCTCTCGAGGCCGGGTAGGGCGGCGCCTGCCATGCGATTGGAAACGTGAGCCCGTGCCGGTCGCGGTACGCCCGGGCCGTCTCCTCCGGATCCTCCGCGATCGCGAGGAAGAACCGGTCCTCGCGCGCGAGGGCCGCGGCGAGCG
>JBGPHU010000106.1:0-9973 GCA_041484545.1 Candidatus Eiseniibacteriota bacterium | reverse complement strand
CGCACGGCACGATCATCTTCATGTTGGGGATCGAGCGGACGATGGCGATCTCCTCCATGGCCTGATGCGTGGCCCCGTCCGGACCCACGCTGATCCCGCCGTGCGCGCCACCGATCTTCACGGGAAGGTCGGTGTACGCGACCGTCACCCGCATCTGGTCCGCGCTCCGGCACGAAGCGAACGCGCCGTAGGTCGCGAGGAACGGGATCTTCCCCGTCGCGGCAAGCCCCGCCGCCACGCACATCATGTTCTGCTCCGCCACACCCACCTGGATGAAGCGGTCCGGGAATTTCTCCGCGAAGAAGGAGACGTTGGTCGAGCCGGAAAGATCTCCCACCAGCACCACGACCTCCGGACGCTTCTCCCCCAGATCCACGAGGCCGTGCCCAAAGCCTTCGCGCGTCCGCTTCATCTCCGGCTTCGCCAGCGTCGGGGGCGCCGCCGGCGCCTGAGGAACGGCCGGGGTCGCGCCGCTCACGACCGCGCTCCCGAGGGCGCGACTTCCGGCGCGGTGTGGCTCTCGAGCCGGGCCGTCCATTCCTCGAGGCTGGTGCCCATCTCGCGCAGCGCCTGATCCGCCTGCTCGCGACTCGGCGGAATGCCGTGCCACCTGTAGTCCTCCTCCATGTAGGAGACGCCCTTCCCCATCACCGTGTGGGCGAGAACGATCGAGGGCTTTCCCCGGGTCGCGCGCGCCCGTTCGAATGCCGCGAGGATCCCGGCGATGTCGTGCCCATCCACGTCGATCACGTTCCAGTTGAACGAGCGCCACTTGTCCGCGAGCGGCGCTATGCCCATGACCTCCTGCACGTCCCCATCGATCTGCTTCCGGTTGTAATCGATCACGGCGCAGAGATTCTCGAGCTTGTAGTGCGCGGCGAACATGGCCGCCTCCCAGACCTGCCCCTCCTGCTGCTCGCCGTCTCCCATCACGCAGTAGACGCGGCGCTCGATTCCGTCCATCCGGGAGCCGAGTGCCATTCCGCAGGCGACCGAGAGCCCCTGTCCCAGCGACCCGGAAGAGACCTCGATCCCCGGAGTGTCTTGCTTGCTGGGATGCCCCTGAAGGTGCCCGTGAAACTGGCGGAATCCGAGCAGATCCACGAGGGGGAAGTAGCCGCGCTCGCCCATCAGGGAGTAGATCACGGGCGTGACGTGGCCGATCGAGAAGTGCCACATGTCGCGCGCGGGATCGTCGAGCTTGCGGGGGTTCACGTTCATCTCGTGGAAGAAGAGCGCCGTTCCGAAATCAGTCGAGGAGAGGGGACCGCCGCTGTGTCCCGACTGCGAACGGGCGAGGAGCGCCAGGATGTCGCGGCGCACGAAGAGCGCGCGTTCTTCCAACTGCGGGACCGTCATTCCAAGACGCGGCATGGAGTCCTCTCGGGTTGGGTCGCGATCCGCCCGGCCGGCGGACGCTGCCCATTCACGCTACCGGATGGAGCGTGTCCCCCGCAACCACATTCCCCCCTCAGGCGTTGTAGTAGCGACGCTCGCGCGGATCGGCGATCACGCCGGATCGGACCGCGCGGGCCACCTCTTCGATCCCATCCCCTACGCGGCGCGTGGCGCGGAAGCCCCACTCCCGCTCGATCCTGTCGAAGCGGACCCGGTACGTTCTGAGATCTTCCTTCTCGGGCTGGATCGTGACCCTCACGCCGGGAACGTGGGTCATGAGCTCCTCCTTGAGGTCCCGGAGCTGATAGTTCTCGAGGTTGTCGCCGAGGTTCAAGATCGGAAGCGTGCCGCGCGGCAGAGGGCCGTCCAACGCCATGACGATTCCCCGCGCGATGTCCGCCACGTGGACGAAGGGGCGCCACTGGGAGCCGCCGAAGATTTCGACTTTGCCCTCACGAACGGCCTTTTGCGCGAGAAAATTGACGGCGAGATCGAATCGCATCCGGGGGGAGAGTCCGTACACGGTTCCGAAGCGGAGGATCACCGGCTCGAAACCCGCGTTGCGGTCGAGCTCGAGGATTCCCTTCTCGGCGTGCCAGCGCGTCTCGGCGTAGAGCGAGAGCGGCTTGGTGGGCGACTCCTCGTCGAGAATCTCATCGCGTCCCCCGCCGTAGACGCTGCACGTGGACGCGAACACGAACCGCTTCACCCCGACGGCCAGCGCGCGCTTCGCGAGCCCGATCGTGGCGTTCCAGTTCGTCTGGACCGCGAGGTCCTCGTCCATGGCGCACGCCTTGTCCCCGACGATGGCCGCGAGATGGATCACGGTGTCGGTCCCAAGGAGCGCCTCCTCGTGCACGCGCGGGTCGCGCAGGTCTCGCATCATCACGCTGAGGTTCCGATCGTGCGCCAGATCCTCCAGCCCATGTCCGCCGTGCAGCATGCGGTCCAGGACGCGCACGGTCCGGCCCGCTTCCAAGAGCTGTCGCACGAGCACCGAGCCGATGTATCCGGCTCCTCCGGTGACGAGGATGGGGGCCTGGCTCAACGCCGGACCAGGATGTGGAGGTGGTGATCCGCGGCCGTCTTCGCGAGCGGACCGAGCGGGCGGAGCGCCGCGTCCCATGCGGCCGCGCGCAGAAAGAAGGGGCGCAATGCCGAAGACCGCCGCGCCGCGTCCGGAAGCCGCCGCGCCGCGTGACGATGGAGCGAGTAGAAGAGATTCGATCCCACGACCACGTCCTCGAAGTCGGCGGCGGCGTCGCGCTCGAGCTCCGCCTCACCCACGATCGCGCAGTAGTAGCCGCTCGCCTGCTGGGAGCCGTCTCGGAGCGGATTGTCGGACGGATCGCGGAGGAAGGCGCTCGCCTCGTTGTTGAGCGCGACCGCGAGCAGCCCCCCCGGGCTCAAGACGCGCGCGCATTCCGCCAGGGTCGCCCGCCGGACGGACGGAGGCAGGTGCTCCAGGAGCCCAAGGCACGCCACGAGGTCGAAGGCTCCGTCACGGAACGGGAGCTTGTCGGAGCGAAGCCGCGCCGGATCCAGATTCCCGACGCCGGCGGCGCGCGCGTTCCGCCGCGCCCGCTCCAGCATCCCCGGCGCCAAGTCCGCCCCGACGATCCGCGTCAGCCTCCCGGCAATCCGGATCGCCACGCGTCCCACGCCGGTCCCCAGATCGAGCCCGCGGCGAAAGACGCGCCCCTTCATCGCGCGGAGGAGGAGGCCCGTTTCCCACGCGTCGTACGCTTCGTTCACGGCCGGCGGCTCGCCCAGGCTCAGGACCGCCGCCAACTCGTCCCCGCGCTCATGGCGAGCGCCGCTCCAGTACGAGGCCGCGCGGACGGCGTCGTACGCCGGGTCCTTACTCATCGCGCGCGGCTCTGGACGGCGCGGCGCTCCCTTCGTACAATGACGCTCTGCCAACCGGGCGACCGGAATCCATCCGCGCGCCACGTGTCTCCGGAGGAGAAGCCAAGATGCCCGAGATGGAAGAACGGGTCAGCAACCCGGCCGTGGAGTGCCTTCGCTGCGCAAAGCTGTTTGGTCCGGTGCAGATCTTTCATCTAAGTGAAGACCCTCGGCGCTCGTACGTGCGCTGCCAGCATTGTGGCGCCAAGAACGAAGTCCGCGCCGAGGACCGCTTCTGCATCCGGCTCGTCGGTCTCATCCCCGAGCCGACGTCGGACAGGCCGGGCGGCGAATACCGCGCCTGAAATACTTCGGGTCCTCTCCCGAAAGGGAAGAGGGCCCCCCGGCTCCGAAAATACTTCGGGTCCTCTCCCGAAAGGGAAGAGGACCCATGATGGTGCCCGGGGCGAGATTTGAACTCGCACGGGGTTACCCATACGCCCCTCAAACGTACGTGTCTACCAAGTTCCACCACCCGGGCTGAATCGGATCACTTTCCGCTGGTCGAGGGCGCTTGCGTTCCGCTGGTCGCCGGCGCGGGACTCGGAGCGCCGGTCGCGGGCGGCTGGGCCGATCCGCCTGCCGGCATCTGAGAGCCGGCCGGCGCGGGCATCTGGGAAGCCGCTCCCGCCGGAGCCCCTGTGCCTTCGCGCTGCTGTCCCCGCCTGCGCGCGTCTTCCTGGATCAGGCTTCGACGCAACCCGGCGGTCCGGGATGCCTGGAGGCCCAGCGTCAGGGACGTGAGGAAGAAGGTGACCGCGAGAAAGGTCGTGGCCCGGCTGAGAAACGTGGCCGCCCCACGGCCCCCGAAGAGGGTCTGGCTCGAGCCCGCGCCGAAGGTCCCGGCGAGCCCGCCGCCCTTGCCCGATTGGAGCAGGATGGAGGCCATCAATCCGATACAGACCGCGATGTGAACCGCTGTGATGAGTCCGATCACGAATCCCGACATCCTGAAACGCCTCCGTTCTTCGTTTAGGGGTAGCGAGACGGTCAGCTTAGCACGCGGGTTCCGAGGCGGTCAATCGACGGGAGTCGCGCGACGCTCGGCCTTGATCAGGGCCTCCGCGATGGAGATGAAGGACTCGGCCGCGAGCGACGCGCCCCCGACCAGGAATCCGTCCACGTCCGGCAGCCCGGCCAGGGCCGCGGCGCTCTTGGGATCGACGCTTCCCCCATAGAGGACCGGCGGATGCCCCGCGGCGCTCCCCCGCCCCATGCGGGCCAGCTCCTCCAGAACCCACCCGTGGGCCTCGGCGACTTCGTCCACCGTCGCGACCACCCCCGTGCCGATGGCCCATACCGGCTCGTACGCCACCCAGAGCGGCGCGCGTGCCGGCACGCCGTCGAGCGCGCGGTCGAGCTGGCGGCTGAGGACGTCGCGCGTCTCCCTCCGCTCGCGCTCCGCAAGGGTCTCGCCGATGCAGAGCACCGGCTTCATTCCCGCGCGTAGAATCCCCTTGAGCTTGGCGCCCACGATCTGGTCGCTCTCGCAGAAGAGTCTTCGGCGCTCGGAGTGGCCGACCAACGCGAACTCGGCGCCGGCGTCGCGCGCCATCTCGGGCGAGATCTCCCCGGTGATCGCCCCCTTCGGATCCGCATGGCAGTTCTGCACGCCGAGTCTGGGATCCGAAGGTCTCCGCTCTGAGGCGAGCGCCGCGAGCGCGGTCGCCGGGGGAAAGACGACCGTCGTGAGCGATTCCGCCGAGAGCGCGCGGTCACCGACCGCGCGCAGGAGCGCGCGCGCCTCCGCGAGCGAGAGATTCATCTTCCAGTTCCCGGCGAGGATCCGCCTCACGATGCGGCCTTGGCGGTGAATTCCAGAGCCGCCACTCCCGGGAGCACGCGCCCTTCCAGGAACTCCAGGGAGGCGCCTCCCCCGGTCGAGAGATGGCTGACCTGATTCTCGAGGCCGGCCTGATGGATCGCCGCGAGCGAGTCGCCCCCGCCGACGACGGTGAACGCGCCGCGGCCCGTGGCCTCCGCCACGGCCTTCGCGGTCTGGAGTGTCCCCTCCGCAAAAGCCGGCACCTCGAAAATGCCCATCGGTCCGTTCCAGAACACGGTCCGCGCGTCCGCGAGGGCTGCCTGAATCGCCTGGATCGAGAGCGGCCCGACGTCGACGCCCACGAGCCCCGGAGGGATCCGATCGGCCGGAACCGCGCGTCCTGGGTCGTCGCCGCTCGTGTCGGCCGCCACCACGCAGTCCCCCGGCAGGAGGATCTTCCGCGCCGCGTCCGGGCCCGCCAAGAGTTCACGGGCGAGATCCACCTTGTCCTCCTCCACCAGCGACCGGCCCGTTTCCAGGCCCTTCGCCCGGACAAACGTGAACATCATGCCGCCGCCCACGATGAGCCGGTCCACGCGGGGAAGGAGATTTCGGAGCACGTCGATCTTCCCCGAGATCTTGGCGCCTCCCAGAATAGCCGCGAACGGACGGTCGGGCGCGGCCAGGAGTCTTCCGAGGGCCTGAAGCTCGCGCTCCATGAGGAACCCCGCCACACATTCGGTGAGGAAGGCGGTGATCCCGACGGTGGAAGCGTGCGCGCGATGCGCCGCGCCGAACGCGTCGTTCACGTAGAGGTCGGCGAGGCGCGCCAGCTCGCCGCTGAACGCCGGGTCGTTTGCCTCTTCCCGCGGGTCGAACCTGAGATTCTCGAGCAGGAGCACCTCGCCGTTCTGAAGCCCCGCGGCGAGCCGCTCGGCGGCAGGTCCCACGGTCGTCTCGGAAAAGGCGACCGGCTTTCGGAGGCAACGCTCCAACCGCTCCCGCACCGGAGCGAGGCTCTGCTTCGGATCGCGCCTCCCTTTGGGCCGCCCCAGATGCGAGGCGACGACGAGCCGCGCGCCTTTCTCGATCAGATAGCGGAGGGTCGGGAGCGACGCCACAATCCTACTGTCGTCCGATACCTTACCGTCCGCCGAGAGCGGCACGTTGAAGTCCACGCGCACGAAGACGCGCTTACCCACGCTCTCGAGCGAGCGGACCGTCCGGAACGGCATCGCGTCTAGCGCCCGCGTCCGAGGAGGAGCAGCGCGTCCACCATCCGGTTCGCAAATCCCCACTCGTTGTCGTACCAGGCGAACACCTTGGCGAGCCGGTCGCCCGAGACCATCGTGAGGAGCGAGTCGAACACCGCCGAGTGCGGATTCCCCACGATGTCCTGCGAGACGATGGGGTCTTCGGTGTACTGGAGGATCCCGCGCAACAGCCCGTCCGCCGCCTCCTTTATCGCGGCGTTGATCGAGGCCGCGGTGACCGGCTTCGCGGTCGCGATCGTGACGTCGATTATCGAGCCGTCTGCGATCGGAACGCGGACCGCGATTCCGTCCAGCTTGCCCTGGAGCGAGGGGATGACCAGACCGATCGCCTTCGCCGCCCCGGTGCTGGTCGGGATCATGGAGACCGCCGCGGACCGCGCGCGCCTAAGATCCTTGTGGGGCGAGTCGTGAATTCTCTGGTCGCTGGTGTAGGCGTGGATGGTCGTCATGAGCCCGCGTTCGATGCCGAACGTCCGGTCCAGCACGGAGAGCACGGGAGCCAGACAGTTCGTGGTGCAGGACGCGATCGAGACGACGTGGTGCTTCTCGGGATCGTAGGCTTTCTCGTTCACGCCGATCACGAACGTGGCGTCCGCCCCTTTCGCGGGCGCCGATACCAGGACCCGCTTGGCCCCGGCGCCCAAGTGCACCGCCGCCTTGTCCCGCTCGGTGAACTTGCCGGTGCACTCGAGCACGACGTCCACGCCGAGATCCTTCCAGGGCAGGTTTGCGGGATTCGACTCGCAGAGCACCCGGACCGCATGCTTGCCGACGCACAGGCTTGAGTCCCGGACCGTGAAGTGTTCGGGCCAGGCGCCATGCACCGAGTCGTAGGTGAGGAGATGCGCGAGCGTCGCCGCGTCGGTGATGTCGTTCACGGCCGCGAACTCGATCGTCTCGTTCCGCTTGAGCGCCGCCCGGAGCACCAGCCTTCCGATGCGGCCGAATCCGTTGATTCCGACACGCACGCGCTACCCCCCTTGCGTGGAGAACACCTTCGCCAGTTCGTAGAATTCTTCGCCGACCGTCTTGAGCGAGGCCAGCGCTTCGTGGAGCGGTACGTCCACGATCTTCATCCCGCGCACAGCGACCATCCGGCCGAACCCGCCCCGATGCGCGAGATCCACCGCCGCGACGCCGAACCGCGTCGCGAGGAAACGGTCGAACGCGGTTGGCGTGCCCCCCCGCTGAATGTGCCCGAGAACGCTGTAGCGGCTCTCGAATCCGGTCCGCGCCTCGATCCGCTCGGCGAGGGTCGCTCCGATCCCGCCGAGCCGCACGTGCCCGAACGCGTCCTTGCGCTCGCTCTGTACCTGGAAGGGGACCCCATCGTCGCGAAGACGCGCGCCCTCGGCCACCACGATGATACTGAAATTCTTGCCGAGGTCGTGACGGCGTCTCACCACGTCGCAGACTTCGTCGATCGAGACCGGCACCTCGGGGATCAGGATCACGTCCGCCCCTCCGGCCACACCGGCCTCCAGCGCGATCCAGCCCGCGTGGCGTCCCATGACCTCGACCACCATCACCCGGTCGTGGGATTCGGCCGTCGTGTGCAGGCGATCGATGGCTTCCGTGGCGATCGAGAGCGCGGTATCGAAACCGAACGTGTAGTCCGTGCCGTTGACGTCGTTGTCGATCGTCTTGGGCACGCCCACCAGACGAACCCCCGCGTCATGGAGCTTCGCGGCGACTCCCAGCGTGTCTTCGCCGCCGACCGCGATCAGAACGTCGACTCCCCGTCCCGATAGCTCCTGGCGGATCCGGGCCTCGCCTCCCTGCTCCTGATAGGGATTCGTCCGCGAGGTGCCGAGAATCGTTCCGCCCCGCGGGAGGATTCCCGTCACCTTCTTCAAGTCCAGTTCCTCGACTTCGGATTGAAGGATGCCCCTCCAGCCATGTCGGAATCCCAGAACCGATCCACCGTAGGTCTTGATGGAGCGATGCACGACACCGCGAATGACCGCGTTCAGGCCGGGGCAGTCGCCCCCGCCGGTAAGCACGCCGACCCGCATCGTCCAGCCTCCGGGTGTGTCGACTCAAGCCTATGTCGATGGGTAACTTAGGGGCATGGATGTTAGGGCGGATGTGGCGGCGGTGTCAACGGGAATCGAGACCGGGGCGCGGCGCGCTACCGCACGCCGCTGACCGACGAGTATCGCAGCGTGTATTCGCCATAGCCCTGCTCATCGACGAACACGAACTTCATCCCCGCGCTGATCTCGTTCATGCGGTGCCGTGGGACCATTTCGTGGCCGCGCAGGTGATAGGTCCAGATCTCGTACGGCCGCGTGTCGACCACGCCCTGGTCCGGTCTGCTGAGGAGGTCTTTCGAGTCCTTCGGAATCTGGCCGTCGATCACGACACCCAGCGTCTTGTCCGATACGGGGAGCCGCTCGATCTGCACCTCGTCGGGCTCTCCGAATTGGATCCAGATCCGGCCGCGGTCGCTGAACATCCCCTTGTCGACCACGCTGTAGTGCCTGTTCGCGTAGGCGACACGGCTCAGGAAGTCTCTCCTGAGCTCGTTCTCGGCGGTATCCGGCGTGGGATCGATCGCGCGCCACAGCTCGGAGAGCTTGGCTTCCTTCTCACCGCGGGTCAGCGCGCGGAAGTTGTACGCCTGCTCCTGAGTCAGCAGGGTTTGCGCCGCCACTTCGTAGAGATCCGACGCGTCCGACCTCCACGAATCGACGTCCCAGAGCACGTCGAACTCCGCCTGGCTGGTGGCGATCGGCCGGACGCCGTCCGGCTGCAGGAGATCGATGCGCAGGCGATAGTGCCCCGCCGAGAGCGCGGTGACATCGGCATAAAGCGCATGCGGCCAGGCGGTGCCCTCGTTCACGTGGAGCGAATCGAAGGACTCGAGCAGGGTGTCGGCTCCCGAACCGAAGATCATGGTCCGGACCCTGTAGGACCGCCCCTCCGGTGGAGGAGGCAGGTCGTAGATCTCGTAGTAGGCGGACAGCATGTCCTTGTAGAAGCCGTAATAGGCGCTTGGGTGCGGCTGCACCTCGAGGCTTCCCTTGGCGAAGGGGGTTTCGGGAGTCCGGTCCGACACATTCCATGCGAACTCGATTCCGCTCAGCGCGGGGTTCTGGAAAAGCCAGTCGGACATATCGAGGTTACCGTCCACCTCGCCCTGCCGCTTCTTGTTCTTCATCTGATAGACGAGGCCGCGGCGCGCCACGTTCATGTCCTCGACGGTCACCTTGTAGCGGTATTTCCCGCGCGGCGCCACGAGGCCCACCGTGTAGATCTCGCCCAAGAGCGAATCGCCGGTGGCGGCAGCGTCGGTGGATTGCAGCTGGGCCTCCCGCTGCTGGTAGCCGGCGCGGCGGCCCCCCTTGGTGAGAAGCTCCACCGTCACCCGGAGCTTCGCCTCGAAATGATCGACGGCGGGGAGGAACTTGATTTCCCGGTAGGGAATGCGGATGAAGAACTCGGCGCGCGCATCGCCGGCGTTATGCCTGTAGGCGACGGCGCTCGCGTGGTACCGCAGATCCCCGACGGAGACCCCCGGCTCCCCAGGAGCCGGGACGCCGACGGCAGCGTCCGCCGCGGGAGCGGCAAGGGCGCATGCCGCGAGGAACAGGAGCCGAAGAGGCGCGCGACGTGGGTGGCGCCT
>JBGPHU010000105.1:0-10459 GCA_041484545.1 Candidatus Eiseniibacteriota bacterium | reverse complement strand
GGCCGAATACCCGGACCTGGGCGCCGACGTCACGATCTGGCTCTACGGGACGCCCTGAGGAGCCGATGGATTGGTTTCGCGACCAGATGAAGAAGGGGATGAATCCCAGGACCTACGTTCTGGTGGGGTTCCTGGTGGCGGTTCTCGTCTGGATCCACTCGCTCGACCAGAAGCGGAAGGAGATCCGGGCCCGGATGCCCGAGGTCACCATCGCGCCGGCGCCGGCGGTTCCTCTTCTCTCGAGGCCCGCCGACCGCGGCGAGGCCCGGGCGGCGGCGACACCGGAGGGATGGGGCAGCGATCCCTTCGAACGAAGGGTGTTCGAGGGCAGGGAATCGACGGTTTCGGCGAGACCGATCGCGCACACGGCCGACGCAGCGCTCCCGGCGGGGCTGTATCTGCAGGGAATCATGGAAGGCCCGATGGGGCGAACGGCCCTGATCAACGGCGAGATCTATCACGAGGGACAGCGGGTCGGGACACGTGAAGTGATTCAGATCGGGCGGAAGGCCGTGATGCTCCTCGACAAGGGGAACGTCACGACCCTCGTCCTCAAAGGAGACGGATGATGAAACGGATGGCGTTCGTGCTGGGAATGATCGCGTGTCTCGGTGCGGCGCAGCCGGCCGCTCCGGGGACCTCTCCCCGCGCGTCGTTCAACTTCAAGGATGCGCGCGTCCAGGATGCGATCCGTCTCATCGCGGGCCAATTCGGACTGAACGTGGTCATCGGGAAGGCGGCGGGTGGGACGCTCACCGCGAGTCTCAGCAACGTGACCGTGGAGCAGGCGATGTCGACCGTGGCGGCGGCCACCGGGTGCGAGTACACATTGCAGGATAACGTGATCGTCGTGAATCCCGCCGGGATCTCGGCGCAGGTGTTCCCCCTGCGGTATCTGGATCCCGCCGCGGCCGCGGAAGCGGTGGCCAAAATGCTGAGTCCCCAGGGATCGGTGCAGCCCTTCTCGGGACGCGCCAAGCTCAGCGTGTCGCGCTCGAACGCGCTCTCGAACGCCCTCATCGTGACCGACACGAGCGCGCGGCTCGCCCAGGTGGCGCGCGTGATCGCGGAGATGGATTTGAAGCCGAAGCTGATCGCCATCGAGGCGAAGCTGGTCGAGACGACTCTCGGGAATGACGAGAAGCTGGGCGTCGACTGGCAGATCCGGGCGAGCGCCACGGGGGCCGTGCTTCCGACCACGTTCCCGATTCCGAAATCCCACGGGTCGGGAGATCTCACCGGCACCCCGAATCCCAACAACCAGGTGGGCGGCGTCGGCGCCGCGTTTCCGCCGGGGCAGACGTTCCCCTACACGAGTCGGTCCGACTACACCTTCGGAAAGCTCTCGTTCGAGGAGTTCAATGTCGCCCTGGATATCTTGAAGGAATCCTCCACGACCAACCTGGTATCGGCGCCGAAGATCACCACGCTCGACAACCAGGAGGCGGAGATCATCGTGGGCACGGTCGTTCCGATCGCGCGCTACGAGAACTCCCTGCAGACCGGCGCGCTCCAGATCTCCGGCTACGACGAGAAGAAGATCGGGGTCCGGCTCCTCGTGACGCCCCACGTCGGTCCCGACAGCAGCATGATCCTCACGGTGAATCCGGAAATAAGCGAGATCGTGGAATATCGCGGCCAGTTCAACGAGCGTCCCGTCACGTCCACCCGCTCCGCCACGACGCAGGTGGAGGTGAGGAGCGGCGAGACGGTGATGATCGGCGGTCTCATCCGTTCGATCGATACGAAGATCGAGCGCAAGGTGCCGATCCTGGGAGATATCCCGATTCTGAATTTCCTGTTCCGTCACAAGACCACCACGAAGCAGAAGGTGGATCTCATGATCTTCATCACGCCGCACTTGCTCGAGTCGTAGGAGGAACGGCATGGACGCAACGCAGCCGCGCGCACGGGTTCTGGTCGTCGACGACGAGGCGGATCTGGTGCGTATTCTCCAGTTCGGTCTCCAGGCCATCGGGTACCAGGTGGAGACCGCGTCGGACGGCCAGGAGGCGCTGAAGAAAGCGCGCGAGACGAAGCCCGACATAATTCTGTTAGACCTCATGCTGCCGAAGCTGGACGGCTACAAGGTCTGCCGCCTCCTGAAATTCGACGAGCGGTACAAGAACATACCGATCATCATCCTCTCCGCGCGCACGCAGGAGGGGGATCAGCTCCTGGCGATGGAGATGGGGGCGAACCGCTTCATCACCAAGCCCTACGATTTCGCCGAAGTGCTGAGCCACATCGAAACCCTGCTGAAGTCGGTGCCCACCGGCTCCTAGATCGCGGTCGAAATCCCGCTTGACCGCGGGCGGCCGGGAACGTAGCGTCATGGGACGTGTCTCGCACGCCCATTCCCAGCCCAGAGATGACTCCCAAAAACACGCCCGAATCCCCAGCCGAAGCCGCCCGCCAGAACACGAGCGCGCCGGGGCCGCCCCCGATCGTCGATACGATCCTCGAAACCGTCGGGAACACCCCGATGGTGCGGCTTCGCCATGTCGCCTCCGGCTTCCCGGCCACCGTGCTCGCGAAGGTGGAGGCGTTCAATCCCGGCGGGTCGGTGAAGGACCGGATCGCGATCGCGATCGTCGAGGAAGCCGAGGCGAAGGGGCTTCTCAAGTCGGGGGGCACGATCGTCGAGGCCACCTCCGGGAACACCGGCATGGGGCTCGCCCTGGTCGCGTCGGTGAAGGGCTACCGCTCGATTTTCGTGATGCCGGACAAAGTGAGCAAGGAGAAGATCAATCTGTTGAAGTCCTTAGGCGCCGAGGTCGTGATCACCCCGACGGCCCTCCCGCCCGATTCTCCCGACTCCTACTACGAAGTCGCGAAGAGACTCGGCCGCGATATCCCGGGCGCCTTTCTGGCCAACCAGTACTACAACCCGACCAATCCCGAGGCGCACTTCCGCACCACGGGCCCGGAGATCTGGACGCAAACCGGGGGGAAGATCGACTACTTCGTTGCGGCCCTGCGCACGGGCGGGACCATCAGCGGCACGGCGCGCTATCTGAAGTCGCAGAACCCCAAGATCAAGGTCATCGGCGCGGATCCGGTCGGCTCGATCCTCAAGGACTACTTCTACACGAAGAAGATGGTCCCGGCCAAGACCTACAAGGTGGAGGGCATCGGCGAGGACTTCCTGCCGGGCACCATGGACTTCTCCGTGATCGACGAGGTGATCTCGGTCAACGACGCGCAATCCTTGAACCTCGCCCGCAGGCTCGCGCGCGAGGAGGGGATCCTCGCGGGCGGATCGGCCGGCACGGCGCTCTACGCCGCGCTCCAGGTCGCGCGCGCAGCCAAGCAGGGGCAGGTGGTCGTGGTGATCATCCCGGACACGGGGGAGCGCTATCTTTCGAAGGTGCACTCGGACGAGTGGATGCGGGACAACCGCCTCCTGGACTCGAGCACCGTCACGGTCGCGGACGTGATGACCGGAAAGCGGAACCACATCCCCGCGCTCGTCTCGATCAGCTACGACGACACGGTCGACCGCGCGCTGTCTCTGATCCGCGAGTTCAACATCTCGCAGCTCCCGGTCCTCAAGGAAGGAAACGTGGTGGGATCGGTGAGCGAGGGCGTGCTGCTCCAGAAAGTGCTCGACGGCTCGGCCCGCGGGGACACCCGCGTCGAATATCTGCTGGAGAAGCCGCTCCCCGTCGTGCCGATCGGGGCGCATCTTCCCAGGGCGATGAAGGTGCTGGCCGCGAGCAACGCCGCCGTCGCGGTTGACGAGCACGGAAAGCCCGCGGGCATCCTGACCCGCTTCGACCTCCTCGAGTACATCAATATCTAGACCCGTGGGATTCTCCACCGACGCCATCCACGCGGGGCAAGAGCCCGATCCGGTCACCGGCTCGGTCACCGTCCCCATCTACCAGACCTCCACCTACGTGCAGGAGGAGCTGGGGAAGCACAAGGGATTCGAGTACGCGCGCACGCAGAATCCCACCCGGTTCGCGCTCGAGAAGAACGTGGCCACGCTCGAGCGGGGACAGCGTGGCTTCGCGTTCGCGTCGGGGATGGCGGCGATCAACGCGGTCACCTACCTCCTCAAGGGAGGAGACCACGTCGTCGCCTCGAACAACATGTACGGGGGGACGTACCGCCTCTTCTCCAAGATCCTTGCCACGTACGGGCTAACGTTCGACTACGTGAACACGGGCGACCTGGCCGCGACCGCGAAGGCGTTCCGGCCGGGGACGAAGATGCTCTTCGTGGAGACGCCCACGAATCCATCGATGATCATCTCCGATCTGCGCGCCCTCGCCGAGCTCGCGCGGTCGAAGGGCGCCATCCTGGTGGTGGACAACACCTTCATGACCCCCTACTTCCAGAGGCCGATCGAGCTGGGTGCGCACCTGGTCGTGCACAGCACCACCAAGTACCTGAACGGCCACAGCGACATGGTCGGCGGGATGGTGGTCTCCAACGACGAGCCCGCCTCGGAGAGGCTCCAGTTCGTCCAGAACGCGGCGGGAGCGGTGCCCGGGCCGTTCGACTGCTGGCTCTGCCTGCGCGGAATCAAGACGCTCGCGCTGCGCATGGAACGACACGAGGAAAATGCGACGGCGATCGCCGAATGGCTCGCCGGGCAGTCCAAATTGAAGCGGGTCTTCTACCCGGGTCTGAAAAACCATCCCGGCCACGATCTGCACGGGCGCCAGGCTTCCGGATTCGGGGGGATGATTGCGTTCGACACGGGCTCGCTCGAGAAGGGCGCCCAGGTGCTCAAGCGCACGCGTCTCTTCGCGCTCGCGGAGAGCTTGGGCGGGGTCGAGAGCCTGATCTCGCATCCGGCCACCATGACCCACGCTTCGGTGCCCCGAGAGGACCGCGAAAAAGTCGGCTTAACCGACGGCCTGGTAAGGATTTCGGTGGGCATCGAGGACCTCGACGATCTTCTTGAAGACTTGTCCTCGGCCCTATCTGTTCTATAATCCTCGCCGCGGTCAATTGTGCCTTGACACTTTGCGGGCGCGCCGCGTACTGTCCGCCCGTCTTTTGCCGCCCCGGATCTTAGGGTGGTGGAGGGGCTTGGCGTGATGGACATAGGAAACAAAGGCGTTCCCCGAAGCACCGCTGCGAGCAGTGGTGTTTTGCTTTTTTCGCCTCAGCCGTTTCGACAACGTTTTACTCTAGACGGAAGGCCATCGAATTTGTGGAAGGAGGTGATAGAGAAATGAAGAAGATGTTAGCGGTCACTCTGGTTCTCGTGTTCACGTGCGCGCTTCTCTTCGCGCTCGGATGCAGCAAGAAGACGGCGACGTCGGGAACGGAGGGCGAGACGGGTATGGAGCAATCCACCACGCCGCCGGCTGCGACGGACACGACCATGATGATGTCCGACACGACTCACACGACGGGCAAGTAGTTCTTGTCCCGTGCGGCACGGTCCCTCGGGGCCGGCGCTACTTGGGCTCGATCGGAACTCAGGCAACTCGCATAGAGTAGCGTTGTTTCAATTCGGGGAAGCGCGCTTGCAGGCGACGCTTCCCCGTCTTCATGTGCGGCGCGCGCCGCGCGTTCGGGAGGGCCCGGGATGGCGGCATCCAACTCGTTCGACGTGGTCTCCGAGGTGGACATGATGGAGGCATCGAACGCCGTGCAGCAGGCGATGAAGGAAATCCGGCAGCGCTTCGATTTCAAGGGAAGCGTGAGCGACATCACGCTGGAGGGGGAGACGCTCACGCTCCACTCGGACGACGAGTCCCGCCTCAAGGCCGTGATCGACGTCCTCACGACAAAGCTGGTCAGGCGCGGCGTCTCCCTGAAGTCGCTCGAGTATGGAAAGATCGAGCCCGCCGCCAAAGGAACGGTGCGCCAGGTCGTGGCGATCCAGCGCGGCATTCCCACCGAGAAGGCGAAGGATATCGTGAAGTTCATCAAAGGGACCGGGATCCGCGTGCAGGCCTCGATCCAGGAGAACCAGGTTCGCGTGAGCGGGAAGAACCGGGACGACCTTCAGGCCGTGATCGGCTCGCTCAAGGGGCAGGACTTCGGCCTTGATCTCCAGTTCACGAATTACCGCTCGAGCTAGGCCAGCCCTCTTAGCGATCCTGCTTCTCGGATCGCTGGCCTGGGCGGGCGACGCTTGCGCCCGCGCATGGCCCAAGCCGCAGGGCTACGTCAGCGATTTCGCGGGGGTCATCGACCCGGCGTCGCGCGATTCGATCGCGGCGATCGCGAGCGAGCTGCGCGAGAAGACGGGCGCCGAGCTGGCGGTCGTCACGCTGCCGGACCTGGGCGGCGACGAGGTCGAGCCCGTCGCGGTCGATCTCTTCGCGGCCTGGGGCATCGGGAAGAAAGGGAAGGACGAGGGCGTCCTGATCCTCCTCGCGTCCAAGGAGCGCCGCCTCCGCATCGAGGTGGGTTACGGGCTGGAGGGGATCCTCCCCGACGGGCTCTGCGGCTCGATCATCCGGCGGGTCATGGCGCCGGAGATGGCGCAGGGGAGCATCGGCGGAGGGCTCCACCGGGGCGCGGCCGTGGTCGCGGGCATCATCGCGAAGGACCGCGGGGTCACGATCACGGGCGCGCTCCCGATTCCGGACGAAGAGGACGGCGGGAGCCCGAATCACAACTCGGTCTTCCTGATCGGGCTGTTCATCGCGATCGTGTTGAGCAATCTGCTTCGAGCCGGGGCCTCGCGGACAGGCTGGGGGGCGCGCCGCGGCCGGTGGGGAGGCGGAGGTCCGGGCGGATACGGCGGCATGTTCGGCGGCTTCGGCGGCATGGGAGGGGGCTTCGGCGGCGGGGGCGGCGGAGGCGGTTTCGGGGGGTTCGGCGGCGGACGCAGCGGCGGCGGAGGTGCGAGCGGTGGATTCTGAGCGGAACGGTGTTCGTAACCCAGGAGGCCGGCATGTGGCCTGACCGGTTCGATCCGCGCCGCGAGGCTCGGCGCGCGGTGGAGGCGGCGCGGCGCGAAGTCGGCGAGAAGCTTCGCGGCGCCACGCTCTACGGAAGCGCCGCCGGTCCCGACGGCGAATTCCACCCCTCGCATTCCGACGTGAACGTCGCGTTTGTGTTTTCCACGCTCGGGACAGCCGAGCTCTCCGCTCTCCGCCGGGCCTACCGGACCTGGCACCGATGCCGCGTGGTCCGGCCGCTTCTTCTCTCCGAGGATATGCTCCGAAGCTCTCTCGACGCGTATCCCCTGGAATATCTGCTCATCCGCGAGGGCCGGGAAGCGCTCGAGGGCCAGGACTATTTCGGCCCGCTGGAGTTGGACCAAGCGGCGCTCCGGCTCGAAGTGGAGCGCGTGCTTCGGGCCCAGGAGCTGGGCCTGGGGTTGAGCTACGTGGCGCTCGCCGGAACGCGCGGAGGCGCCCGACTCTGGGCGCTCCAGGCATCGAATGCGATCGCCGCTTCCGCCTCGGGGCTCCTGTTTCTCGCCGGAGACCCGGTGCCGCGCACACGTCGGCTGGCGGCCGAGCGGTCCGCGGCCCTGTTCGGAGTGGACGGCCCGGCGTTCACCCGGCTTCTCACGATCCGTGACCGGAGGCGGGAGCGCGTCGAAGCGGCGGAGCTCCTGGATTCCGCGCTGAAGATCCTGAACCAACTCCTCGATTCGGCCGAGCGCATGACGCCTCCGGCCCGGAAACCCTAAGGAGGGAATTCATGGCCTCACGCAATCCGTGGATCATCGCGGGGCTCGTGCTCGGAGGACTGCTCCTCGTCGTCCTCTTCGTCGCCGGGTACGTCCGCTCCACCTACAACGAGCTGGTTTCGCAGCAGGAGCAGACACGGACCGCATGGTCCCAGGTCGAGAACCAGCTCCAGCGCCGGAACGACCTCATTCCGAACCTGGTCGAGACCGTGAAGGGTTACGCGAAGCAGGAGACGACCATCTTCACCGCGATCGCGGACGCGCGCGCGCGGATCGGGAGCGCGCAGACGGTGCCGCAGAAGATCGCCGCGAACAACGAGCTTTCGAGCGCACTGGCCCGGCTCCTGGTCGTCGTGGAGAACTATCCGGTGCTCAAGTCCAGCGAGAACTTCATGCGGCTGCAGGACGAGCTGGCGGGGACCGAGAACCGGCTCTCCGTCGAGCGCATGCGATACAACGAGATCGTGCTCGCGTACAACACGCACGTGAGGCAGTTCCCGTCGAATCTCGTGGCTTCGGCCTTCAACTTCGAGCTTCATCCGCTGTTCGAGGCTCCGGCGAGCGCCAAGGCTGTGCCGAACGTGAAGTTCTAGCGGTTTTCAATCCGCCGCGCCTGCGCTATGCTGCGCGGGCCGCGGGGACCTAGCCTGCGGCGAGAGTGGGAAGGGCCTCCCTCTGGAGGCCCGGGAAGTCGGTGCGAATCCGACACGGCCCCGCCACTGTGAGCGGTGACGAGAGCGGCATCAGGCCACTGGGGAAACCCGGGAAGGCGCCGCTCAAGGACGAACCGCGAGTCAGGAGACCGGCCCGCTCTCATGAATCACCTTGTCCTTCGAGAGGGAGGACCATGGGACCGCTCGCCTCGTTTCGCCGCCGTTTCTCCGTCGTCACGTTCTGGATCCTGGTCTCGCTGCAAGCGCCGTTTGCCGGTTCCGCCACGCCCGCGAGGGCCGAGGACGACGCGCAGGCCGTGTCAGCAGCGCCCGATCCCGCGTCCGAGCATCCGCGCTACCGGCTCGATCCCATTGTCGTGACGCCCGACCGGTTTCCGATCCGGCTAGACCGCGTTCCGGCCGACGTGACCGTGATCACGCCCGACCGCCTGGAGAGGCGCCGTCCGCTTCTTCTCGCCGACGCCCTCCGCGTCGCGCCCGGCATCGACGTCCAGCGCTCCGGAACGGACGGGAAGCTCACGGACGTGAGGCTCCGCGGCGCCGATCCACGCCACACGCTCGTCCTCTATGACGGAATCCCACTCAACGGGCCCTGGCTGGGGAGCTTCGACTTCGCGGATTTCGCGGGAGCGGGCGGAAACCAGGTCGAGATCTTCGGCGGCCCGGCCTCCTCGCTCTACGGGTCGGGTGCGGTCGGCGGCGTGATCCAGATCCTGAGCGCCCCCGGCGCCGACGCCCCGAAGCGCAGCCTCTTCGCGGAATACGGGGAGCACGCCACGCTGCGGCAGGGGCTCACGTGGCAGACCCCGCTGGGCGCCACGCTCGCTGTAGTCTCGCTCGGAAGGCTCACGTCGGAAGGCCAGGGGCCGCGCGACGCCTACTCGGGCCTGAACGGCCAGCTCCACCTCTCGGTGCCGATCGGCGCGGAGCGGGTGCGGGTGAGCGCTCTGGCCACACAGGGCGACAAGGAGCTTCCGTTCGACTTCCTCTTCGATGCCGCGGACACCACGCTCTCCCCGTTCGGTTCGCTCAAGCAGATACGCGATCCCAACAATCGCGAGAAGGACCGGATCCTGGCGGGAAGCGCCGCCTATGAACGGGCCCTGGGCCCGCGCGCGTCGATCGAGGGCGAGGTCTCGGGATTCTCGGGGCAGATCGAGAACCAGAATCCCTCGAACCCGCCCTCGACGACAGATTATCAAAGGACGCATCTCGACAATTCGCGCGGCATCGCGTCCATGCGGGGGAAATTCGACCTCGCGACGGGAGCCCGGGCCGCGTTGGTTGCGCAGGCCGTGCTGGGGGCCGAGTACCGCGCCGAGAGCGTGGACCGGCTCGACGATTCCAACTCTGGCGGGTTCGGCGGCGTGACCGACGTGGCCGAAGGAATCCAGAGCCGCTCGCTCTACGCGCAATCGCACGTGGAGTGGCGCGAGCGCCTCCTCTTGGACGGTGGAATCCGCCTCGAGGACCACTCGCGATACGGCGCCTACGGCGTCCCGCGCGTCTCGCTCGGGCTCGATATCCGCGAGGCCGGCGTGAAGCTCCGCGGAGGCTACGGGCGCGCGTTCACGGCGCCCACGCTCACGGACCTCTTCTATCCCGGCTACGGCTCCCCGACCCTGAAGCCCGAGCGCTCACGCACCTGGGAGGCGGGGGCGGACGGGACGTGGCTCAAGGGGCGGATGACCGCCAAGGCGACCTGGTACACGACCCGGTTCCGGGACCTGATTCAGTCGAATTCCTTCTTCGTCGCGGACAACGTCGGGAGCGCGCGGATCGAGGGAGAGGAATACGCGGCGCGCTACGCCGCGAGCCCGAAGCTCACGATCGAGGGGCGCGCGGCGCACCTCCTCGGCAGGAATCTGGTGACCGGCGGACGGCTCGCCAAGCGGCCCGAGTGGCGCGCGGGAGCCTCCGTGGAGGCCGGTCCGGTCCGCGGGCTGGTGGCGGTCGCGGACTGGTGGTGGAGCGCTTCCATGCTCGACCCTTTCGTCTTCGTGGATGCGGACGGGCGCGTGCTCTCCGGCGACACCCCCGAGCGCTCCTCGCTGGACCTCGGTGTCAACGCCTCGCTCGCGCGGTGGATCCCCGCCGACCTGCGCCTGCGGGTGGAAAACGCGCTCGACCGGCGCTACGCCGACGTGAAAGGGTTCCCGGCGCTGGG
>JBGPHU010000104.1:0-10579 GCA_041484545.1 Candidatus Eiseniibacteriota bacterium | reverse complement strand
CGAGATCCAAAGCGGCGGCGAGCTGTCGCTGCTATTCTTCGATGGCGTCTTTAGCCACGCCGTTTGCAAACGCCCGAAAGCCGGCGACTATCGCGTTCAATTTCAATTCGGCGGCAGCAACGAGAACGTGCAGGTGAGCGAGGAGCTCGTTGCGCAAGCGCGCATCTGCATAGCGCACGCGCCGGCGCCACCGGTTTATGCGCGCGTCGACGGCGTGGTAAGAGACGGGAGTTTTCTCTTGATGGAGCTCGAGATCTTCGAGCCCCTGATGTTCTTGTCGCGCCACCCTGAAGCACCGGCGCGTTTTGCGCGCGCGATTGAGAAACGTTTGCTCGCGCCGCGCTCGTGACGTCGGCGGCCTTGCACCGGCATTGAGGTCGGGCTATGTCAGGCGCGCCTCAGGACTCGAACCCTAGCTTTCTCATCAGCACGCTCCACCGCGGATCGCCGTGCATTCCCCGGAACACGCGCTCGGCCTTGATCTGCGCCGCCCCGGCGTCCTTCTCCGCGATCGCCCGCTCCAGCCAGGCAAAGGCGCCTTCCACGTCACCGCGCGAGATGTGGACCGCGGCGATCTGGTACGGCGCGTCGATGGAGTGTTTCGCCTCCAGCTCCGCCAGAGCCTGATCGGACTCGTCCCGGTGACCCATATGGAAGTGGATGATCGCGAGCGCGGTGAGGCGGGCCCACTCCGCCGTTTCGGCCTTGGCTTCCGCGAGCCCTTCTTCGTTCCGTCCCTGCTCGGAGAGAACGAGCGCCAGCACCATGCGAGCGCCGACATGCAAGGGGGACAGCTCGAGGCTCTTTCGCATGGCCTGCTCGGCTTCCTTGAGACGATCCATCGAACGAAAGACCAGCGCCATCGCTCGGTAGGCGGCCGAGCTCAAGGGATCCTGCTCCACCGCGGACCGGAACAGGCGTTCCGCTTCGTCGAAGCGGCAGAGGAGATGGAGCAACGCTCCAGTGGAGCGCATCACCTCGGGGCTGCCGGGCGCGAGCTCCAGGGCGCGGCGCGTGGAGGCTTCGGCGGCCTTCCAGTCCCAATCGTACAGTCGCTCCACCGCGGACAATCTCAGATAGCCCTCGGCCAGGTCGGGCGCGAGCTGGATCGCGCGCATCGCGGCCTCGCGCGCCTTCCGGTACCCCTCGAGGGTCGTGTCCCAGCCATAGCCCCCGGAGTTGGCGTGCGCTCGCGAGACCTCGGTCCAGGCCAGCGCATGAGTGGGATCCAGGGCCAAAGCCTCGTTGAGATAGCGCAGGCCCTGGGCCGTGTCCTCCTGCGTAACGCGGTCGATGAGGTACTTCCCCTGGAGGTACAGCCGGTGCGCCTCGGGGCTCGTGCCATGGCCCCTCGCGGCCGCGGCGACATCGGCCGAAGCCTTGCGGCTCGCGTCGGAGTCCGGCGCCTCGCCGAGGAGCGTCGCGCGCAGCTCCTTCACCACACACTGCGCGATGTCGTCCTGCACCGCGAAGATGTCATCGAGGGACCGGTCGTAGGTCTCGGACCAGAGCTGCACGCGATCCGCCGCCTTCACGAGCTGGACCGAGATCCGGACTCGATTGCCCGACTTGCGCACGCTGCCGTCGAGAAGCGTCGCGGCGTTCAGCTTCTCGCCGATCACCGCCACGTCCTCGTTCTTGCCCTTGAACTGGAACGACGAGGCGCGCGCGGCCACGCGGAGCCCGCGCACCTTGGTCAGCACGTTCAGAAGCTCGTCGGCGAGACCGTCGGAGAAGTACTCGTCTTCCTCGCCCCGGCTGCGGTTCACGAACGGGAGCACGGCGATGGATGGGACATCACGCGTGCCGCCGACCGCCGAGCCCGAGGAGGGCGCGGGCGTGACGGGCGGCGGCGTGGCCGGGGTGCCGTACGTCGATCCCGGCGAGGCCGCAGCCGGAGTCGGCGCGATCGCGCCCGACTCGATCTCCCGCTGCACGTAGCGAAGCTCGTTATAGACGTCTCGCGCCGTCTGGAATCGATCGCGGGGATTCTTCTCCAGGCAGCGCGTGATGATCCGGTTCAAGTCGCGGGGAAGATCGGCGCGCACGCTGACGACCGGGACCGGCACGTCGCGCAGGATGGAGGAGCTCACGTCGGCCGGCGTGGTGCCGGTGAAGGGCCTCCGTCCCGTCGCGAGCTCGTAGAGAATGATCCCGAACGCGAAGAGATCCGACCGGGCATCCACTGTCTCGCCTCGGATCTGCTCGGGCGCCATGTAGGGCACCGTGCCCAGGACCTGTCCCTCGCCCGAGAGCGGGACGCCCGCGGTCGCGCCCACCGACGCCTCCGGGGAGGAAACTCCCTCGGCCGCCACCTTCGCGAGACCGAAATCCAGCACCTTGACCCAGTCGTCGTGGGTCACCATGACGTTTGCCGGTTTCAGATCCCGGTGAATGACGCCACGCTCGTGCGCGGCCACGAGGGCGTTGGCCAGGGGAATGGACAGCTCGAGGACCCGAGCCAGAGGAAGACCGCCGGGCTTGACGATGCGATCGAGGCTCTGCCCCTCGACCAGCTCCATCGTCAGGAAGCGGGTCCCGCCTTCATCCTCAACCGAGAAGAGGGTGACGATATTCGGGTGGTTGAGCCCCGCGATGGTCCGGGCCTCGCGCTCGAAACGGGCCAGTCGATCGGGATTCGACGCCACGGCCGCGGGAAGCACCTTGACCGCCACCTCGCGCCCCAGGCGAGTGTCCCGGGCGCGGTAGACCTCGCCCATGCCGCCTGCGCCGAGGAGGCCGGTGATCTGGTACGTGCCGATGCGGGTGCCGGACGAAAGTGGCATAGCCCCGAAGTGTAGCCGTAACTCCGCTTCAGCGGAGCTTTTTCCAGTGGTCGACGAACTGTCCAGAGGTCGCTGCGGTCAAGCTGTCGGTGGTTGCGGTAAATCCATTCTTGTCAAAGCTCAGCACCACTCCCTAGCCCACCGGCTCGAAGACAACTCGTCCGTCCTTCACCGTGACGGGACTGCAACGCTTGGTCACCGTCGGTGCGTCATTGCTGACGCCAGGCTTGCCGACATTGTTCTTCAACGTGAACGCGATCTCCTCACAGCACTCGCCCGCAGTCAGCGCATACCGCGTAATCATCGACTCGGACGCCAGCGTGCCGTCCACACGGTTCCGATCGTTGCACATTGAAGGGATACCCGAGAAGGGCTCCTGGGGCAAATCGTCCTTGCGCCGCCAAAGTACTTCCGGTCTTCTCTTCTTCATGCCACCCGACTCGAGGATCCCTCCTCGGAGACATAGAGACTCTGCAGCCTCGCCGGGTCACAAACAGGAACTATCAGCAAAGTTCTCGCTTCTACATCGCCATCGAACCCTCCTCCTCGCGATCCTCGTCACCAGCCTCGCGCTCCGCATCTGGGGACTGAGCGATCGGCTCCCGGATCCCGCCTTCGGCCCCGATCCGATTCGGGACACCTTAGTGGACGAGACGGATCGGCGAGAAGTCGCCTACGCCTGGGAGATGTGGCGCGGCGGCACCCGGGACTTCGATCTCAATCCGCACGCGGGTGAGTGGCCGGGACTGAGCTTCTACGTGACGCTCGGTTCCCAGGTGGCCTATCGAGGGATTCACTCGCTTGCATCAGGCAACTGGTCTGCCACCGAGTTTGCCTCCCACGTGCGTACGGATCCGAGGGGCATCTTCCTGTCCGGGAGAATTGCAGGCGTCCTCATCGGGTTGGCGACGATCTACCTGACCTACCTGCTGGGGCTGTACACCCTTGGGCCTGTCGTCGGACTCCTTGGCGCCCTGCTGATCGGGACGAACGCGACCCACATTCTTATCTCTCAGCATGTGACCGACCCGAACCTCCTAGCGCTTCTCTTCGTCCTCGCAGCAGGTGTGGTGATATCCCGAACGCGGAGTGGAGAAGGAGACCCGGATGTGCGCGCCTCAGCTCTGGCGGGCGCGATGATCGGATTGGCCGGTGCGTGCAAGTACGTGCCGGTGGTTCTGGTCGTTCCCTTAGCCGCATCCCTTATCGTTCGCCACGACGAGTCGGGGCGCTATCGGTTGCGGGTTCCTTGGCAGGCGCTCCTGGCAGGTGTCGGCGGGGCTCTCGTCGCGTTCGCCGTTGCCTCGCCCTACACATTCTTGGATTGGCGCACGGCATGGGGCGACATCGTTGTGCAACGCGAAAGGCACTTGTCGGAATGGGTGGGCCAGACCCATGGCGCGATCGCGCTCCCCGAATACCTGATCAAGATCCTGCCCTCGATGCTCGGGTGGCCAGCCTATGTCATGGCTCTCGTAGGGACGTACCTAGTGCTGCGACGAAGCGGCCGATCTCACATCATCTGGATTCCGGGAACGCTCCTGATCGCGAACGGCTTTCTCTCCGTTGCCCAACCAAGATTCATCCTGCCCGCTCTACCGTTCCTTTTCGTGCTGGCCGCGTGTGTGGTGGCGCGGATAGCCGATCCCGCCTTCTCGAGACTCAGATCGCCTGCCCAGCGCTGGGTCCTCGCGTCGGTACTGATAGCTCTAGCAATGGCGATGCCGTTGCGGACTTTGGTGGAGGCGAGAAACGCCTTCAGCCTGCCCGACTCGAGGCACGCGGCGCAGGAGTGGATCAAACGGTCGATCGATCCGGTGGTTCCGATAGCAGTCGATGTTTACGGGCCGCCAGTTCACACGCAAGGGGACACGCGGCCAGCGGTCACATGGCCCTTCTTCGCCGAAGAGGCGCAGCTCGTCGAAGTTGCATACCATCCCGAGTGGCTCGATGGGGTCGGATATTGCGCGCTCTCGGGCGGGGTCGCCGGGCGCTTCGAGTCGAACCGAAGCGCCCATGCGAACGAGCGAAACTACTTCGCGTGGCTGAGGCGGAACGCGCCGATCGTGTGGAACTCTGACGATAGGACGATGTCGGGGGCGGCAATCGAGATTCGCAAACTGCCGCAGGCTATCAGCACAGCGGGGCAGAGGGATAGCCTCTGGGCCGCCACGACCGTGGATCCCCGGGCTGCCGGGACCCTGGGCTCATGGTGTCGTTTCATGGCAGAGGCGTTCCTGGCAGCGGGATCGCCCGAGCGCGCCCGAGAATGGGCAACGAGGGGCCTGACGATCACCCGATCGTCGAGCCGACGTCCTCTCATTCATCTTCTTGCCTTTCTTGATCTGAAGGAAGAGCGGGTGCAGGAGCTACTCTCGATGACTCGATCCGGTTTGGGGGAGTTTCCTGACGATGATCTTCTCCATCTGTATCGGGGAATGGCGCTGGAGGCATCCGGGGATGCGAAGGCTGCCGGCGAGTACCGCGAGTCGCTTAGGCTCAATCCCGGGCAGCCGCAGGCCGAGAAGATCCGGGCCAGGATGGAGCGGATCGAGACGGGGAGCCTGGGCCGGTGAGGCTTCGTTGCCGTCCAAGTCCCGAGGTTTGAAGAGGGTTGCGTTCGGGGAGCCAGATCACTGAAACGCGAACTTTCGGGTTCGCGGCGGGGATAGAGGCCCCGGGGTGAGAGCGCGCCGGGGCTTTGTGCTTTGGGGCATTGGTATGCGATAATTCGGGCCCAGGTGGCATGCTTGCGCCCACCCGCCGCGCACCAGGGCCTGGCCCGGAAGGTGGCTGTGTCGTGGTGGCGTTCGAGGAGATGATCCGCCTCACGCGAGCGGTGAACCACGCGGCACACCCGTTGCGGCTTCTCCGGGCGAGCGGCGAGACGAATTCACCGAGCGTCACGATGCCACGCGGCCCTGGGCGTCGTCCCCTGCACGGTCCCGGTGGTGTGGGCATAATCGGTGAGGTGACTCGGGCGCGTGCAGGCCACCCAGCAGCGATCCAAATCGAACCCCGCGAGGAGTGAACCCCTGGCCACGGTGGTGGAATCTTGATGATCCCGGCGGCTTCCCGTCGCCGTGGGTGCTCTTGCTCGAGCCGCGCAGTCCTCGGTCTGGCGCTAACGTCGTTAGCCCTGAGTTTCCTGCTGGCGCGCGCGTTTCCCCTGCTGGACCCCGATGAGGGCCGAAACGCCGAGGTCGCGCGCGAAATGGCCGAGTCGGGCTCGGTTCTGGTACCGACCCTCGCCGGGATGCCTTACCTCGACAAGCCTCCGGGGTTCTTTTGGGCGGCCGCGCTCGCGATCCGGACCTTCGGCGCTACCCCCTGGGCGGCGCGGCTCCCCGCCGCGGTGGCCGCCTCGCTCACGCTATGGCTGTTCGGGATCTGGGCTGCGCGGCGCCTGCCGCCACGCACGGTTGTTCTCGCGCTGGGGTTCCTTGCCACCGCGCCCCTGTTCGCGATTCTCTCCGCGTACGTGATTTTCGATATTCCTCTCACCCTTTGCGTCACCGCTCTCTGGATGCTCCTTGCGGAGGAAGTCGAACGCGGCCCCGGGACGCTGCGCCGGGGAGCGATGTTCGCCGCGGTAGCTGCCGGTGTGTTGATCAAGGGTCCGGTTATGCTCGCCTGGGCGCTGGGCGGAAGCCTGGGCGCCGCCATTCTGCTTCGCGCGCGAACCCCATTGCGCTGGCTCCGCTTGCCCTTGGGCTGGCTCATCGTGCTTGGCACCGCGGGAGGGTGGTTCGCGCTGGCGAGTGCCCGTTTTCCCGAGTATCCACACTACGCGTTTGTCGAAGAATCTCTGGAACGGGTCGCCACAGGCTCGTTCCACCGCGAGGCTCCACCGTGGTTCGTTCCGGTCATCCTGGTCGCCGGCGCCTTGCCGTGGTCCCTCGCCACACCGTGGACCATGAGGATCAGCAGAATGGCCCGAGTCGGGCTCGGATTTGTGCTCTTCGCGGTTCTATTTTTCACTGCCTCCCATTCGAAGCTCGCGACGTATCTTCTTCCCTGCTTCCCCCCGATGGCGCTTGTCGCGGCCGAGTCCTGGCACGGGGCGGGGAACACTCGCCGTGGGGCCTGGCGTGTCATGGCAGTGTACGCGGCGCTCGCGATCGTTCTTGCCGCGGTCGGATGGGGACGGATGAGCCCACCTCTCAAGCACATCGTCCAACCGCACCAGTCTACCGCGTTCGCGCTCGCCGCCGTTTTCGCGATCCTTTCGGGAATAGCGGTTCTGGGGGCGCTCACGCGCCGGGCTGGATTCACGCTCGCCGCCCTGCTGGCATTCACCCCAGTGACGCTGGCCGTTGCGGGACCAGCCCTGATCGAATACGCGAGCTCTCAATCCGGGGAGCCGCTCGGGACTGCGATCGCCTCGGTCGCCCCCAAAGGGGCCGTTCGGTTCGAGCGCTGCTATAGCGCGGGAGCGGTGTATACGCTGGGGGGACGCTCCGGTCTTCTCAGCGAGCGCGGCGTCGAGACGACGAGCACGTATCAGACACGCTATCGGGAAACATTGCTCGCGCGAGGTCAGTGGACAATACTGTCCAGGATTTCTTCGCCCGACACCGCCGCAGTGATTGTCCGGCCGAATCGAACTCCGGATGAGATTCCGCCCGCGGGCATGAAGGTGTTTTTCCGTGATCGGCGATTCATCGCTTACAGATGGATCGAGCCGACAACTGACCCAGCCGCGCGACCGGGGGGGCGGTAACGTAATGTGTGGGATAGCCGGACTCTGGGCGCCGCTGATCGAGCCATCAGAGCGCCGATCGCTCGTCGAAGGCATGCTGAACCGGCTGGCCCACCGGGGCCCGGATGGCGCCGCGGTCTGGAGCGGGGTCGGCATCACGTTGGGGCTCGCACGCCTGGCCATCGTGGCGCCCGATCATCCCGTAAACGTGAGCACCAACGCGACGGGCTCGATTGCCTCGGTGGCGAACGGCGAGATATACAACCACCGCGAAATCCGAGAAACCCTCGCGGCCAAGGGCCACCGGATGGGAAGCGGTCCGGACACGGCGGCGCTGCCCTGCCTCTACGAGGAGCTGGGGATGGATTTTCCCGCTCATCTGGACGGAATGTTCGCGATCGCGATCTGGGACGGCCGCCGCGAGCGCCTTGTCCTCGCGCGTGACCGCGCGGGCGAAAAGCCGCTGTTCATTGCCGCGATACCGGGTCGCTTCGCCTTTGCCTCGGAGCCCGCTGCCCTCCTGGGCCTCCCGTGGATCCCGCGCAATCCTTCCCCGGCCGCGATTGCGCGCTATCTCGCACACGGCTTCTTTGCAGGTGGGGATTGCGCGTTCGCGGCGCTCAGACAGATTCCTCCCGGACACGTGCTCGAAGTTGGCCCGGATGGCGAGCGCCAGACTCGCTACTGGCGACCCTGGGACGGGCTCCTCGCGGCGACCCGAGCCCCAAGGGAGGATCGAACAATCATTCAGGAGACGCGGCGCGCGCTGGAAGCTGCGGTCGAGTCGCGGCTGCCCTCCGACGTTCCCTTCGGTGTGTTCCTTTCCGGAGGTTTGGATTCGAGTCTGGTCGCAGCGCTGGCCGCGCGAAGCCGCGGTCGATTCCCGACGTTCAGCCTTCGTATTCCGGGACGTGGATATGACGAATCAGCCTTCGCCCGTGACGTCGCTCTCCGTGCCGGGTCTGAGCACCATGAGCTGGAGATCGACCACCGGTGTGGCGAGGAGCTGATCCATCGGATCAGCGAGAGCACGGATCAGCCTCTCGGAGATCCGAGCCTGCTCCCGACATGGGCGCTCTCGCGGTTTGCGTCCCGGCACGTGCGCGTTGTGCTGACCGGCGAAGGCGGAGACGAGCTGTTCGCCGGATATCCGACCTATGTGGGGCACCGGCTCGCGCGCTTCGCGAACCGGATTCCTCCGCGGCTAGCCCGCGCCTTGTGCTCGTTGGCGCACCGCCTCCAGCCGGCCGACACGCACATCAGTCCGGCGCATCTGCTGGAAAGCCTCTTGAGCGTGCGTGGTTTTCCACCCCTCGACCGCCATCTCGAATGGTTCGGCGCTACGACCCCGCGGGAGGTTTTGTCCCTGCTTTCCCCGGAGCTGCGGCGGGCCGTTACCCCCTGCGACCCACGTGCTCATCTCGAGGCGCTCGAGCGCCTGCTCGGAGGAATCGGCCGAGCGAGCGAGGCCGACCCGGACCTCGTGGTGTATCAATTGATGGATTTCGAGCTATATCTCGGCGGTGGTCTCCTCACCAAGGTCGATCGCGCCACGATGGCCCATGGTCTCGAAGCGCGGGCGCCTTTCCTCCACTACCCCCTCGTCGAGTTCGCGATGGCGCTCCCCGAACGCGCCAAGCTTCGCGGGATGTCCGGCAAGTGGGCCCTGAAGAAGGCCGCACAGGGGCTTCTGCCCGACTCGATCGTGAAACGCCGTAAGCAGGGCTTTTCACCTCCATTTTCCTCATGGGCGCGAGGACCGCTGAGGCGGCTGGTCCTGTCCAGGCTCGATCCTCAACGCGTGAGCAGGACCGGGATCCTCGACCCCGCCGCGGTCGTGCGCATCGTGAGCCAGCACCTCGCTCGCGAGGCCGAGCGGGGACGCACGATATGGACTTTGCTGAGCCTCCAGATGTGGGCGGAACGTTGGGTGGAGGGAACGGGGCCACAACCAATACCGTCGGATGTGAAAAGGCTCGGGGAACCTCTCGCATCGAGCCCTTCCTAGGCTACGGCGGAGTCGGCTACTGGACAGACCTTGGCGGTTCCCACCAGCCACTCGAGGTAACGCGGTCGGGACGCGCTAACGCGATTGCGGCGCCACCCTCGATCGCGTCCATCCGGTCAAGGGGTGGAGGAGCGAGGCGGGTCCGTGGAGAATCTCGGGAATGGTGGCGAAGCCGTAGCCCATGCCGCGCAGGCGGCGGATGATCTCGGGGAGCGCGGCCACCGTCGCACTGCGATTCGGCCGATCCGCGGTGTTCAAACCGTCGTGGAGCAAGATGATCGCCCCGGGATGCACCTGCGCCAGCGTTCGGGAGACGAGTTCCTTCGGTCCGAGGTTTTCCCAGTCATTCGGCGCGTCGTCCCAGGTCACCATGACGAGCGAGTCTTTTTGAAGAAGGCTCATGAGCCAGGGTGAGCGGATCCCCTGCGGGGGGCGGAAGTAGCGCGGATAGATTCCGGTGGCCGCGTGGATCGATTCCTCGGTGCGATTCAATTCTCGCTGGAGGAAACGGGGCAGGTCGAGGGCGAATCCGGGGGGATGCGTGTCGGAGTGGTTGCCGATGGCCTCACCCTCCCGCGCGATGCGCTCCGCGGTCGCCGGGTAGCGGCGCACGTTTTGCCCGATGAGGAAAAAAGTTCCCTTCACCCGCTCCGCGCGCAGGATATTGAGAATCTCCGTTGTATAAGGCTCGTTGGGGCCGTCGTCGAAGGTCAAGGCGACAACCCTGCTGCCCCTGTCACCGCGCCAGTGCGTCTTACCGAACGCATTGGACCACGGCGAGAAAACCTCGTAGCCTCCAAAACCGATCGCCGCCGCGGCGATGATGACGAGAACGATGGGGGGCGCTATCAGCTTCATCTCGGCTCCATTTTGTACCGTATCCAGTCAGGATTGATAAAGCGGCACCTTTCCCCGGTGGTCCAGAAGGGGGACTACCTAGTCAACCAAGGACGGGAGAATACCATCCGTAGGCCCTGGAGGATCTATGGTTCGAAGAGGGTTCCGTTCGGGGAGCCAGCAAGAGAGAGCCTGCGCAAGGCGTAGGCTAGAGATAGCAAGGCCCCGGTAGCGAGTGCTTCCGGG
>JBGPHU010000103.1:0-10580 GCA_041484545.1 Candidatus Eiseniibacteriota bacterium | reverse complement strand
TGATCTGGGCGCGGAAGCGCGCGAGCTTCGCGGAGGCGAAGGCGACCATGCCGGGATTGGCGTCGTAGCCGGCGACCTCGTAGCCCCGCTCCGCGAGCCCGGCGAGGATCCGGCCCGTCCCGCAGGCAGGCTCCAGAACCCGTTCTACCGGATCGGGCGCGTGCTTCCGGAAGCAGGACTCGACGAAGTCCAACTCCATTCCGAGATCCCACCCGAACGCGACGTCGTAGATCTCGGGGCTGTCGTAGAGGAGCGAGGCGGGGAGATCGGCCTGCCGTGTGCGAGGTCTCATTCAGGGAGGAAAATAACAGGCGGGGCAGCCGTTAGATAGCCGCCCCGCCGCACTGCCGGGTGAAGTGGGTTCGGGCCGTTTACGCCTTGCGGACGTTCGCGGCTTGGAGTCCCTTCGGTCCACGGACGATATCGAACTCCAACCGCTCGCCCTCGGCCAGCGTCTTGAAGCCCTCGCCCTGGATCGCGGAGTAGTGGACGAATACATCCTCGCCACCCTCCTGCTGGATGAAACCAAAACCCTTTGCCTCGTTGAACCACTTCACCGTTCCGTTTGCCACTGAGCAACTCCTTCTACTAGCTGGGGCATCGCCCCTACACCACGCCCTGGTTTCGGGCGCCCGGCCCGGCCACCTTGGTCGGGCCTCCGGACGACGAATCGCCCAGATACAACAAAGCCGCAGGCAACTTCCTCTGCGGCGCTAGGTACGATGCATCAAGCTCCTTGGTTACCGCCAGGCGAACTGCTCGCCGAAGAGTATCGGTTAAACCACGTAGGATCGCAACACAATTCTTCGCCGCGGTGTTACCTTTTATGCCCTATGAACTTGCGCAATCGAAAGTCGGCCAGGCGCCGCGCGCTCCTGAAAATGCCGATCCGGGAGCTGGATCTCAAGCTCCAGGACTCCCCCATCGAGCCGCTCCTCCACCGGCTCGAGCGCGAGCTTCGCCGGAAATTGAAGCGATTCCGCCCGCACTACTACATCACCGACGAGTGGGGATGCCCTTCGGGGCAGCCGGTCATCGGGATTCCGTTCTATCTCGCCGATCCGCGTCTCGCGCGGATCGAAAAGGAGACAAACGATCTCGAAAGCTCGCGCGAGATCCTCATGTACCTCCGCCATGAAGCCGGGCATGCCTTCAACTACGCGTATCGTCTCTACCAGAGGCCCGAATGGCGTGCTACGTTCGGCTCGTACCGACGTCGCTACAGCGACGATTACCGGCCGGTTCCCTTCAGCCGCGAACACGTGCGCCATCTTCCGGGATGGTACGCGCAAAAACATCCGGACGAAGATTTCGCCGAAACCTTCGCGGTCTGGCTCACGCCGAAATCGAACTGGCGGCGGCGCTATCGCGGGTGGCCGGCGCTGAAGAAGCTCCTGCTCATGGACCGGCTTGCTCGCGAGTGGGGACGCCGGGAGCCGCTCGTGAAGCGCGGCCGGCCCGATATCACGGCCGACCAGATGAACATGACGGTCGGCGAGTACATCGACCAATCCGCCGCCCGCGGCCGGGCCGTGTACGAGGCAGCGCTCGATCATCACCTGGAGGACATCTTCCAGGCGCCCGGAGCGCCGGCGCGGGGCTCACGGCTGGCGTGGGAGATCGTCGAGGAGCACCGGGTCGCGCTCACGAACACCATCGCGACGTGGACCGGCGTGCGGCGCTCGGTGGTGCGTGAGCTGGTGGATTCCATCGCGGCCGCGACCCGCAAGGGTGGATTCCGGGGCATCCGCGGCAAGGAAAAGGAATATCTGGTCCATCTGACGGCATACACGACCGCGCTCGCGACGAACTACCTGACGCGAGGAAAATTCCACAAGATCTAGAGGTGCTCCTTGGAGTCATCGTCGCTCAAAATCGGCATCCTCTACGACGAATGGGTCGAGAACAAGGAAGCGGCGGCCGAGCCGGCGCCGGAGGACGTGCCGAAGCGGAAACGGCGCCGCGACAAGCCGGACCGCGAGGAAGTTTTCGAGGCGCTCGCCAAGAAAGGTCATCAGCCGGAGTACTTTTGCCTCGACGGCCGCCCCAAGACGCTGAAGGCGCTCGCGTCCGCCGAGGTCGATCTCATGTTCAACCTCACCGAGTCCTACGGCGGGGACGACACCAAGGACATCAACATCGCGGCTTATCTCGATCTTCTCGGAATTCCTTACACCGGCTCCGGGCCCACCGGCCTTCATCTGGCGCAGGACAAGGCGGTCGCCAAACGCCTCTTCGCCTTCCACAGCATTCGCACACCGAACTTCGCCACCGTGTACCAGGGGCGGCTGCAATGGGCGGACGACGTCCACTTCCCCGTGATCGTGAAGCCCAAACGGGAGGACGGGTCGATCGGGATCGCGTTCAGCGCCGTCGCCGGATCGATCAAGGAGCTGATGGAGCGGATCGACGCGCTCCACGCGGACCTGAACGCGCCGGTCTTGATCGAGGAATACATCGAGGGGCGCGAGCTCTACGTCTCCGTGCTCGGGAACGATCCCCCGGTGGCGCTGCCGGTCATCGAGCTCAACCTGGACGATCTACCCGAGGGGACGCCCCGCATCGCCGGCACCGAGGTCAAGTGGGAGCGCGGGACCGCCGCTTACCGCAAGACGAAGCTCCGCTTCCCGGAGGACATCAGCGAAGGGCTGCTCGCGGAGATCCAGGACACCGCGGTGAAGGCCTGCCAGGCGCTCGAGATCCGCGACTACGCGCGCGTGGACTTTAGGCTTAGCCCGAAGCGCAGGTATTACACGCTGGAGGTGAATCCCAACCCGTGGCTCCACTCCACGGCGGAATTCTCGCTCGCGGCCAAGCAGTCCGGGCGCGAGCACAGCGACCTCATCCAGGAGATCGTGGACCTGGCCTTGGCGCGCTACCGAGGAATCTCGCGAGCACGTTCTTCGTGATCCGCTCCACGTCCGGGCTCCGCCTGGACGTGCGCAGCCAGGGCGTACCCCAATCGTCCAGTCCCCAGGACCACTGCATCGTTCCGGCCGCGAACACGATCGCGCCCGATGGAGCGGTGTAGATCGTGGACTCGGTGATCAGCCGCTCCAGCTTCAGGGGCTGCACCCATGTCCGGGCGAGCACGGTGAGCCCCTTCGGGGACCACTTGGCCCACGTGGCGTCGTTCGCGAAGCTTCGGTCCACCTCGTAGCCCAGGAGCCCGCGCAGGGAGCGCGTCCTCCCCGTCTTGACCCCGGTGCCCTCGTAGATCCAGTGGCCGCGCGCCTCGGGAACGGGCGTGAAATCCCCCTCCACGTCCTCGGCGCTCATCATCATGCCGAGGAGCGAGACCTCGGGACGCGCGGGGTGGAGATTCCGGAAGCGGACGGTGAGGTCCCGGTCGCGCTCGGTGTTGTAGGCGGGATCCAAGTCCGCCTGCTTCGCGCAGAAGATGATCCGGTCCGTAGTACCCGAGGTCGAAGCCTCATAGCGCACCTGCCAGTAGCATACGTTCGAGGCGAACACGCCGAGATTCACGCCTGTGTCGCGAGCGCGCTCGACCTGGTCCCGCATCGAACGGCTCCAGTACTCGTCGTGGCCGACCAGGAGAAGCGCCTTCCGCCTCGCGCACACGTCGGGGTTCTGGTGGATGTCGACGCTCGTGACGTAGGCCACGTCGTAGCCCTGCTTCTCGATCCAGCGGACGAACGAATATTCCCAGCCGGCGGGCCGCGGCGCGTGGGTCACGCTGAGGAATTCGCCCGCGCCCGCGCCGCGTCCGGCCGCGGCGCTCGTCGCGTAGGGCCGGTCGAAGGAGACCCGGGTCGCGCGTCCGCCGAAGCTATTGAAGTCGTAGAGGCTCTTCCCTCCCCAGTTGTTGTAGGCCTGCCAGGTATTGACGGAGCACTGGATCAGGAGGGGCGCCCGATGCGGCGTTCCCCGCTGGCGGCCGGGTTCCCGCACGACGAACGGGATGAAGGACTGCTTGCCGTCGCGGGAGCCCGTGAGCCGCGCCAAGTAGACGCCGGTTACCCAGTCGAGTCCGACGGGCACGCGGCAGGAGACCGGCCAATCGCACTCGACCAGACCGTCCTGAGCGCGGGGCTTGGGCGTGGCGCGCTGCCCGCCGGGCATTCCACGGAACTCGAGAACCAGCCGGGCCCCGACGCCCGCGTACCAGCCCATCCGGAAGACCTGGACCGAGAAAAGGGGCGACGAGGAGCTGACGTAAAGCCTCAGGGTCTCCCCTGGCTCAACGCTCGCCGCTTCGGCGTATCCCTCCATCTCATGGCTTGTTGCCGGATTCTGAAGCTCCCACCCGGGCGTTCCGGGCCGCTCGTTTTCGAACGAAACCGGGCCCGGGGAGGCCCCGACCGTGCCCACCCAAAGCCCCACCAGGAGCCCCAGACACGCCACGTCGACTCGCCTTGACTTACGGGCCCTCTTGGCGGAACATTTCGCGCCTGATCTCAGTAGTTCCATATGAAGCTCCCCACAATAGGACGATGGCCACCCACAGGAGAAAATCCATGAAACAGCCGCATCCATTTCCCGGTGGGCGCGCGGGCGCCACATCAGCGCGTTTAGCACTCGTGCTCGCGTGCCTCGCGCTCGCTTTCGCGGCCGGCGCGGCGCGCGCCGCCACCAGCGTGGTCAAGCCGCCCCAGGTCAAGATGGAGGTGGAGAAGTACACGCTTCCGAACGGACTCGAGGTCATTCTTCATGAAGATCATCAGCTCCCGATCGTCGCGGTGAACATCTGGTACCACGCGGGCCCCGCCAACGAACGGGCCGGGCAGACGGGATTCGCGCACCTCTTCGAGCATCTCATGTTTCAGTCCTCCGGGCACGTTCCCGAGGATTCCTACTTCAAGTATCTCGAGGCCGCCGGATCGTCCTTCGTGAACGGCTCCACCGATTTCGACCGCACGAACTATCTCGAGGACGTGCCTTCGAACCAGCTCGAGCTCGCGCTGTGGCTGGAGAGCGACCGGATGGGCTTCCTTCTCGACCGCCTCACGGCGGCTTCGTTCGCCAACCAGCAGGACGTGGTGCGCAACGAGCGGCGTCAGAGCGTCGAGAACGCGCCGTACGGGCTGGTCGAGGAAGAGTTGTACCACCAGCTCTTCCCCAAGACCCATCCCTATTACGCGTCGGTCATCGGCTCGCACGAGGACATCCAGAACGCGAAGGTCCAAGACGTGCGCGAGTTCTTCAAGAGCTATTACGTGCCGAACAACGCGACCCTCGTGATCGCCGGCGACATCGACAAGGTCCAGGCGAAGGCGATGGTCACGAAGTACTTCGCCTCGATCCCCCGCGGAAACCCCATCCCGCCGATCGAGGCGACCACGCCTCCGATCACGTCCGAGCACCGCGCGAAGGTCACCGATGAGGTGGAGCTGCCCCGCGTGTTCATGGGCTGGATCACGTCGCCCATCTTCAAGCCGGGCGACGCGGAAGCGGGCATCGCGGCCGACATCCTCGGAGGCGGGAAGGCGAGCCGCCTCTACAAATCGCTCGTCTACGACAAGCAGATCGCGCAGGACGTCAACGCCAGCATGCAGTCCTTGGTGCTCGGCTCGGTGTTCGAGATCGTCGCGACCGCCAAGCCCGGGCATACCGCCGAGGAGCTGGAGGGCGCCATCGACGCGGAGATCTCGAAGCTCGCGAGCGAAGGTCCGACCCCGACGGAGCTGGCCGCCTCGCAGAATTCCACCTACTCCGCCATCCTCTCCAGCCTCGAGCGCATCGGGGGCTTCGGCGGCGTTGCGGACCGCATCAACATGTACAACCAGCACACCAAGGATCCCAACTACCTGAGCCAGGACCTCGCGCGTTACGCCGCGGTCACGCCCGAGAGCGTGAAGCGCTTTACGGCCGAGCAGCTGGCGAAGGATCACCGCGCGGTGGTGTACGGCCTGCCGGGCAAGAAGGTCGTTCCGCCCGCCCCGCCGACGCCCCCCGCCCCGACCACGACGGAAGCCGCCGTGGAATCCAAGGAGCCCTGGCGCAATACGATCCCGGGCGCGGGCCCCACGCCGGTCGTGAAGCTTCCGATGGCGAAGCGGTTCCGCCTGCAGAACGGGCTCACGGTTCTCCTGGTCGAGTCCCACCGTCTTCCCATCGTCGCGAGCACCCTGGTGCTCCGTTCCGGGAGCGCGCAGGATCCTCAAGATCTGCCGGGCCTCTCGGGGTACACCGCGAGCATGCTGGACGAAGGTACGCAGAAGCGCGACGCGCTCACGATCGCGAACGAGCTCCACGGACTGGGCGCCTCGCTGACCACGGCCTCCAGCATCGACGGAAGCACGATCGCGTGCCGCTCGCTCAAGCAGACGTCCGGGGCGACCATCTCGCTCCTCTCGGACGTGGCGCTCCATCCGGCGTTCCCCGCGAAGGACATCGAGCGTCTCCGGGGCGAGCGTTCGACGGCGCTGCTCCAGCAACGGGACAGCCCGAACCAGACCGCGAGCCGGATCATGTGGAGCTGCCTCTACGGTCCGAGCCATCCCTATGGCCACATCACGCTCGGCACCGCGGACGCCATCAAGAAGATCTCGCGCGACGACATGATCAAGTTCTACCAGGCCTACTACACGCCGCAGAACGCCGCCCTGGTGCTGGTCGGGGACCTGAGTGAATCCGAGGCCAAGAAACTCGCGAACGATGCGCTGGGCTCGTGGTCCGGACCGCCCACGGAGACGCCGCGACCCCCTCAGGGGACCATGGTCTCCTCGCGGGTCGTGATCGTGGACAAGCCCGGGATGCCGCAGACGGCGCTGCGCGTGGTGCAGCTTGGGCTCATGCGCTCCGATCCCGATTTCGAGCGGATGGACCTGGCGAACACGATCCTGGGCGGCCTCTTCTCCAGCCGTATCAACATGAATCTCCGCGAAGCCCACGGGTACACGTACGGCGCTTTCTCGGCTTTGTCCGAAAACCGGGGCCAGGGCCCGTTCCTGATCGGAACCAGCGTCCGGACCGACGTTACCGGAGCTTCCATCGATGAGATCCTGAAGGAAGTGCACGGCATGGTGGACAAGCCGGTCACCGACGACGAGCTTCGGATGGCCAAGGAGTCGACGATCCGCACCCTGCCGGCGGCGTTCCAGACCACCGGCGGCACCGCGGGAACCATCGCGACGCTCTATCTCTACGATCTGTCGCCCGACTACTACCAGACGCTCCCCGGCCGGATCGCGTTGATCACGGCTCCGGACGTGCAGGCGGTGGCGAAGAAGTACCTGGCGCCCGATCGCATGCTGGTGATCGCGGTCGGCGACCGCTCCAAGATCGAGCCGCAGATCATGAAGCTCAATCTGGGCGCCGTGGCGTACAAGGATCTCGATGGGAAGGAAGTAACCGCGGCGACCAACTAGTCCCGCGGCGAACAGGTTGAAAAGAGGGGCCGGTCCCGCGAGGGATCGGCCCCTTGTGCTTCGACGCGCCGCGGCTCTAGTCCGTCGCGGGCGCTGCGGGCCTTAACCCCTTGCGCGCCAGATAATCCTCGACGAAGAGAAGGTTCACTCCCGCGCGACGCACGATCTTGAGCAGCATGTCCATGCTCGAGACCTCCTCCAGCTGCTCGTTCACGAACCACTGCAAGAAGGTGTGCGACATGTGGTCGTTCTCCTTGCCCGCCAGATCCAGGAGATCGTTGATTTGCTTCGTGACCGTGATCTCCCAGTCCAGCGAAAGCTTCACCGCGTCCTCCGCGCTCGCAAAACGCGACCTGGGCGCCGGGATCGAGGGAATCTCGGGGAGCCCGCCCGCGTCCAGCACGTAGTTCACGAACTTCATCGCGTGCTCGCGCTCTTCCATCGCCTGCATGTTGAAATGCTTGCTCAGCTCCGGAAGGCTCTCGTTTCCGAAATACGCGGCAATCGCCACGTACTGCAAGAACGCGCCGAACTCGTTCCCGATCTGCTTATTGATCGCCGCGACCATTTTGTCGCTGATCAGCATGTCGCAACCTCCCTCACGTTCGGATTCCCATTCTCATGGGGAGACGAAGAACGCGGGAGTGTAGCACACGCTAGTACCCCGCCGGCGCCTCGCCCCCCGGCAGCGCTCAGTACCGCGGCAGCGCGGCGACGAAATCCCGGGCTTCCTGCGGCATCCGCGGCTCCTGGCCCGCGAAGAGGACCGTTTGCGGGGACACCGGGCGGCCGTAGTAGATCTGGTTGGCGTCGTCCGACACCTTGAGCGACGCGCCCTCGAGGGAAATTCCCGCGAAGAGGCCCTTCGATTTCGCATAGGAGTAGATCTCCGCGTTCAGGCGGAGATCGGTGGACGCCTCGCCGCTCCGGCCAAGCGGTCCGGCGGCGATGCTCGCGTTCCCTCCGAGCGTGAACTTGCTCTTCGCGACAAGGGAATGCGCCCCCTTCTCCGTCATGAAGAAAAGCACCAGGTCGGTCTTCTGGGCTCCGATCTGGAGCCCCCAGCTCCCGCCCTTCAGGGAGACGAAGATCGGCGCGGACCAACCGCCCTGATTATTCCGGCAGCTCATGACACCGCTACCCCAACGCGCGCCAAATCCGAACGCGCCCTTGACCATGCCCGGAATGACGACCACGCACTTGGCTTTTTCCATCAGCTCCTTCGGCACGCTGCGGTCCGACGCCGTCATGAGTTCCTGGAACACCTGCTTCGCATCCACGAGACGCTCGGAGTACTTACCCTGCTCACCCTTGGCGCCCGCGATGGAGGGCGCTCCGATGATGGCCGCGACGACGAACGCCGCGAGTCCCGACCATCCAGCAAATCGTTTCATTCAATCCTCCTCCGATTGAGACTCCTCGAGTCGCATGCCCGCCTAATACGAGCGCGCGAAGCCGCCAGGTCGCAAACTCCATGCCTCAAGACTCGGAATCGCGATCCCAGGAGCGGTTCCCCATCATTATAGGGTCGCACCTGGGCCCTGGGGCCGCACAAGGAGCCCGCATCCAAAATCCGCGTAGTTCACCGGAGACCCGTCTTCGTCGAATGGGCGCCCAGCTCCAGTTCCGCTACCAACGCAAAGTGATCGGAGGCGAAGATGCCTCCGATCCGCGCCTCAGAGAGCCGCGCGTGCGAAACCAGGCATTGGGGTCGAACCAGGATGTAGTCCAACCTCAGACCCGGCAAGCCAAAGCCCCAATGAAACGTCTGGCCGGCTCCTTCCCGCACCTTTGCCTCGAGCCATGCGTCGCGAAAAGCAGGAAGGTTGCCGGGCCTCTTCGCGGTGAGGGACCGCATCAGCGGCCACGCGGCAGGAGAATTGAAGTCTCCCACTAGAATTTGCGGCACATCCCACCCGCCGTCGAGGGCGGCAAGTAACCTGGTCGCCACGCGAGCCTCCGTCCAGGGCAACAAGCCCCGGTGCGTATTGTAGATGGCGAAGTTGGCTCCGGATCCGACCTCGACCCGAGCCCAACTCACGACGTGAGGTGTTGGCGATTGTTCCAGGACGGGTTCCGACGACTCGCCATGAGGAGATACCCAGAGAGATCCGTGCTGCACGCAGGAGACACGACCCTTCCGCAAGAGGATCGGACACAGTTCTCCCCTGTCGAAGAAATCCCCGAGAACAAGCCTCGCGATACCCGCGACACCCAGCACCCAGGCCGGAACCCTGGTCGCGCCGCTATCCGCGCCCTGGAGGAACTCGTATTCTGGGAGCTCATGCGCGAGATCCTCGAGCTGGCGGCCAGAGACTTCCTGTAGACAAGCAACGTCCGGGCGAGCGGATCGGATGGTCTCTGCGACGAGCGGGCGGCGTCGGGCCCAGGCCGGGGTGAAGTTGCGGACGCTGTCGTGGAGGATGTTGAACGTCATCACACGAAGGGCGCGTGGCGACCCTCCCGGAGGTTCCGTAGGGTCTGTGCGGGACGGGTCCATGGCAAGAGTCTGCCACGGATTCCGAAAATGTGGAGTTCGCGCGTAAGGGGGGCCTGGTTGCGCCAACTAGAACGCGAGAACCTTCATCCTGTTCGGCTTGACCCGCTCACCTGCCCGCTGTGACGTTGCCCATAGGGCGAGTGGACGCGCCGGCTCCTCCCCAGCACGATTGCGAGCGCAATCAAGATGATGCCGAGGGCGCCGAGTCCCAGAGCTTGGCGTGTCCCCTGGGTGAAGAGGAATCGTACTGCGATGGCGCCCGCCCGTATGTGGGAACACTCGAAATACTGCTCTCGTGTAGCGACAGCGTCCATGGCAAAGTAGGGCTGTTCGCCCAGCGTCGTTACCCTGACCGGAGGGAAATCTGTTTCGGCTCATCCCAGGGATCCTGGCGATGTTCCTGTGCGTCGCCTTGGCTGTTCTTAACATCCAAAGCTACGCACGGCATCTGAGTACGGGCGATCAGGCCGGTTTTGCTCTGGGCACGTTCTTCCTCGGGGCCTGGTTCCTCCCGATACCCGCCGTGCTGCTCCTGATTCCCGCCATCTGGGTGCCAATACAAGAAGAGAGCCGCGTGCAGCGAGGAATCGCCATGGTCGCTTTGATCGCCGGCGCGGGCTTCTTTCTCGCGTACGGAGTGTGGATGAAAGCGACGGACTTGCCGCCCATCGCTTTCTCGCTCAATGTGCTCGCCTGTGCGCTCGCGATCCGTCCCGGGGTCGCGTTGCCCCGAGGTGGCGGGCAGCGCT
>JBGPHU010000102.1:0-10626 GCA_041484545.1 Candidatus Eiseniibacteriota bacterium | reverse complement strand
GAAGGGAAATTCCGTTGCCGATGCCGCGCTCCGTGATCTGTTCACCGAGCCACATGATCAGAGTGGTGCCGGCCGCGAGTGTCACCATCGTCAGGAACCGAAATCCAAAACCCGGATGCGGCACTACGGCAGCACCCGAAGAGGCAACGAGCCTTTCGAGGAAGATCGACACCCCGCCGGCCTGCAGCGCGGCGATAATCACCGTGCCGTAGCGGGTGAGCTGGTTGATCTTCTTCCGCCCCTCTTCGCCTTCCTTCTGCAGCTTCTCGAAGTACGGGACCACCGCTCCGAGGAGCTGCAAGATGATCGAGGCCGAGATGTACGGCATGATCCCGAGCGCGAACACCGTCGCCTTGGCGAAGCTGCCGCCGACGAAGAGGTCGTACAGGCCGAAGAGCGAGTTGGCCTGGCTCGCGAACGCCGAGACCAGCGCTTCGCTGTTCACCCCCGGGGTCGGGATGTGCCCGCCCAGGCGGTAGACGCAGAGGAGCGCGATCGTGAACAGCACCCGGCGCTTCAGCTCCGGGATGCGGAAGACGTTCTGGAGACTCTCGAACATCGCCTAGGTCAGCTCCGCTCGGCCGGCGTGGGCTTCCGCCCGCGGGCCGTCGCGCCATCAGCCGCTGCCGCCGTCGGCGCTCTCTTCTCGCCACGAAGGCGCCGCGTCTTGGGCACGGGGAGCGTGATGGTGCCGCCGGCCGCCTCGATCTTCGCGCGGGCCGTGCCGCTGGCCGCGTCCACGGTGACCTGGAACGCCGCCGAAACCTCGCCCTCGCCCAGGAGCTTCACCGGGCGGTTGCCGTGACCGATCAGGCGTTTCTCGAGAAGCGTCTTCCGGTCGACCTTCTCTCCCGCCGCGAAGCGGGTGAGCGATCCGACGTTCACCGCCTGGTACTCCCGGCGGTTGATGTTCGTGAATCCGCGCTTGGGGACCCGGCGCTGGATGGGCATCTGCCCACCTTCGAACCAGCCCGGCACCCTCGAACCGCTGCCCGCGCGCGCCCTCTGTCCCTTGTGCCCGCGCCCGGCGGTGCCGCCCACGCCCGAGCCCGGACCGAGTCCGAGCCGCTTCTTCGGGTGCGTCGCCCCGCGCGCCGGCTTTATCTGGCCGATCTTCATGATCTGGATGCCCTCTTTCTCCTGGCCCTGGACGCCACGCTGGGCTTCACGGCCGGGGCGCGCGAGACCCAGATGGGCCTCGTTGCCGCGCCCTTCGTGATCCCCGCCTTCCGCTTGGCGCCCGGCGCGCTGCGCTTCTTCCTCATCCCGTGCGCCGACTCGGCCCTCTTCGCCCCGCCGTCGGCGGGCTCGACACGGACCAAGTAGCGGACGAGATCGACCATGCCCCGGATCTGCGGGGTGTCTTCGTGGAGCACCGAATGGTTGATGCGGCGCAACCCCAGCGCCGCGAGCGTGCGCTTGTGCTTCTCGATGCAGCGGATCTTGCTGCGTTCCTGGGTGATCTTAACGAGCGTCATCGACCGCCGCCTTGGCCTTGGGCCGAATCCCGAGCAGCTCGCTGACCGTCTTGCCGCGCGTCGCCGCGACGTCGCTCGCCTGCCGCAGGCTCTGGAGTCCCTGCACGGTGGCCTTCACCACGTTGTGGGGATTGCCCGAGCCGAGTGACTTCGTGAGCACGTCGCGGATGCCCGCCGCCTCGAGGACCGCGCGCACCGTGCCGCCCGCGATCACGCCCGTACCCGGCGTCGCCGGCTTCATGAGCACGACGCCCGCGCCGAAGCGGCCGATCACCTGATGCGGGATCGTGGTCTTCTTGAGCGGGACCGGGAACATGCCCTTCTTCGCCGCTTCACCCGCCTTGCGGATGGCGTCGGAAACTTCGTTCGCCTTGCCGAGGCCCACGCCGACGCGCCCCTTGCCGTCTCCGATCGCAACGATCGCGTTGAAGCTGAACCGGCGTCCGCCCTTCACCACCTTGGCTACGCGATTCACGTGGATCACGCGCTCGATGAACTCGGAGTCCTGCTGGGACTGCATGCGTCCGCGCATTCCTGGGTAAGCCATGAAGTCTCCTAGAAGTTCAGGCCGCCCTCACGGGCGCCGTCGGCCACCGCTTTGACGCGGCCATGGTAGAGATAGCCCGCGCGGTCGAAGCACACGCGCTCGATGCCTTTTTCCTTCGCCTTCGCGGCGATCTTCTTTCCGACCAGCTTGCCGGCCTCCAGCTTCCCCTTCGTGGATCCGCCCTTCGGCACGACTTCCTTGTCGAGCGAGGAGACGGTCAGAATGGTGCGGCCGGAGAGATCGTCCACGAGCTGTGCGTAGATATGGTTGAGACTCCGGAACACGGTGAGACGCGGCCGCTCGGCCGTCCCCATCACCTTCTTCCGGATTCTCATATGCCGCCGGTCGCGGCCCTTGAGCCTCGGTGTCGCTGTCGATTTCATGGTTCCTGCGCTACCTCTCGATTTCGCCGCGACGCGCGCGGCGGGACGTTACGCCGAGGTCTTCCCGCCGGCGGCCTTGCCCGCCTTGCGGCGGACGTACTCACCGGCGTACCGGATGCCCTTCCCCTTGTACGGCTCGGGCGGCCGGAAGTCGCGGATGATCGCGGCCACCTGGCCGACCTGCTCCTTGTTGTATCCGCTGATGACGATCTTGGTCTGCGACTCGGCCACGATCGTGATGCCGGCCGGCGATTCGAACTCGATCGGGTGCGAGTAGCCGAGCTGCAGCACCAGCTTCTTTCCGCTCATCTGGGCGCGATACCCGGTTCCCTGGATCTCGAGCACCTTGCTGAAGCCCTTCGTGACCCCCTCCACCATGTTCGCGAGGATCGCGCGCGTGGTGCCGTGGAGCGCCAGGGCCTGCTTCCCGCCGCCGACCTGCGCGACGAGGATCTCGCTCGGCTCGATCTTCACGTCGACGCCGTGGGCGAGCGTGAACTGAAGCTCTCCCTTCGGCCCTTTGACGTGGACCGCGTGGGCGTCGCGCTTCACCTGCACGCCCGACGGGATCTTGATCGGCATCTTTCCTACTCGCGACGGCATGGTCCGCTCCTACCAGACGCGACAGAGGTACTCGCCACCGAGCCCCTCATCGCGCGCTTCGATATCGGTCATGATGCCGCTCGGCGTGGACACGATGGCCGTGCCCATGCCCCCCTGCACCTTCGGGATTTCGTGCCGGCGCAGGTAGACGCGGCGTCCGGGCTTGCTCATGCGCTCGATCCCCTGGATGACGCTCCGTTCCTTGGCGTCGTACTTGAGATAGATGCGGATAAGGCCCTGCTTCTTGTCGTCGATCGACTTGTAGTTGTTGATGAACTTCTCCTTCAGCAGCAACCGCACGAGCTCCGTCTTCAGATTCGAAGCCGGAACGTCGACCTTCTTGTGCTTCGCCTTGCACGCGTTGCGGATGCACGTCAAGAAATCCGCAACGGGATCGCTAACCGACATGGTTCCCTTTCGGCTTCGGGCCTACGGCCCGGGTTACCAGCTCGCCTTGACCACGCCCGGGATCTGGCCCATGAGGGCGAGCTCCCGGAAGCAAATACGGCAGAGTCCGAAATCGCGCAGAAACGCGCGCGACCGGCCGCAGCGGTGGCAACGGTTGTAGCGGCGCACCTTGAACTTGGGCGTCCGCTTCCACTTCTCCACTAGCGACTTCTTGGCCAACGTCGCTCCTTTGCCGTCAGGCCTGGCGCTGCCGGAAGGGCATGTTCATGAGCCTCAGAAGCTCCTGCCCTTCTTCGTCGCTGCCGGCCGACGTGACGAACGTGATATCCATCCCCCGGATCTTCTCGACCTTGTCGTAGTTGATCTCCGGGAAGATGATCTGCTCGGTGATTCCGAGCGTGTAATTGCCCTGCCCGTCCATGGACTTCATGGGCACGCCGCGGAAATCGCGGATTCGCGGCAGCGCCACGTTGATGAGCCGGTCGTAGAACTCGTACATGCGCGGTCCGCGCAGGGTCACCATGCAGCCGATCGGCTGCCCCTCGCGGAGCTTGAAGTTCGCGATCGACTTCTTGGCTTTCCGGATCGAGGGCTTCTGCCCCGTGATCGTCGCCATATCGGCCACGGCCGCGTCCAGCATCTTGATGTTCTGGAGCGCGTCGCCGACGCCCATGTTCACGACGATCTTCTTGAGCCTCGGCACTTCCATCGGGTTCGAGTACGAGAAGCGCTTCATCAGCTCGGGCAGCACGTTCTTCTCGAAATGCTCGCGGAGCCGGGGAACGCGCGCCGGCGGCTCGGCCTCGCCGATGGCCGAACCCTGGACCTGGTCCTTGCCGCCGCCCTTCCGCCTCGAGTCGCCCTTGCCCTTCGCCTTGCCGTCGCCGCTCTTCTGCTTGGCGTCGCCGCTCTTCTGCTTGGCGTCCGCCTTCGGCTTGGCGTCCGCCTTCGGCTTGGCGTCCGCCTTCGGCTTCTGCTCGCTCCCGCCCTCTGACTTGGGCTTCGCCTGCTTCTTCTCTTTTTCCTTGTCGTCGGCCATCAGCGCACTCTCGAGATCACTTCGCCGCACCGCCCGCAGTAGCGTTCGCGCTTGCCGTCCTCGCCCCGCTTCATGGATACGCGGACGCCGGTCTGGCATTTGGTGCAGAGATGCATCACGTTGGAGAGATGGATCGGGGCCTCACGCTCGAGGATCCCGCCCTGGGACTTCTGACCCCGCGGCTTCGTGTGCCGCTTGATGAAATTGACCTTCTCGACGATCACCCGGCCCTTGTCGAGCAGGACCTTGAGCACGCGCCCGGTCTTGCCGCGGTCGTCACCGGCGATCACCACCACCTGGTCGTTCTTGATGAATTGGGACATCGTCAATACCTCAGATGACTTCGGGCGCGAGGGAAATGATCTTCATGAACTCCCGCTCGCGCAGCTCTCGAGCCACGGGACCGAAGATGCGCGTCCCCTTGGGCTCCTTCTGCTCGTCGATCAACACCGCCGCGTTCTGGTCGAAGCGGATGTAGGAGCCGTCCCGCCTCCGCACTTCCTTCACGGTCCGGATGAGCACCGCCCTGTGGACGTCGCCCTTCTTGATCTGCGCGCCCGGGAGCGCGTCCTGAATCGAGACGACGATCACGTCGCCCAGACGGCCGTAACGCTTCCGGGTGCCTCCGAGCACCTTGACCACGCGGGCCACGCGCGCCCCGGAGTTGTCCGATATCGTGATAATGCTTCGTGGCTGAACCATGAGCTCCTCCTCCCCGCCCGCTCAGCGCTCTACGCGCTTGACGAAGTCGAGAAGGCGCCAACACTTGTCCTTGCTCAGCGGGCGCGTCTCCATGAAGCGGATCACGTCGCCCACCTTGCAGTCGTTTTTCTCGTCATGGACCTTGAACCGATTCCGGCGGCGAACGTACTTGCCGTAGTCCGGGTCCTTCACGAGCCGCTCGATTTGAGCCACTACCGTCTTCTGCATGGCCGTGCTGACGACCGTGCCGGTCATCACCTTCCTGCGTCCACGCTCCTTCGAGGGGGGCACGGCCCTTCCCACGTCCTTCGGTTCTTTCGATTCTGGTGTCACTTCTTAGGCTCCTTGGCCGACTTGGCCGCCTTCTTCGCCGCTTGGGGCGCCTTCTTCCGATCCGCGGGCTCCCGCTTCGGTTCCTTCACCGGCTCCCGGGCCGCCTTCGCGGGCTCCTTCGCCGGTTCCCGGACCGCCTTCCCTGCCTTGGCCGCGCCGCCCGCCGGTGCGGCCGCCTCGATATGGCCGGAGAGCTTCCGCACGCCCTTCCGGTGCTCGGTCAGGATGGTCCGCATGCGCGCGATGTCGCGGCGGCGCTCGCGGATCAGGACCGGGTTCTGGAGCTGGCGCATCGCGTTCCGGAAGCGCAGGTTGAAGATTTCCTCGTGCACCTCGCGGATCCGGTTCTCGATCTCATCTTCCGTCATGTCGCGGATCTTCTCCGCCTTGAGCTCTCTCATCTCAACTCCCCGCCAGATCTTGCCGCTCGAGGAACTTCGTCTTGATCGGCAGCTTGCTTGCGCCCAGTTTCATCGCCTTCTTGGCCAGCTCCGCGCTGATCCCCTCCAGCTCGAAGAGGACGCGACCGGGCCTCACCACGGCCACCCAGTACTCGGGCGAGCCCTTGCCTTTTCCCATTCGCGTCTCCGCCGGCTTCACCGTCACCGGCTTGTCCGGAAAGATGCGGATCCACATCTTCCCGCCGCGCTTGATGAAGCGCGTGATCGCGACGCGCGCGGCCTCGATCTGGCGGTTGGTGATCCACGCCGCCTCGAGCGCCTGCAATCCATACTCTCCGAACGTCACGGTGGAGCCGCGCTGCGCCATGCCCTTCCGGCGCCCGCGCATCTGCTTGCGATGTTTGACGCGCTTCGGTACGAGCATGTCGCCTTATCCTGCCGCCGGAGTCGCGGTGCGGGTCTGGCTCGCCGGAAGCGCCGCCGGCGCCTCCTTCTTCTCCAGCACCTCGCCCTTGAAGATCCACACCTTCACGCCCACGGCGCCGTAGATCGTCCGCGCCGTCGCGCGCGCGAAATCGATGTCGGCGCGGAGCGTGTGGAGCGGCACGCGTCCCTCGCGATATCCCTCGGTCCGCGCCATTTCGGCGCCGCCCAGCCGTCCCGAGCACACGATGCGGATGCCGCCGGCGCCCGAGCGCATGGTCGAGGCGATCGCCTTCTTCATCGCCCGGCGGAACGAGACGCGCTGCTCCAGCTGGCGCGCCACGTGCTCCGAGACGAGGATGGCGTCGAGATCGGGCTTCTTGACCTCGTCGATGTTGAGGAAGATCTCCTTCTTCGTGATGTGCTGCAACTCGTCACGAAGCTGGTCCACCTGCTGTCCGCGTCGTCCAATCACGAGACCGGGGCGGGCGGTGGAGATGTTGATGGTCACCTTGGCGATCGCGCGCTGGATGATGATCCTCGAGATCCCCGCCTGCGCCAGGCGCTTCTTCAGATAGCGCCGGATGAAGATGTCCTCTTCGAGAAGCTTTGGATAATCCTTCCGAGCGAACCAGCGCGAGTCCCAGGTGGCGATGATCCCGAGCCGCAGCCCGATCGGGTTGGTTTTCTGACCCACTACGTGGCCTCCTTCGCGGGCGCGCGGCGACGAGCGCGGCGCGCCGGGCCGCCCGGCTCTTCGACCGGAGCATCCCCTTCGACGATGATCGTGATGTGGCTCGTTCGCTTGATGATCGGTGTGGCACGTCCCTGGGCGCGCGGGAGGAACCGCTTGAGCGAGGGTCCCGCCCCGGCCGTGGCCTCCTTCACGCGCAGATGCTCGATGTTGATCTTTCCTTCCATCGCCACGGCATTCGCCACGGCGGACTTCAAGACCTTGCCGATCACCTTCGCGACGTGCTTCGGCGTGAAATCCAGGATCTCGGTGACCTGGTCGACCCGCTTCCCGCGGATCAACTGGAGCACCTGATCCGCCTTGCGCGGGGTGACCCGGACGTATCTGGCGATCGCTTTGGCTTCCATGTTACTTCGGGGGCCCGCTCGGGCCGCCTCCCGGACCGGACGAGGCTGCTGCTGCCGCCGTCGTCTTCTCCACATGCGAGCCGTGCCCGCGGAAGATCCGCGTCGGCGCGAACTCGCCCAGCTTGTGCCCCACCATGTTCTCCGTGATGTAGACCGGGATGAACTTGATCCCGTTGTGCACGGCGAGCGTGTGGCCCACGAACTCCGGAGAGATCGTGGAGCGCCGCGCCCACGTCTTGAACACGCGCCGCTCGTTCACCTTGTTCAACAGCTCGAGCTTCTTCAGAAGCTTCGCGTCGATGAAGGGACCCTTTTTTACCGAACGGCTCATGATTGGGCTTCGCTCCTCTGACCTTAGCTCTGCTTCTTCCGGCTGCGGACGATGTACTTGTCGGAGAGCTTGTGCTTGCGGGTCTTCTTGCCTTTCGACAGTTGCCCCCAGGGCGAGCACGGATGCCGGCCGCCTGAGGATTTGCCTTCGCCGCCGCCCATCGGATGGTCCACCGGATTCATGGCCACGCCGCGGACGTTCGGCCGCCTGCCCAGCCAGCGCGTCTTGCCGGCCTTGCCGATCACGACGTTCTGGTGGTCCTCATTGCCCACCTGCCCGATGGTGCACGCGCACGCGGCGGAGACCTTGCGCATCTCGCCGGAAGGGAGCCGCAACACCGCGCCGTCCCCTTCCTTCGCCATCACCTGACAGTAGGTGCCGGCGCTGCGTGAGATCTGGCCGCCCTTTCCGGGCGTCATCTCGACGTTGTAGACGAACGTGCCGAGCGGGATCGAGCGGATGGGCATCGCGTTCCCCGGCTTGATCTCGGCTTCCGGCCCGGAGAGCACGGTATCCCCTACACGTAAAAGCTGCGGAGCCACGATGTAGCGCTTCTCGCCGTCCACGTAGTGGAGCAGCGCGATCCGCGCGCTCCGGTTCGGGTCGTACTCGATGTGCGCCACCTTCGCCGGGATCCCCGTCTTGTCGCGCCGGAAATCGATCACGCGGTAGTTGCGACGGTGACCGCCTCCGCGCTGCCAGGATGAGATGTGTCCCTTGTTGTCCCGCCCGCCTGTCCTCTTCAGCCGCTCGACCAGCCGCGGCTCCGGACGGGAGCGCGTGATCTCGGCGAACGTGGGAAGCGTCTTGAACCGCGTGGCCGGCGTGAGCGGCCTGAATTTGCGTAGAGCCATCGCTATACCTGCTCGAAGAGCTCGATCGTCTGACCCTTCTTGAGGGTCACGAGAGCTTTCTTCCAATCGGGTCTGTGTCCCGCGTACCGGCCCTGACGCTTCGGCTTGCCGTGCACGCGGATCGTGCGCACCGCGTTCACCTTCACGCTGAAGATGGACTCGATGGCGCGCTTGATTTCGATCTTGTTGGCGTCGCGCGAGACCTCGAAGAGATACCCGTTCTGCTTCTCGCGAAGCTGGGTCCCCTTCTCGGAGATCATGGCGCGGCGCACGATGGTGCGGGGTTCCTTGTTCATGCGTTCACTCGCTCCGCCAGGCTCTTGAGACCGCCTTCCGTGAGGACGAGGCAGTCGCAGTTCATGAGCGCGTAGGTGTGAAGGGTCCGGCTCTCGGCCGTCTTGACCTTGTGCAGATTTCGCGTGGACTTCCGCGCCGTCTCATCCATCTTGTCGAAAACCCAGAGGACCTTCTTCTCGCTGAGGCCGATCTTCTGGATCAGGTCCGCCATCGTCTTGGTCTTGGGCGCGTCCAAGGACGGCACGTCCACGATGATCACGCCGCCGTCCTGCGCGCGCGAGGTCAGCGCCCCGCAGAGCGCCCGCATCCGGGCCTTCGCGTTCATCTGCGTCGAGTAGTCGCGCGGCCGCGGTCCGAAGGCCACGCCGCCTCCCGGCCAGAGCGGCGAGGTGTTCGAGCCCGCGCGGGCGCGGCCGGTGCCCTTCTGCTTCCAGGGCTTCCGCCCGCCGCCGCTCACCTTGGCGCGATTCTTCGCCGCCGCGGTGCCCTGGCGCTGGTTCGCGAGGAAGGTCTTCACGGCCTCCCAGATCAGGTGCTCGTTGACCTCGGCCTCGAAGAGCTCCTTGGGAAGCTCGATCGTGCCCTTTTCCTTGCCGTCGATTCCGAACCGTTTCGCTTTCATTTCTTCTCGCCGATCTTCCGGATGAGAACCGTGCTCTTCGGAGGGCCGGGGATCGAGCCGCGCACCCAGATCAGGTGCTGCTCTTGATCCACGCCCACGACGTTCAGGTTCTTGACCGTGACGCGCTCGCCGCCCATGCGGCCCGGCAGCTTCTTCCCCTTGATGACGCGGCTCGGGTAGGCGCTCGCGCCGATCGAGCCCGGCTGCTTGTGCGTGACGCATCCGTGGGTCTCGCGGCCGCACGTGAAGTGGTGCCGCCGCATCACCCCGGCAAATCCACGTCCTTTCGAGACGCCGATGATGTCCACCTTCGTTCCGACCTCGAAGAGGGCGACCGTCAGCTCCTGCCCCACCGTGTAGGCCGAGACGTCGTCCACGCGAACTTCCTTGAGCGAGCGGATGCCCGCGGCGTTGTGCTTCTTCAAGTGGCCCTGGAGCCCCTTCGGGATCAGCGCCTCGCGCTTCTTGCCGAACCCGATCTGCAGCGCGGAGTATCCGTCCGTCTCGGGCGTCTTCACCTGCACGACCGGACACGGCCCCGCCGAGAGGAGCGTCACCGGGATCACACGCCCCTTATCGTCGAAGATCTGGGTCATTCCGATTTTCTCTGCGAGCAGTCCGATCATGGTCCGTTCCCTTCGGGTTCCCTTCCCTTAGAGCTTGATTTCGATATCGACGCCGGCGGGCAGATCGAGCTTCATCAACGCATCGATCGTCTGCGGCGTGGATTTCACGATGTCGATGAGCCGCTTGTGGACGCGGATCTCGAACTGCTCCCGCGACTTCTTGTCCACGTGCGGAGAGCGGAGCACGGTGTACACCGAGCGCTGCGTCGGAAGCGGAATCGGTCCCGCGGTGCGGGCCCCGGTGCGCTTCGCCGTACGGACGATCTCGCCCGCCGACTGGTCAAGCACGGCGTGATCGTACGAACGCAAACGGATGCGGATCCTCTGTCCAGCCGGCGCGGTAGCGGGCATTATTGAATGATCTCCGTAACGACGCCTGCTCCGACGGTGCGGCCGCCCTCGCGGATCGCGAATCGAAGCTCCTTCTCCATCGCGATCGGCGTGATCAGCTCCACCGTCACGTCCACGTTGTCTCCCG
>JBGPHU010000101.1:0-10741 GCA_041484545.1 Candidatus Eiseniibacteriota bacterium | reverse complement strand
TCATGCTGTGGGTGATTCTGTTCCGCAGCGTCGCCGGACACTTCACGCCTGAAAATCACTTCGGCTTCGAAGGGGTGGCCTGGTACTGGCACTTCGTGGACGTGGTGTGGCTCTTCGTATTCACCATCGTCTACCTCATCAAGTGACGCCGCTCCGGACTGGCGCGGGATGGATGCTCGCGGCGCTTTCGGTCGCGCTCCTCGCCGCCCCCTCCTGCCAGTGGGCGGGGGACACGAAGGCGGTGCACATCTCCTTCGCCGCGCTCAAGGCCCAGGTGGACGACGTGAACACCAGGCTCACTTCCGCGATCCAGAGCGGCGAATCGGACAAGATCCTCGGGCTCGACAAGGAGCTGAACGCCGCCATGGACGCAGCCATGAGCCAGTCCTCCGCCATGAACATTCTCGACCGCGAGCACCTCTCGATCTCCGTGGCCACCGCGCGCCGGTGCATCACCGACATGGACCGCTACGCCCAGTCGGGGGACATGGACCTTCTCCGCGCGCAGGCGCAGCAGCTCGCGCCGACGATTGCCGATATCCAGGAACTCCTCGATCGCGCGGAGCGGGCCACCAAAGCCTCGTGAAGTGACCCCCGAATCCGATCCCATCGTGGTGCTCGCCGAAGAGGGGGAGGTCGCGCTCGAGGACGGCGAATACGAGCTGGCGCTCGAGAGCTTCGAGGCGATTCTTAAGAAGGACCCGGAGCACTGGGGCGCCTCGGTCCGTCGGGCCGAATGCCTTCACCTCCTCTGGAGGACCGCGGAGGCCCTGAAGGCCGTTCGGGCCCTCAAGCCCCCCGCGGACGAAGAGGACGACCCCGAGCGCGCCGAGCTGGAGGCGACGATCCTCGAGGTCCTGGGCAAGTTCGAGGACGCCGATCTCCTGTTCTCCGACGCTCACAGGGTGGACCCCGAGAACTTCCCTCAGCCCGTCCGGCTCAGCCCCGATGATTTCAAGACGCTCCTGGACAAGGTCCTGGCATCCTTGCCTCGTGTGATCCGCGAGGCCGTGCTCGAGGTGCCGGTGCTCGTCGAGCCGAAGCCCTCGCGCGCCATTGCCGAGCACGCGCCGGTCATCAACCCCGAGATCCTGGGGCTCTTCGTGGGGACCTCGGTGGGCGACAAGCTGGGCGGCGGAGGCGGCTACGGCGACGTGGTGCTCCTCTTCCAGAGGAACCTCGAACGCGCCGGAGAGAGCCGGCAGGAAGTCTCGAAAGAGATGAAGATCACGCTCCTTCACGAGTACGGGCATTACCTGGGATTCGATGAGGAAGAGCTGGAGCACCTGGGACTGGGATAGCGCATGGCCGTGAGAAAGATCGCCATCGTCGGCGCGGGGCCGATCGGCCTCGAGGCGGCGCTTCTCGCGCGCCGGGATGGGTTCGAGGTTCGCGTATTCGAGACTGGCCGCATCGCGGAGCACTTCGCCCGCTACGGCCCCGTCCGCCTCTTCACTCCGTTCCGCATGAATTCCACCGAGCTGGGGCGCGAGCGCCTGCGCTCGACGGGCGTGAAGCTGCCCGGCGACGAGGAGATCCTCACGGCCGCTGAGCTACGCGCGCGTTATCTCCTTCCGCTCTCTCGCCTACCGGAGATGTCGGGCGTGATACGGGAGGGAACGCGTGTCGGCGCGATCGCGCGCGAGGGGTTGGCAAAGGGGCGGTTTGAGGCCAGGGGGTCTCGGCCGTTCCTCCTCCGGATCGAAGACCCGAACGGCGAGCCCTTGGGGCTCGAGCGCGCGGACGTGGTGATCGACGCGAGCGGCGTGTACGCGGGGAAGCGAATCCTCCTCGTCGGGGACGGGCGCTCCGCCGCGAACGTCATCGCCGACCTCGACGAGCTGGTGCGCGCCGGCGGGGAAAGCGCGCGCACACGGATCGAGTGGGTCCACCGCGACCGCGGCGAGAACAGCTTCGCCCCGGTGCCGGCTGCCGAGCTCACGGAGCTACCCGTGCTGCGCGAGCTGAACGAGCGCGCGAGCCGGATCGCGCTCGGGTCGGCCTGGATCCGGCACCATGCGGGCGCCACGGTCGTGGCCTACCGCCCGCTTCCCTCGGGCACGATCGAGGTCGCGCTCGTGGATTCCCGCGCCGTGGAGGAACGGATCGAGGTGGACCGCGTGCTGGCGCTCGTCGGCTATCGGCCCGATCTCTCGCTCTTCCGCGAGCTGCAGATCCACATCTGCTACGCATCGGAGGGGCCCATGGCATTGGCCGCGGCGGTACTCGCGGCTCAGTCCAAGGACCCCGAGGCGGCGCAAGGCTGTCTGGGCCAGGTATCGCACGGACCCGAGACGCTGAAGAATCCCGAGCCCGATTTCTACATCCTGGGCGCGAAGAGCTATGGACGGAATCCCAACTTCCTGCTCACGCTCGGGCACCAGCAGATCGAGGACGTGATGGGTCTCATCGCCGCCTCCCAGCGGCCTGTCAGCCCCGCGTCGAGGTAACGCCCGCGCTGTCGGCGCTCGCGCCGCCGAAGTGGCGACTCAAGAGTCGCCTCGACAGCGTGTACTGGGGCCAGCGCCGGACGACCTCGGTCCACAAGACGCGGGCCGTATCCGGCTCTCCCGAGTAATAGAGCGCGACCGCCAGGTTGTTGAAGTAGTCGGGGCTGGGTTCCCCTAACCGGACCGCTTCGCGGTAATTGACCGCCGCCTCGGGGTAACGGCCTTTCCGCGCCAGGCAGTTCCCGAGGTCGTAGTAGGCGTCGTCCCTCGCGGGTCCCCGTCGGATCCCTTCCTGAAGCACCGGGATCGCCTCGTCGTAGCGGCCCAGCTCGTAGAGCGCCGCTCCCTTCTTGACCCAATAGCGTGGATTGGTCGGCTCCGCGTCGAGCGCCCGCTGCGCATGGATCACTGCCCGCGCGAAATCCTTGCGCTCCGCGTCGTAGGTCTCCAGAAGCTCGTTCCCGTAAGCCCTCCCGTAGGCCGTGATCTTCGCTCCCGGGCCGACCAGCGTCTCGAAGCGGCGGAGAGCGGACTCCGTGTCGGCGTTCACGAGGACGAAGGAGAGGAGGGCGCCCAATCCCAGCGCGACGACCGCGACGCCTCGTCTCCCGCGGATGGGGAGCCTGGGGATCGAGAAGCCGGCCTTGACCCCGAAGACCGCGAGCGGAAGAAGGAGAATGGAGGTGAGGTCCCAATCCTGGGCCGGCGCGACCGGGAGAATGAGCGCGGCCACGAGGAGTAATCCCGGCAGCGCCGCGAGCGCGAGGAAACGCGCTGCCGGATCGGCGAGGAGGGCTGCCTCGTGGGGCTCCTCGCCCACTCGGTCCGCCAGGGCTGCGAACAGGAGAAGCGCGGGGATCGGGAGCGCGAGCAGGATCGCATTCAGCACGTCCCAGGCGTGGCCCAGCGAGATCGCCGCGTACGGCTTCGCATAGAGCGCCGCCTCGTGCCCCGACTCGACTGCGCGGGCGGCGATCCGGAAGGAGCCGAGCCAGCGCGAGGGCGGATAGCCCAGGAGGATGAGAAGCGCGGCCGCGCCCGTCGGCGGCACGAGCGTGAGCGCCGCCCTCCGGATCCAAGGGCGTTTCTCCCGGAGCACGAGATACAGGAAGGAGGGTGCGAGGAAGACGCAGGAGAGATGGAACGGAATGACAACCGCCAGCGCGATCGCGCTCCAGACCGGGTGATCGGCGCCCCTCGCGCGCCGCAGGCCCAGCCAGAGGTACGCGAGGATCGCGACGCTGACCGTCGAGTAGCTCTCGATGTAACCGAAGTAGAGCTGGACTGAGCCCATGGTCGCCAGCACCGAGAGCGCGAACGCGCGCGATCCGCCTCCGCGCGTGATCTCGGTGGCGATCCCCCAGAAGAGCGCCGCGGCGATCACGCCGCAGAAAACGGGCAGGAGGCCCGCCGTCACCGCATCGAACGGAAGACCCAGCGCCCCCACGAGGCGGGCGTACCCCGCCCACGTCGCCGCGGCGAGAGGCTCGCTGAAAGGGTTCGGATTCCTCGTCTGGATGTTCTGGAGCCAAACCGTCCCATCACCCAGAAAACGGGTCCGCGCTTCCAAGATCCAGAGAAGCCACGCCCAGGGCAGGAGCAGGAGCCACAGGCTCCATCGAGGGATGCGAAAGGCGCCCCCGGGAGCCGCTCGCCGGGATGGCTGCCCCCGCGAGGCGCGTCTCTTTCCCGCTCGCCGCTGTGGGGTGTCCTTCGCGCGGGCCGTGTCGCCGGGCTCACGCGTCGGCGCTCCCCGGAGGAAATCGAACCCGAGCCATGCGGCGCCCCCGGCAAGGAGCGCCAGCACGAACGAACGGGCGGGGCGGGGCAGGAAGCCGGGGAGGTGGAGCGCCCAGGCTCGGGGTCCCGGGGTCCGGCTCGCCACGACGACCGCGATCACGAAAGCGGCCGCTCCGGCGGCCAGCGCTCCGCGGGCGACGCGAGCGGCACGGACAGCGCGGGCGGCCCGAGCTGGATCCATGGCGGCAGTATACCGACTTCCCGGTTGCGGCAACCGCCCCCGGGAGTAAAATGCCCATGCTGGAGCCTGTTCGCGCCGGAGGCCGCAATTCCGGCGATCCACCCACAACCCGAGGGTCTCATGTCCGTAGTCATGGAGAAGAAACCGGCGACCACCAACAATCCGTTCGAAGTAGCCCAGCGCCAGTTCGATATCGCGGCCGAGGCTCTCAAGCTCGAGGACGGGATCCGCCTCAAGCTTCGGGTGCCTCGGCGCGCCCTCATCGTCTCAGTCCCGTTCGAGAAGGACAACGGCTCCTGGATGGTCGTCCAGGGATACCGCGTGCAGCACGACGTGTCCCGCGGCCCCGCGAAGGGGGGCATCCGCTATCACCCGCAGGTGACCCTGGATGAGGTGAAAGCGCTTGCCATGTGGATGACGTGGAAGTGCGCGGTCGTGAACCTGCCGTACGGCGGCGCCAAGGGTGGGATCGAGGTGGATCCGAAGGCGCTCTCCATGCACGAGCTGGAGCGCATGACGCGCCGGTACACGAACGAGATCGCGATCATCATCGGCCCGGAGAAGGACATTCCCGCGCCCGACGTCTACACCGACGCGCAGGTCATGGCATGGATCATGGATACGTTCACCATGCGCCAGGGCTTCGCGTCCCCCGGCGTCGTGACCGGGAAGCCCATCTCGCTCGGCGGCTCGCTGGGGCGCCGCGAGGCGACCGCGCGCGGCTGCACGTATGCGATCGAGGAGGCTTGCAAACATCTCGGGAAGCAGCTTTCGGGCATGACGGTCGCCATCCAGGGGTACGGCAACGCGGGCTCCATCGCGCACGATCTCCTGCACGCGCGTGGCACCAAGGTCGTGGCGGTCAGCGATTCGCGCGGGGGGATCCACTCCGCGCGCGGCCTCGATCCCAAGGTTGTCCAGGCGCACAAGGCCGAGTCGGGAACGGTGGTGGGGACGCCGGGGACGGACCGCATCGGGAACAAGGAGCTGCTCGAGCTGAAGGTGGACATCCTGGTCCCGGCCGCGCTCGAGAATCAGATCACCGAGGAGAACGCGCCGCGCATCAAGCCGCTGATCCTGGCGGAGGCGGCCAACGGCCCCACGACGCCGGACGCGGACCCCATTCTCCACGAGAACGGCGTGTTCCTGATCCCGGACATCCTCGCGAACGCGGGCGGCGTCACGGTCTCCTACTTCGAGTGGGTCCAGGACCTCGCCAACTACTTCTGGACCGAGGACGAGGTGAACCAGAAGCTGGAGACGATCATGCGCCGCTCCTTCGCCGACGTGGCCGCGCTCGCGGAGAAGCACCGCACGCACAATCGGACCGCGGCTTACATGCTCGGCGTCGGGCGGGTCGCGGAAGCCACGAAATTGCGAGGACTCTATGGGTGATCGCAGCGCGACGGCGCCGGGCGCCAAGGCGGCGACCGACGATTTCCTGAGCATCCGGTCCATCGACCACCTCGAGTTCTGGGTGGGGAACGCGCGGCAGGCGGCGTTCTTCTATCAGCACGCGTTCGGTCTCGCGATCACCGCGTACGCGGGGCTCGAGACGGGCGTGCGCGACCGCGCCTCCTACGTCATGCAGCAGGGGAACGTGCGCTTCGCGCTTTCCACGCCGCTCGGGCCCGATGGGTTCATGGCGGAGCATGTTCACCGGCACGGGGACGGCGTGCGCGACATAGCGCTCGAGGTCGAGGACGTGGACCGCGCGTTCGCGGAGACCACCAAGCGCGGGGCCCGCGGCGTGGAGGCGCCGACGACCGTGCGCGACGAGTCGGGCGAGATTCGCCGCGCCTCGGTCGCCACGTACGGCGACACCATCCACTCCTTCGTGGATCGCTCCAAGTATCGTGGCGCGTTCCTGCCGGGATACCGGGCCACCGGCGAGCAGCCCAGGCCGGGACCGCTCCTCTACGTGGATCACGTCGTGGGGAACGTCGCGCTGGGGGACATGAACAAGTTCGTCGCGTACTACCGCGACGTGATGGGCTTCAGCCAGTTCCAGCACTTCGACGACAAGGACATCTCCACGGAGTATTCGGCATTGATGTCGAAGGTGATGGCCGACGGCAGCGGCAAGGTGAAGTTCCCGATCAACGAGCCCGCCGCGGGGAAGAAGAAATCCCAGATCGACGAATATCTCGAGTACTACCGCGGCGCCGGAGTCCAGCACATCGCCCTCGCCACGAGCGACATCATCAACACCGTCTCGCGGCTAAAGGAGTCGGGGATCCCCTTCGTGAGCGTGCCTCCCAGCTACTACGAGCTGCTGGAGGGGCGCGTCGGCAAGATCGACGAGGACAAGCGCGAGCTTTCCAAGCTCGGCATACTCGTGGACCGCGACGAGGAAGGGTACCTGCTCCAGATCTTCACGAGAGCGGTCGAGGATCGCCCCACCGTGTTCTTCGAGGTGATCGAGCGGAAGGGGAGCCGAGGCTTCGGCAAGGGAAACTTCAAGGCGCTCTTCGAAGCGATCGAGCGCGAGCAGGCATTGCGGGGAAATCTCTAGGATCTGATGCCCCTCGCTCTGCTCGGTTGCGGCGAGGCGGCGTAGCGATGCGCCTCGTGTCGTTCGGCCGGTCCGGCGCTTCGGAGCGCCTTCTGGGCGCGCTGGACGGCGATCGCGTGCTGGAATTGGCAGCGGCCGCCTCGGTCGTGGCGCCCGGGCTGGACTCGGCGAACGGAAGGCTCCGCTCCCTGGACGCGCTCCTGAGCGACTGGGAGCAAGGGCTTCCGGTGGCGCGGTCGGTGTTCGAGCGCGCGCAGGCGGCGGGGGCCAAGCACGCGGCCGACCTGGCGCCGGCCTGGCATCCCCGGGCGCGCGTCACGCTCCACCCTCCGGTCTCGCGACCGCCCACCATCCGCGACTTCTACGCCTTCGAGGCGCACGTTCGGACCGCGCGCGCGCGGCGCAAGCTTGAGGTCCCGCCCGAGTGGTACGAGTTTCCCGCCTTCTACTTCTCGAACCCGGGCTCGCTCGTAGGCGACGGCGCGGTGGTGGCGAAGCCCGAGTGGACGAAGGCCCTGGACTACGAGCTGGAGATCGCGTGCGTCATCGGGGTGCGGGCGAAGAACGTGCCGGCGGAGAAATGGCGGTCCGTTGTCGCCGGGTTCACGATCCTGAACGACTGGAGCGCTCGCGACGTGCAGCGGAAGGAGATGGCGATCGGGCTCGGGCCCGCGAAGGGGAAGGACTTCGCGACCTCGCTGGGTCCCGCGCTGGTCACGCTGGACGAGCTGGAGCCGAAGCGGCGCGGGGACCATTACGATCTTACGATGGAGGCCCGCGTGAGCGGCGCCACGCTCTCCCGCGGGAACGTGAAGGACCTCCATTTCACGTTCGGGCAGATGATTGCGAGGGCTTCCCAGGACGTGTATCTTTTCCCCGGTGACGTGATCGGTTCCGGCACGGTGGGAACCGGCTGCATTCTGGAGCTTGGGACCGAGGTTCATCCCTGGCTTGAACCAGGCGACGAGGTCACGCTCGAGATCGAACGCCTGGGCACCCTCACCAACAAGATCGCCTGACGGCGCGCCGCCCAGGCGCCCGTCGATCGAGGTAACCATATGCCCATGTACCACACGCTGGGACAGACTCCCCACAAGCGCCACACGCAGTTCCGCCGCCCCGACGGGAAGCTCTACACGGAGCAGCTCATGGGGTCGCGCGGGTTCTCGGGGCGCTCTTCGCTAATCTATCACCACAACATGCCGACCCAGGTGCGCGAAATCCGAAAAATCCAGGATTGCCGCGTCCAGAGGGCCGACGAGCAGGTGCTGCGTCACCATCATTTCAAGACGAAGGACTTGAAGAAGAGCGGCGATCCCGTGAGCGGGCGGGTCGTGCTGCTGAGTAACGCCGACGTCTCGATGGCGATCGCGGTCCCGGACCAGAAGATGACCTACTACTACCGGAACGGCCAGGGGGACGACATGTACTTCGTCCACGAGGGGACGGGCCGCATCCAGACCATCTTCGGCGAGCTTCACTACCGGCCCGGCGACTACGTCGTGATCCCGCGCGGGACCAGCTACATGTTTCATCCCGACGCAGGCCCTCAGCGGTATCTCGTGATCGAGTCGGCGTCTTCGATCGAGACGCCGAAGCGCTACCGCAACGAGTACGGGCAGCTCTTGGAGCACGCGCCCTTCTCGGAGCGCGATATCCGGAGGCCCGAGCGGTTGGAGACCTTCACCGATCGCGGGAAGTACGAGGTCCGGATCAAGGCCCGCGATCAGATCACGGCCTATGAATTCGATTTCCATCCCCTGGACGCCGTGGGGTGGGACGGATTTCTGTATCCCTACATCTTCAACATCGAGGACTTCGAGCCGATCACCGGGCGCGTCCACATGCCGCCGCCCACGCATCAGTGCTTCGAGGGGCGGAACTTCGTGATCTGCTCGTTCGTGCCGCGCATGTACGACTACCATCCCGACGCGCTCCCGGTGCCGTACAACCACTCGAACGTGGATTCGGACGAGGTGCTGTACTACGTGAACGGGAATTTCATGAGCCGGCGGGGAATCGAGGTGGGTTCTTTCACGCTGCATCCGTCCGGGATCCCGCACGGGCCGCACCCCGGCGCCGCCGAGGCCTCGATCGGCGCCAAGGAGACGAAGGAGCTGGCGGTGATGCTAGACACCTTCCACCCGCTCTACATGACGACCGACGCCGCACCCTACGACGACCCGAAATACCCCTACTCGTGGCTCGAGCCGGAAGGGAAGTTCCCCGGCGAGGGCGCGACCGGGTGAACTTCCGGGAGTACGATCCCGCCACCGCAGATCCCGCCGAAGTGTATTCGCTCCTGGTCGGGTGTGTCGTGCCCCGGCCGATCGCGTTCGTTTCGTCCTTGTCGGCCGACGGGGTCGCGAATTTGGCGCCGTTTTCCTTCTTCAACGCCGGCGGCGCCCATCCGCCCTCTTTGGTGTTTTCCCCCGTCACGAGCGGCGCGGGTCGCGACAAGGACACGCTGAACAACGTCCGCGCCACGCGCGAGTACGTCGTCCACATCGCCCCCTGGGGGCTGCGCGAGAAAATGAACCAGGCCTCGGCCGACTATGCGCCCGAGGTGGACGAGTTCGTGGAGGCCGGCTTCACGAAGGTCGCGAGCAAGAAGGTAAAGCCCTGGCGGGTGGCCGAGAGCCCCGTCGCCATGGAGTGCCGCCTGTTCCAGATCGTGGAGCACGGATCGGGACCGCTGCGCGCGAACTACGTCATCGGCGAGGTCGTGTACTTCCACATCGCGGAGTCCCTGTTCGTGAACGGTCGGATCGACTCCGGCGCGCTCGACGCCATCGGCCGCCTCGGCGGCCCCTTGTACACGCACGTGACGAAGGAGTCGGTGTTCAACCTGCCGCGGCCGGTGTTTCCGGGAAAGAGTCGTTCGGGTGGGTGATTCGGCGTGGTCCGGCGCGGGGGCGATCAGCTCGAAGTGAGGATCCGCAGGCTCGCGTCCGCCATGGTGCTACTGGCGGCCACGGCCGGAGACGGCCTCGCACAGGAGACCGGCGCGGTCTCTCCGGGCGCTCGCGTGCGCGTGTCGCTCCGCGCGACGACAACCTATCTCACGCGGGATCGCATCGTTGGCTCGCTGGTGAGCCTCCGGCGAGACACGGTAGTCGTGAGCGAGCACGCGGGTCGCGCCGACCTCGCGCTGCCGATCGAGTCTATCCGCCTGTTCGAAGTCAGCCGCGGGCGCACGTCCGGCGCCAAGAAGGGTGCCTTGATCGGTCTTGTTTCGGGCGCGGCCGGAGGAATCGCAGCGGGGCTCATCGTCTGCGCCGGCGGAAACTGCAACAATAGTGGGACAGGGGATCTGACCCGCCTGGTGTCGACCGTCCTCGGCGTGGGCGGAGGCTTGGCGGGCGCCGGGATCGGATCGCTCGTCGGTGGCAGAATCCATAGCGATCGATGGGAGAGGGTGCCGATCAAGGACCTTCGCGTCGGAGTAGCTCCTTCCGGCTTGGGCGTCCGGCTGTGCGTGTCCATGGCGTTCCGCTGAAGTTGCCCCGGGCCCTCGTTAAAGCGCTGGGATTTCGGCTGGAGGGGTACTCGCCACGATACTTGAAGATCAATCGCCGCTGGCAAGATCACGAGCGTTGGGCCATCTTGGCGGAGGATTGGGGGAAGGCACCGGCCCGCTAGCGGGGGTTCGTACGTGACCAAGAACCGCACGGAAGCCTTCAGCGACGGCGTGCTCGCGGTCATCATCACGATCATGGTGCTCGAGATGAGGGCGCCGCGCAGTGCGGACGTCAACGCATTGCGCCCTTTGATCCCGGTCTTCCTGAGCTACGT
>JBGPHU010000100.1:0-10989 GCA_041484545.1 Candidatus Eiseniibacteriota bacterium | reverse complement strand
GGAAGAAGTCGTACCACTCGATGGTGGTGCCGATGAAGGAGGCGAGGATGACTTGGCGGATCTGGTTCGGTTTGGTCACGGGCGCTCTTGTCGGCGCGAGTGTTGGTGCGGAAGGGGGGACTTGAACCCCCACGAGATTGCTCCCACTGGACCCTGAACCCAGCGCGTCTGCCAATTCCGCCACTTCCGCACATGTCTCTAGGCAGGGCTAGCTAACCTACACTAGGACGCCCCCGGCTTCAACCCTTGCCCCGCCTTGAATTAGCCGCGCCGCCGTGATAGAAACAAAGGCTCATCCACGGAGGGTTGATGGCGCGGTCCACTTCGAAGCCCGGCGCAGCTAAGTCAAACGATGACAAGGACGAGCGCCAGATCATCACCACCAATCGCAAGGCACGCCACGACTACGTCATCATCGAGACTTTCGAGGCAGGGATCGAGCTTCGGGGCACCGAGGTCAAGGCGCTGCGCGCCGCCAAGGCACAGCTCGTTGACGCCTATGCCACCATCGAGTCGGGACAGATGTATCTCCGCAGCGCGCACATATCGATCTACGACCCGGGCAGCATCTTCAATCACGAGCCGACGCGCGCGCGCCGCCTCCTCATGCACCGCGCCGAGATCCGCAAGCTCCAGATTAGGCTGGATGAGTCCGGCCTCACGATCGTTCCGCTCTCACTCTACTTCCTGCGCGGCAAGGTGAAGGTGGAGCTGGCGCTCGTGAAAGGGCGCAGGACCTTCGACAAGCGCGACAAGATCGATGAGAGGCGCGCCCGCAAGGAAATCCGCGGCATCATGCGCGGGGAGCGGCCGGAGTGAGGCGCCTCGGCCTCCTCGCGGCGGCGCTCCTCGCGGTTGCGATTCCCGCGGCGCTCGCCGTGCAAGGCGCCGCCCCGATCCAAGTGCTCTATCCCGATCCTCAGCCGGCGGAGCAGATCCGGCCGATCCTCCTCGAAGGCACGCGCTACGTCTCCACGAACGATCTCGCGCGGATTTTCCGCGCCACGAAGTACTGGCGGCCCGAGCTGCGCAAGCTCTCCCTTCGCCTGGGGGACCACACGATTCGATTCACGGTCGACGCGCCGATCGTGCTCGTGGACGAGACGTCCCGCAACCTGGTCCAGTCGCCTCGTCTCGTTCAGGGGTCGGTCTACGTTCCGGAATCCGTGCTGGCCGGCCTCGTGGATTGGGGATTCGTCATGAACGCGACCTGGGATGAGCCCTCGCGCACGATCCGGTTCCGGTCGCCGGTTCACACCGTGCGCCAGGCGCAGCTCTGGCTGCGCGGGCGGGTGACCGAGGTCTCGGCGACCCTCTTGAAAACACTCTCCCCGCGCATCATCTACGCCACCCCGAGCGAGATCAGGCTTCTCTTCGAGGGCGGCACGTTGGATTCATCGCGCGTGCTCTCGGGGGGCGCGGTTTCAAGAGGCACCATTCAGGAGACACCCGATGGAGTGGAGATCCGCCTCGTCCTGGCACCCGGCGCCCAGGGGTACTCGCTGTCGGTAAGCTCGAATCGCCTGAGGCTCGCGGTCACCGACGATCCGGATCTGGTCCAGCAGGGGGTCTTCACCAAGCTCGAGCCGATCGCGCTCGGAGGCGCCGACGGCAAGCTGCACACGATCGTCATCGATCCGGGCCACGGCGGGAAGGATCTGGGCGCGGCGTTGCCCGGCGGCGGAGCGGAAAAGGACGCGGCGCTCGATTTCGCGCGCGCGCTCCGCTCCGAGCTGCAAGATCGCCTCGGCGCGCGCGTGATCCTGACCCGCGACAGCGACACCGACGTCTCGATGGGCCACCGCTCCGAGATCGCCAACGAGTGGGGCGCCGACCTTTTCCTCAGCATCCACTTCGACGCCGAAGGCTCGATCCGCGGCGGCGGCGTCCGTGTCTACGCACTTTCGGCGTCGCCCGGGCCGGGCACCCCATACTCGCTCCCGGTCTCGCTCGGCGGCGACGGTGGAGCGGAAATGCATCCATGGGAATCCGCGCAGACCCAGTCGATCGGAACGAGCATGGCGGTCGGGCAGACCATCGCGGACGCCCTCGCGCGGAATTATCCCCAGACGGCCGTCAGTTTCCGCACGGGACGTCTGAGCGTGCTCGAGCCCATCGCGGGGGCGGCCGTGCTTCTGGAGTGCGCTCCGGCTCCGCGGAACGGGCCAGAGGCGATGAGCATCCAGGGCTACTCGATCCACGAGATTGCGAGGGTCGTCGCGCAGGCGATCCAGGATCTCGCGCGCGCGGGGCACGCATGAGCGCCCCCGGGCGCAGAGGAGGCCGCGCATGAACCGGCTGCAACGCCGCTGGGCCATCGGGGTCGCCGGCAGTGTCCTGATCGTGGGCGGCTTCTTCTGGATCGCCCGCGTCAGGACGCGCGACGGAAACACCTCACCCCACATCGTCCCGCTCGCCGCGGAGCTGGAAGGAGTGAAGGGCGCGTACCTCTACTTCGGAGTTCCTGGCGTCGACACGCTCGTCGCGGAATACCGCGACGTCGTCGTGAAGGACCGTCCGGCCGATCAGGTGCGCGCGATCTACCGTGAGCTCCTGGCCGGACCCTCCAAGGGGCACACCGCCCTGTTCCCGGATGGGACGGAGCTGCTCGAGGCGTACTGGACCGACAAAGGGACTCTCTATCTCGATTGGAGCAAGACCCTCACGCAGGGATTCCGCGGCGGGAGCGCGCGCGAGCACGCGCTCATCGCATCCATCGTCCGCACCGCGGGGGAGAATCTCCCGGGCGTCGAGCGCGTGATGCTTCTGGTGGAAGGGGAGCCGGCACAGACCATCGGCGGCCACTTCGACGTCCTATCGCCGCTCAGCGTGAGGGATTGGCGATGACGCCCTCCGGCAAGAAGATCCTCGGCGTGTTCGATTCCGGGATTGGCGGCCTCACGGTCGTGCGACACCTCCGGCGCCTGCTGCCCACGTGGGACATCGTCTACTTCGGCGACACGGCTCGCGTTCCCTATGGGACCAAGTCGGACGCGACCGTGCGGCGATTCGCCGGCGAGGCGGCGCGCTTCCTGACCCAGTTCGGGGTCAGCCACCTTGTCGTGGCGTGCAACACGGTTTCCGCGGTAGCGCTTCGATCGCTGGCGCGCAGTTTCCCGGCGCTGCCGATCCACGGCGTCATCCTGCCGGGCGCGGATGCGGCCGTGAAGGCGACGCGCTCCGGCCGGATCGGAGTGATCGGCACGCGCGCGACGATCGCGAGCGGCGCCTACGAGCACGCGATCGCGGCTGCCGCGCGGCCCGGCGGGAAGAAAGCGCGCGTGTTCGCGTACGCGTGCCCGATCCTCGTCCCGCTCGCGGAAGAGGGCCTGGCCGGCAGCAAGGCCGCGCGCGAGGTGCTCCGCGATTACCTGGCCCCGCTTCGCGCCCGCAAGATCGACACGCTCATCCTCGGGTGCACGCACTACCCTCCGTTCAAACCCGCGATCCGCTCCATTCTCGGGCCGCGCGTGACGCTCATCGATTCCGGCGAGGCGACCGCGCGCCGGCTCGCGCGCGCGCTCAAGCTCCAATCCGGCGCGAGCAGCGGCCGGGGGTCGCTCCGCTGCTACGTCTCCGACATCCCGCGCCAGTTCGAGGCGATCGGGCGCCGCTTCCTCGGCTCGCGGCTCGGGCGCGTCTGGCTGGTGCCGCAAGACGATCTTCCCTGGTTCCAGCGTCCTCCCATCGAGGGTCTGCCATGACGGCACCGCACAGGCGCGTCGACGGACGGCGCACGACCGAGCTTCGGCCGCTGACGATCAAGCGCGGGTATCTCAAAAACGCGGAAGGCTCCGCGCTGATCGAGATGGGCGGGACGCGCGTTCTCTGCGCGGCGACGGTGGAGGAGCGCGTGCCGCCGTTCCTCCGCAACTCGGGACGCGGCTGGGTGACCGCCGAGTACAGCATGCTCCCGCGATCCTCGGCCGAGCGGATCCAGCGCGAAGTGAATCGCGGGCACTTGGGCGGGCGCACGCACGAGATCCAGCGCCTGATCGGGCGCTCGCTCCGCGCGGTGACGAACCTGACCGCCCTCGGAGAGCGCCAGATCCTGATCGACTGCGACGTGATCGAGGCGGACGGAGGCACCCGCACGGCCTCGATCACGGGCGCATACGTCGCGCTGGTGGACGCGATCCGTTGGCTCGCGAAGAAGACGCCGCTCCAGGGGTCGCCCCTCCGCGACTTCGTGGGCGCGGTCTCGGTGGGAATCGTGGACGGCCGCCCCTGCCTCGATCTCTGCTACGCCGAGGACTCCAAGGCCCAGGTGGACATGAACCTCGTGATCACAGGCTCGGGAAAGATCGTGGAGATCCAGGGCACCGCGGAAGGGGAAGCGTTCAGCGAGCGCGAGCTGGCGGCGATGATGACTCTGGGGAAGGCGGGCATCCGAAAGCTCATCCAGGGCCAGCGTCGCGTGCTTGGACTTAAGCAGCTCCCCAGCGTTTGGACCTGATCGTTCTTGCAACCCACAACGAAAGAAAAGCCCGCGAGCTGAGGTCGCTCCTCCGCGGCCTCGCCGGACGTGTGGAATCCCTCCGCGCTCATCCTGCCGTTCTCCTTCCTCCCGAAACGGGCGACACCTATCGCCAGAACGCGATCGCAAAGGCCTGCGCGGTGTACGCGGCGCTCGGCCTGCCCGCCTTAGGCGATGACTCGGGCTTGGAGGTCGATGCGCTGGCCGGAGAGCCGGGGCTCCATTCCGCCCGCTACGCGGGACCGGACGCGACCGATCACACCAACAACGAGCGGTTGATCCGAGAGATCCGCGCCGTTCCCCGCGATCGAAGGACGGCGCGATTCCGCTGCGCGCTCGCGCTCGTCCAGGGGCCTGGCGACGTCGTCGTGGCGGAAGGCGTGTGCGAGGGGCGGATTCTGGAGGAGCCGCGCGGCGAAGGGGGCTTCGGCTACGACCCCTACTTTCTCGCGGATGGCCAGGAGGCGACGTTCGCCGAGCTTTCGGACGAACGGAAGAACACGATCAGCCACCGCGCGCGGGCGGCCGCCGCGCTTCGGGATGCGCTGAGATGAAATTGGGGTGGATGACGGGGATCGAACCCGCAACCACTGGAGCCACAGTCCAGTGCTCTACCATTGAGCTACATCCACCACGCGATTCAGGCAGGTTGGTGCGCGCCTGGAGGGAATCGAACCCCCGACCGACGGATTAGAAATCCGTTGCTCTATCCAACTGAGCTACAGGCGCTCATGGTCGGGTAACAACTTGGGGCTTCACCTCCTAGAGCGAACCCCGCATACTCTAGCCGATCTGCGCCGCTTCGACCAGACCTTCCCGGCCCGCGCGGCCATACTCGCAAAGGCATGAAGAGGGACCCGCTTGAGGTCTGAAAACGAGCCACGAGTGAAATCGGGACATTCCGGGCTCGGTGCCGGAAAGAGGCACGTCCGCGCCAAGGCCGCGGCCGCGGCGAGCGCCAGACATTCCGGAGTTCACGCGTCGCCGGTCTTCATCGTAACCCTCGGGCTCCTCTTCCTCCTCCCCGTCTTCTTCACCCCCGGACAGCTCCTCGAGGAATTCGAATTCGCGAAGGTCTCACTGCTCGTGACGGGCGCCCTCGTGCTGGCAGCGTGGTGGACCGCCGCGGAAAGCTCGCGCATCGGGACCGCGGGCTTCGCGGGCTGGCTGCGGACCCTTCCAGGCCGCTCGGCGGCAGCGATTCGCCGCGATCCCCTGGGAGGCGCCGTGGCGCTGATGCTCCTTTCCGCCTGGGCTTCAACGGTCGCCTCGGCGCGCCCGCCGCTCAGCCTCTTCGGCGCGCCGCAGAGCCATGCCGGGCTCAGGACGCTCGCCGCGCTCGCCGCGGTCTACTACGCATCGCGCACGCTCGCCGGGAGCCCCACGTGGTTCCGCCGCCTCGCCCAAGCCGCGGGCGCAGCCGCTGCGGTGGCCGCGGCGTACGCGCTCATGCAGCTCGCGCATCTCGATCCGCTCACGTGGCAGAGACAGAGCGCATTCGAGGGTCTCCTGCGCACGGGCAGCACGGTGGGACACGCGAACACACTCTCGGCCTACCTCGCGATGTGCCTCCCGCTCGTGGTCTGGCTCGCGGCCAAGTCCCGCGCGGGGGCCGCGCGAATCGGATGGGGTGCCCTCGCTGCCGCGTCGCTCTTCGTCGTCGTGGCGAGCCTCTCACGCGGCGCCTGGCTCGGTGTCGCCGCGGGCGGCGCGGTCGCGATTCTCCTGGTCCTCGCGTCCGGCCGGCGCCCCACGCGCGCGTCCGTCCTCATCGCGGGAGCGATTCTCGCGTTGGCGTTGCTCCTTCCTCTCCTCACGCCGATGCGCGGCCCCATCCTCACGCGCGTGGGCCAGCTCACCGACGTGAGCGCCGAGACGTCGCGGACGCGTGTGGAACTGTGGCGCGCGGGACTCCGGATGTTCGCGGATCACCCGATTCTCGGCGTTGGTCTCGACAGTTACATCGCCGCGTTCCCCCCGTACCGCACGGTCGCGCTGACACGCATCGAGTGGGGTGGCACGCCGGCCAAGGCGCACAACGACGCGATCCAGATTCTCGCCACGCAGGGCCTGTTCGGCGGGATTGCGGCCCTCGCGATCGTGATTCTTTGCATGATCGTGATATGGCGCATCGCGCGGCGCGGGAGCCCCGAATCGCGCGAGGCCGCGATCCTGACGGGGGCCGCCCTCGCTGCATACGTGGCCTCCAGCCTCGTCGGTTTCGGCACCGTCGCGGTGAGCGCCCTTGCCGCGGCCCTGGCCGGCTGGGCGGCGAGGGCGGCCCGGACCGCGGAGGCTCACACCGCGGAGGCTCACACCGCGGAGGCTCATGCCCGCGAGGGCGCGCCGGTGCGATCGCTCTGGAATCTGCTGACCGGCGCGGCGCTCGCCTCGGTCCTCTGGTTCGTGCTCGTCGGCAAGCCGCTCCGAGCCGAGATGTACCTCGCGGAGGCGCTCCACTATCCAACTGGAAATTCCGGTCGCGACGAACTCCTCGCGAAGGCGGCGGCCGGGCGCCGTGGGACCCCCGATACCCGGCGGAGTTGGGACGTTCGTTCTTCTACGAAGGATTGAGGGCGCAGGACGAGCAGTCGCGGACGAGCCTCATCGAGCGCGCGCGGGGAATGCTGACGAACGCAGTCCGGATCGCTCCGGAAAACGGGGAAAACCGGCTTCTCTTCGCCACAGTCGTTTCCGCGCAGTCGGTCATGAGACCGGGGCCGAATTCCAAGAACGACGTGCGCGAGGAATTCCGGCGCGCGGTGGAGCGGGATCCGCTGAGCCCCGTGGTGCTGGTCGGGGCCGAGCGCGGGCTGATCGCAGCGGGGCTGGAGGAGGACGCGCGCGCGCTGGCGCTCCGGTGCGCATCGGCGTATCCGGATTACGCCCCGCCTCTCGCCGACCTGGGCGCGATGGCGCTCGAGCAGGGGAGGACGGCCGCCGCCGCGGAGACCTTGAAGCTCGCGGTGCTCCGCTCGTGGCGGGAGGATATCACCGGCGCCGCGAACGCGTGGAACGACCTGGCCCGCGCCAGCCTCGCGCTCGGGCAGAACCAGCAGGCCGCGGACGCCGCGGACAGCGCCTTGGCCCACAATCCCAATCTCGCGCAAGCGTTCGCGATCAAGACTGCGGCCAAGCAAGCGCTGGAGGGGAAGGGTCCCGGGAAGGCGGCGGGCGGCGGGAAGCGGACGGGCGGCGAGTTGAAGCCAGGAGGCAAGGCCAAGTGAGTCGGCGCCGGCGAGAATCGGGGCGAGAGGATTTGAACCTCCGACCCCCTGCGCCCAAGGCAGGTGCGCTACCGGGCTGCGCTACGCCCCGGTCCTGACCGGCGCCTCGCTCACTCTAACCGCCCGCTATCGGAGCGTCAATCCGCGGCCCCTCCCGGCGCCCCGCCCGGCGCGTATCGAGGCCCCGGATGTGCCTTGACGGACGCCCCAGCGCGGGCCTATCGTCCAGAAAACCCCGATACAAACCTAATCGCACTGGGGGTACATCGTGGCAGGAGTGAACAAGGTCATCCTGGTAGGCAATCTCGGCTCGGATCCGGAGGTTCGGACCACGCCCGGCGGGCAACGCGTCGCCAATTTCAGGCTGGCGACCTCGCGCAACTGGACGGGCCAGGACGGACAGCGCCAGGAGAAGACCGAATGGCATTCGATCGTCGCCTGGGGAAAGCTCTCGGAGATCGTCGAGAAATACCTCCAGAAGGGCAAGCAGGTCTACGTCGAGGGCCGCCTCGAGACGAGGAACTGGCAGGACAAGGAAGGGCAGACCCGCTACAAGACCGAGGTGATCTGCGAGACGATGCAGATGCTCGGGCGCGCGGGCGAGCGGAACGGCGATCCCGCGATGGATGCGCCGCCGCGCGGCGGCGCACCGGAGGAGAGCTTCACGCCCGCGGGCGGAAACGCGGACGACGACCTGCCGTTCTAGCCTGCGGGCGCCGACGTCCGGTGCGGGCGCCCGGCCCGACCGTCTAGGCTACTGAATATATCCGAGCGAGCGGAGCCTCTCGCGCAGCTCCTGATCCACCGGAGAGCGCAGAGGCTCTTCGCTTTCTCCGGCCGCGCGCGCGGTCTCGTAGGTGGGGAGCCGGGTCTCCTGCTCCATGCGCTTCACGAGCTTCTCGTCGAGCCCGCCCGGAATGGGCCGTCCGTCCATGTCCCGGGCCGTCGGCAGACCGAACATCGCCAGGATCGTGGGCGTCACGTCGAGCACGGTGGCGCCTGAGATGTTCCCGCCCTTCTCCACGTGCGGCCCCATCATGAAGATCATGCCGTCCAGCTTGTGCGCCATGACCCCTTTTCCCCCGCCCATGAAGCCGTGGTCCGAGCAGACGATCACGTCGGTGCTCTTGTCCGACTCCTTGAGAAAGCTCCCGATCATGCGATCGGTGAAGACGTAGTAGTTGGGAATCAGGTGCTTGATCCACGCCGCTTCCGGGTCGGTCAGGGGAGGGTTGTAGCCCCCGGGAAGGTCGATGTCCCAATACATATGGGAAACCTCATCGACGCCGCGGAAGTAGACAGAGAAGAAGTCCGGATGCTTCTTCCGATAGCACTCGAGCGCCACGCGATAGAACGTCATGTCCGCGGCATAGATCCACTTTAGGTTCTGGACCAGAGCCACCTGGCGCGGCGTGACTCTCGTCGTGTCGATCGGGGGAACGAACTGGAAGATCTCGGCCCAGGAAACGTTCTCGGGCTTCACGCGGAGCCGATCCACGACCGACTCCAGGCTATCGGGATAGGTGCGCTTGGCGTCGCGCTTGGGCCAGGAGCCGTTGTCGTACTGGACATAGTCGCTCACCAGGAGGCCGTTCACGGGTTGGGCGGGCCATGTCGTCCACCATCCGACCACGCCCACCGTCCGTCCGAGCCCGCTCAGGATCTGCCAGATGGGACGGGCGCGCCAGAGATTCGAGGTCGCGGGCGATTCTCCCTCGCCCGCCGCGTGCGCGCGCGCGCGCTCCTGGGCGCGCTGCTTCATGAAGAAATCGAGGATGCCGTGTTTCTGCGGCACCTTACCGGTCGCGATGCTGGCCCAGATGATCGGGCTCTTGGTCAAAGGCTCGAGCGAGCGGAGCTTTCCCGAGGAGCCCTGGTCCCGCATGCGGGCGAAGCTGGGGACCTTGCCGTTGTCCAGGAGCGGGCCGAGCACGTCCCACTCACCGGCATCGACCCCGATCAGTAGCACGTGGGGGCGCGGCTTCTCGCCGGCCCGGGCGCAGTTCCACGCGGAGGTACCGAGCAGGAGGGCCGCGGCGAGAAGGAGGATGAAGCGCGTTCGGGTCGTGCCGGTCACGGAGGCTCCTGGGTGTGGTTCGCTTGTCGGAGGGCGGGATTTCGCTTGGTCCATCGCCGTACCCTAGCATCTTGCGCCCGTCTTGCGCAGCCGGACCTCTACTTACACCGCTCGAGGGGGGTGCTGGTTCCCCCTAAAAGCGCATTCCAACCCCGCGCCGGGCGCCCCCATCCAATCGCTTGGATGTGTTCCCTCGCGGCCCCGCCGGAGTTGAGTCGGGGATCTTTCCATAGGAGAGGAGTCCAATGTCTCGCACCAACGCCGCTTTCGTAGCCTTCGCGATCCTGAGCCTCGCCGCGCTTCCCTCGGCCGTACTCGCGCCGGGCGCATCAGCCGGCAGCTATTCCTATGGATACGACGACGAAGCCAACCGTCTGTCATGGGCCTTGGTCTCAGGCCACAACACCAGCACCTCGAGCACGGATGACATGGATTCCCTGGACAAGCTCAAGTCCGAGTACGGTGACGAATTTCTCTACATCCGCCAGGGCGTGGGTCGCTACGTGATCCGCGACCGCGCGCTCATGGAGCGGGCACACCGCGCGACCGAAGAGGTCGGGGAGGCCGGCCGCGCGATCGGAGAGTCGGCGATGTTGCGCGTCAAACTGGCGCTCGGAGATTCGCGTGAGGGGCGCGAGCGGGCAAGACTGGCGCGACGCATCGCGCGGATGTCGAGGGACATTGCCCGAGCTTCCCGGAATGGCGAGGACGATATGGGTGAGGAGGCTCGCGATTCGACCGAATCCCGGCAGGACGACGCGCGATCGCGCGATGCGTCGCGCCACATGCGCGAAGCCACGCGGCACCTCAGAGAAGAAATTCGGGACATCCTCCACGACGCGAAGGCTCGGCATCTGGCAAAGCCGGTGGAGTGATGTGGCCCGGGCCGGACGAAACGCTGCTGCGGGGTCGACCGCGCGCGCCGGCTAGGAGTGCCGCTTAAGGAGGGCCTCGCCCTTCGGCGTGAGCGCCACGTGGCTCTGTGTTTCGGGGTCCCCCCCGGCCACGACCTGGATAAGCCCGTCGCTCAACGCGTCATCCCACACGGGATGTCGCGGGCAGTTGCTGCGCCACGCTTCCATCGCCTCCGCGTAGGTGCGCGGACGGCTCGCGATCCAGGTAAGGAATTCGATCGTCAGAGGGCTCACAGCCTCGAGCATGGCCAAATCCTACGCCCGCGTCCGCCCCGCCGCCAGCCGCGGGCGCTC
>JBGPHU010000099.1:0-11061 GCA_041484545.1 Candidatus Eiseniibacteriota bacterium | reverse complement strand
GTCGCGGCCGCGGTGCTTCCGCGCCAGATCCCCCCGCGGAAAGCGTACGAGCTGATCCTGAGCGGCGAGCCGATCACCGCGGCGGAGGCGATGAGCATGGGCCTGGTGAACGCGCTCGCGCCGCGCGGAAAGCTGGAGGATACGCTCGGCCGGTTCGCGGCGCGCTTCACCGAGAAAAGCGTCGCAGCCCTGCGCATCGCGAAGCGCGCGCTTCGCGTTTCCGAAGAAGCGGCCTTCGGGGCCGGTCTCGACGAGACAGAGAGGATCTACCTGCAGGACCTCATGCGCACGCGCGACGCGGAGGAAGGCATCCGAGCGTTTCTGGAGCGGCGTGAGCCCAAGTGGGAGGACCGCTAGCCTCCAGAACGCGGGCGGCTCAGGGGCTCTGGCGGTCTCCAACCGCCCGCATCATGCCGCGGGCCTTGACGAGCGTTTCTTCGTACTCCCCTTCCGGCGTCGAATCCGCGACGATACCGCCACCCACGTGGAAGGACGTCACGCCCTCCTCGACGATCATGGTGCGGATCGCGATGTTGAAATCGCAGTCGCCGCTCTGATCCCAGTAGCCGATCGCGCCAGTGTAGACGCCGCGGCGCGTGGGCTCCAGCGAATCGATGATCTCCACCGCGCGGATCTTGGGCGCGCCGGTGATCGAGCCGCCCGGGAACATCGCGCGGATCACGTCGGTCGGCCCCGCATCCTCGCGCAGGGTTCCCTCGACGCGCGACACGAGGTGGTGCACGTTGGCAAAGCTCTCCACCTCGCACAACGACGGCACGCGCACGGTTCCGATCTCGCAGATGCGGCCCAGATCGTTCCGCTCGAGATCCACGATCATGACGTTTTCGGCGCGATCCTTGGCGCTCGCCCGGAGGGCTGAGGCGAGCGCTTGGTCCTCGGCAGCGGTCGCGCCGCGCGGCCTGGTCCCCTTGATGGGCCAGGTCTCGATCCGATCCCCCTCGATCGCGAAGAATCGCTCGGGAGAGGACGAGACGATTCCTCCGCCCGGAACGGTCATCAGCGAGGAGAACGGCGCGGGCGATTCAGCCCGGAGCGAACGGTAGAGCGCGGACGCGGGCGGAGCGGCCCCGGGCGGAGCGGCCGGCTCCACCCGGACGCGCTGCGCGAGGTTCACCTGGTAGATGTCGCCGGCGCCGATGTGGTCGAGCGCGCGCGCCACCATCCTCAGATACTCGTCGCGGGTGAAGTTCGAACGAATCCTGGGGGGCGGCGGGCCGCCCGGTGCCGCCGGGGGCGCATCGCCTGCCGGGGTTGCCGCCGCCTGCGGACCCTCCACGACCCTTTGCCACTGGTACGCCAGACGCTCCTGGGCGCGCTCGGCGCGCGAGCGCGGGTCGCGCTCGGGCAACCCACTCGAAACCGCCCAGCCCTCGCCCCGTTCACGGTCCCAGGCAAAAACCACATCGTAGAAACCCAATGAGAGATCGGGCAGGGAAGAATCCCGGCGGGCCCGGGACGGGTAACGCTCCAGAAAATCCTTCATATCGTAGGAAACGTAGCCCGCCAGCCCCGACACGAAGGGGAGCTTGGGCCCCGTGGGCAGCCTGAGCGCCGTCTCCTCGTACCGGACCCGCTCCGGCCACACTCGCGCCAGGGCGGAAAGGGGATGGCCGGGGACTACGGCCGAGGCGCCACCCTCGGATCCCGCCACCCGCCGGAGCGAGCCGTCGCGAACTTCCAGACGCCACAGCGGATCGAAGGCGAGGAGCGTCCACCGGGCGCCCTCGCCAACCGGGCCGCTGGACTCCAGGAACAAGGTGTGCGGATCACGCTCGACCGCCGCGAGCGCCCGGAGTGGCGTGAGTTCCGGAGGCAGCGCGCGCACGAGAGGCCGCACGGTCTCGACGCCGATGGCGGCGGGAGAGGCAGCGCTAATAGCCATAGTCGACCGGCTCCGGAAACTGATGGTCGAGGGGGATCAGGGCCGCGACGCGCTCGTTGCCGAGCCGCCGGACATAGGCATCCAGGTCGGCCGCGCCTTCGACCCATTCCGCGCGCCAGCGCTCGTAGCCTTCCCGGGTCTTCGTGACGCGATGGTATTCCGCGTAGGCCTCGTGGTCGCGCCGGTAGTAGCCTTGCACCGGCGATGGATGCGCGCCCCACCGCGCCTCGCACACCGCGGCCACGACGATGCCCGGGACCACGACTCGGTTCGGATCGCGGCGGATCTGCTCCTGCGGGACGACTTCCTCCGCGGTCACGATCACGGCCCTCGCCGCTCGCGCGGCGTCGGATGTGATTCCGAGGCTCCCCCACATGATCGCGTTCCCGTGCGAGTCCGCGCGCTGCACGTGCACGATCGCCACGTCGGGATGAAGCGCCCGGACCGCCAGGAGCGGGCCGCCTTCGCCGCCGCCGCCCTCGCGGACGGAACCCGACCCGCCGCCGCCCAGGGGATCGGCGATCGGCGTGAGATACGGGTTGCGCGAGACGATCTCCGACCCCAGCGCGGATCGGGTCGGGAGGTAAGGCGAGCCGATGGCAGCCGCATGAAGCGCCAAGGCCAGCGTGAAATTCGAAAACTCGACCACCTCCAGCGCGCGCGGCTCCCCGCGCTCCACCGCCCGGCGGAAACAGTAGGCCGAGCCCATCATCACGTTCCCCACCCACGCGGCCATCACGCGCCGGGCGAGGCCCGCGCCGATAATCTGATCGAAGCAGATGTCCGATACCGGACCGATGAGGGAGAGATCGCCGATTCCCTGGCGAATGATCTCGCGCGTCGCCGCGAATGGAATCATCTGCTCGAGGCAGGTGCCCATCGCCACCGAGACTCCCGGCCGCACAAAACGCTCGACCGCGTCACGGAGTGGCATGAGCTTTTCACCCTCTCGGTGGTGCGAGAGGGCGCCGGGCCGCTCCGGCGCGCGCCGGGGGGCCAGATCATCCATCCGGATTTCGGGGGTCTTGCGCATGCTGGGAAAGATACCGCAATTGGACTCGCCTCAGGGCGCGGGACCCTGGTAACGTCCCTCGCGACGTGACACCGCTCGAATTCACGCTGCTGGTCTTCGCCGTCTCCCTCGCGGCGGGGTTCTTTGGATCGCTGCTGGGGCTGGGAGGCGGGATCATCGTGATCCCGGCACTCACCTTCCTCTTCCACGTCGACCTCCGCTACGCGATCGGGGCCTCCATCGTCTCGGTGATCGCGACCTCGAGCGGCGCGGCCGCGGCGTACGTCCGCGAGCGGATGGCGAACCTCCGGGTCGCCATGTTCCTCGAGACGGCGACTGCCTCGGGCGCTCTGACCGGCGCCTTCCTTGCCGGCATTCTCGGTGGCCGCTGGCTCACGCTCGCTTTCGGATCGGCGGTCATGCTTTCGGCGGTGGGGATGATTCGCGGGAGGGAATGGCGCCCCGGAGCCTCGCCCGCCCGGGACGCCTGGGCCGACCATCTGCGGCTTCACGGGTCCTACCATGACGGCGCGCTGGGCCAAGAGGTTGCGTACAGAGTCTACGGCACCCGCTGGGGCCTTCTCCTGATGTACGTGGCGGGCGCGGTGAGCGGCCTTCTGGGAATCGGGGCCGGCGCGCTGAAAGTACCCGCGATGGATCTCGCCATGCGGCTTCCCATCAAAGCCTCGAGCGCCACGAGCAATCTCATGATCGGCGTGACGGCCGCCGCAAGCGCCGGGGTCTACTTCGCGAGGGGGGACATCGACCCGTTCGTCACCGCGCCGGTGGCATGCGGCGTCGTGCTCGGCGCGCTGGCCGGATCGCGTCTTCTGCCGAGGCTTCGGAGCAAGGCGCTCCGCCTGGTCTTCGTGGCGCTCCTGCTCTGGATCGGACTCCAGATGATCCTGAAGGCGATGCGATGAAGCCCGGAGCCGTTGCGAGCGGGACCCTGGAATCCCTCATCAGCGCGCTCCTCCGCGGTGGGATCTCGATCAGCCTGGCGCTCATCGTCGCGGGCACCGCCGTGAGTTTCATCCACCATCCCGACTACGCGAGTTCCGTGGCGGCGCTGGCGCGCCTCACCCGGCCCGGCATGGCCCCGCACGATCTGCGCGAGGTCGCCGCCGGTATCGCCGGATTCCGCGGCCAGGCGCTCGTCATGCTCGGCCTTCTGGTCCTGATGGCGACACCGGTGGTTCGTGTCGCGACCTCGCTCGTCGTCTTCGCGCGAAGCCGCGACCGCGCCTTCGTGCTCCTCACGTCTACGGTGCTGGTCCTGCTTCTGCTCTCGCTCGCGCTCGGACGGGCCGGCGGCTGACGCGCGACGCGCGCGCGGACGCAGGCGGCCGACGCGCCTTACGCCGCAGGCTCCGGCGGCTGCTCGCGGACCAGCGCCTTCACCAGCAGGAACACCACCAACGCGATGATGAGGAAGTCGAGCACCGCCCCGAGGAAATCTCCGAGCCCCAGCTTGACCGCGCCGATCGAGACGGTCGCGGTGCGCCAGTTGCCGGTCGGCGTGAGGGCGCCGATGATCGGCATGATGAGGTCGGCGACGATGGCCGCGACGAGCTTCTGGACCGCCCCGCCGATCACCACCGCGACCGCGAGCGCGATCACTCCGTGCTTCAGCAAGAACGCCTTGAACTCGCCAACCATGGTTCGATCCTCCCTGTGGAAAGAATTCCGGCGTCCGGTTATCTTCTTGTCGCACGCACGCCTCCGTGACCGGATGGATCACGTCGGGCCCGCGAAATCTACCAGACATGATCGGCTGGCTCGACAGCGTCTTTCCGCGCCGCCTCCTGTTCCAGAGGGATCGCCGGCTCCTCCATCTGTTCCTCGGGCGTGTTCTCGGGTCCACCGGCTTCTCCATCGTCATCCCGTTCCTGAGCCTCTATCTACACGGCGAGCGCGCGGTTCGCATGAGCCTCGTGGGCGGAATATTCTTCGTCGCCGCGCTTGCGGGGGCCGTGGGGCAGGTCGTGGGCGGCGAGTTGACCGACCGTCTGGGGCGGAAGGTGGTGATCGTCGGATCGCAGCTCGTTCGATCGGCGACCTTCGTCGGGTTCGGGGTGGCCGTGCTGGTTCACGCGCCGATTCTCTGGTTCGTTTTCCTCACGTCGTTCAGCGCGCTCGCGGGGCGCGCCTTCGAGCCCCCCTCGGGGGCCATGGTGGCCGACATCGCCACAGGCGCCGCGCGCGCCGAGTACTACGCCGTCCTTCGCATCGGCGGCAACTTGGGATGGGCGATCGGACCCGCCATCGGAGGATTTCTGGCCGCGCTGTCCTACCCCACGCTCTTCCTGATCGCGGCGGCGGTTCTGCTCGCCGCCGGGCTGTTCATGGCGTTCAAGGTGGAAGAGACGCGACCGCACCGCATCGCGCGGTCGCTCGAGGTCCAGGAATCCACGACGCTCCTGCCCTCCTCCACAGGCACCGCTCCGCTGGCCCGCTTCGGCTTCGAGGAGCTGGGGCAGGCGCTTCGCGACGCGACCTTCGTCCGCTATTGCGTGGTCTCGATGATCCTCTTCACCGTGATGTCGCAGCTCATTTCCACGCTGTCGGTGTACGCGGTGCAGTGGGCGGGCATCTCGAAGCTCCAGCTGGGAGCGCTCTACACGCTGAACGGCCTCATGGTCGTCTTCCTGCAATTCCCCGTGGTGCGCGCGCTCGCCCCCTATCGCATGACCACCGCGCTGATCGCCGGGAGTATCCTCTACGCGTTGGGCTATGCGATGATGGGTATCGGTCACCACATGGCGCTGCTGGCGGCGGCGATGTTCGTGGTGACGACGGGAGAGATCGTCACGACGCCGGCCTCGATGAATCTCGTAGCCAATTTCTCGACCCCCGAGCTTCGCGGCCGGTACATGGGCGTATATGGATTGTTCAATTCGTTCGGATGGTCGACGGGCCCCTTGATCGGCGGCGTTCTGCTCGACCTCGCGACGGGGCGATCGATGCTCCTCTGGGCGCCCATCGGCGCGCTGGCGCTCGTCGCGACCGCGGGCTACTGGGACCTGAGACACCGATTGGATCGCACGATGGATCGTGACACCGAGAGCGCCCCTACCGAGACCGTCACGGCTTGAGCCGCGACGCCCCAAGGAGAGACGAACATGAGCGCAGCGCATGAGGAACACAGGTTCGAATGCAGACTCGTCTGGTCCGGAGCGGCCAAGGGGACCACGAGCGGCTACGACGCGTATTCGCGCGAATATCGCATCGACTTCCAGGGAAAGCCCTCGATACGGGGCACGGCGGCGCCTGCGTACCGCGGCGACCCCTCGCTCCACAACCCGGAGGACCTGCTCGTGGCGGCGCTCTCCGCCTGCCATTGCCTGAGCTACCTCGCGCTCTGCGCCCGGGCGGGGATCCACGTGGTGGGCTACGAGGATGAGGCCTCCGGCCGCATGGAACGTGTGGACGGCGTCGTGAAGTTCACCGAGGTCACCCTGAACCCCAAGGTCTCCATCGCCCCGGGCTCGGACTACGAGAAGGCGCGCGCGCTTCACGAGCGGGCGCGCGCGGTCTGCTTCATCGCGAACTCGGTCAATTTCCCGGTCCGCCACAACGCCACCGTCACGGCCGCCGCGCCGGTCTGAGCGTGGGAGCGCCCGGGGTCGCCACGCCGCGAGCGACCGTAACGCGACCGCCCGAGATCTACGTGCTCGCGGCGATCTGGGCCGTGAAGGGCATGGAGGAATTCTTCCGCGGGGTGGTCGGCGGCGCTTTCTACATCGTCCCGCAGGCCTCGCAGGGGAAGCTGGAGGGGTACCTTCTCCACCTCGCCATCCAGAGCGCGCTCTTCGCCGGAGTGATGTCGGCCGGCAGCTTCTACGTCATGACGGCGCTCTGGCTCGGCCGCGCGGCGGCGCGAGGCTGGGGGATCGCGCTCGCGCTCGTGAACGAGGTGTCCGTGCTCGCCTACCTGGTCACGCGGCCCCCGGAGTTCGGCGGCGACGTCGCGATCGTCCGGACGGTGATCGTGGCCTCGATCGTGAATCTGGGGATCGTGGGGGTGCTGCTCTTCGACGGGAAGCTCGCGCGCTTCCTGAAAAGCGCGCGGCTGGTCGGCGGCTGGTGGTCGCGAGGGCGGTAGTGTCCGCGCCCTCCGCGGCGGAGCGACTGCCTCGACAGGCGGAGCCCTACCCCAGCGTGTAGCCCCCATCGACGATGATGACCTGCCCGGTCACCCATGAGGCCTTGTCCGTGGCCAGGAATGCCGCCACGTTCGCGATCTCCTCCGGAGTTCCCACGCGGCCCAATGGCGTCCGGCGGGTCGATTCCTTGATGATCTCGTCGTAGGACGGGAAGATTTTCAGCGAGTCGGTGTCGATGAAGCCGCCCGAGACCGCGTTCACGTTGATCTTCCGCGATCCCAGCTCGTAGGCGAGGTAGCGCACCAGCGTTTCGATCGCCGCCTTCGAGACGCCGATCGCCGCGTATCCGGGTATGTACCGGTGCGAGCCGAGCGAGGTGAGCGCCACGATCCGCCCGCCGTCCGGCATCATCTTCACCGCTTCCTGAGCGCTGAAGAGGAGCGCCTTGGCGTTCGTGTTCATCGCCACGTCCCACATCTTGTCATCCACGTCGAGCACGTTGCCGAAGTGCCCGAGGGCCGCGTTCGAGACCAGGATGTCGAGCTTGCCGAACGCGCTCTTCACCTCCTGGAACATCTTGGGAATCTGCTCTTCGTTCCCCATGTTCGCGCGCACGGCGAGCGCCTTGACGCCTCGCTTCTGGATCTCCTCGACGGCTGCCTTGGCCGACTCCCGGCTCCGGAAGAAGTTGATCGCCACGTCGGCGCCCATGTCCGCGAGCGCCAAAGCCGTGGCCAGGCCGATCCCTCGCGTGCCTCCGGTTACGAGCGCCGATTTCCCCTTCAACTCACCCATGTTCCCTCCGCCTAAGTCCTTGAGTGGCCGCGAATTCTGGCCAGGGCCGAGAGGAATGTCAACCGATAAAGCAACGGGACAAGCCCTGCACGATCGGGGGATCGGAAGCGCGAGCGCGCTAAGCGTTGACAGCGCTTGCTTCGGGGGTGTGGGCGTGATACCGCTACCCGAGTGAATTTCGGGAAAATCGCGCTCGGCGCCCTCATCCTCGCGATCGGCGCACTCCTGCTTGCTGTCCGCATGGGCTTCGCGCATCCGGATACGCCCATCTTTCTGCTTCGGTACTGGCCGCTCCTCCTCATCGCGTTCGGCCTGGCGTTCCTGGCGGGCGTGATCAAGAACCCCTTCCTCGGCTGCTTCGCAATCGTGTTGATCCTGGGAGGCACGGCGCTCGGCATTTTCTGGATGAATCGCCAGGAGAAGCAGGGCCGGCTCGCGCACGCTCCATCCTCGATCGATATCGCCAGGGCAGACGTGGCATCGCTCTCGGTGCGCGTCCGCACGTTCGCGGGGACTTTCGATTTCAGAGGAACGCCGCGCCCGAGAGTGGTCGTGATCGGGCTCCGGGGCGTGACCGGAGATTCGGCGGTCGGGTACCGCTTCGAGGTCATCGGCAAGAAGGCTGTGCTCGACTGGCCCCAGGTGCGCGGAGGGCTGGGCATCCCGCCGCCCGCGGCGCGGCTCGAAGTGCGCGCTCCGCGAACGCTGCCGGTGTCCCTGAGCTGGACCGGGTGGCTTGCCTCCATGCGCGCCGATCTCGAAGGCCTCAAGCCCACGCGCTGCGCGGTCCATGGGATTCTGGCCTCGAGCCGCATCGAATTCGACGACGCCCGCCCCGAGGAAATCCGGGTCTGGGGATTCCTGTCGAGCACCCAGATCCGGATTTCGGGCGACTGCCCGATCCGGATCGTGAGCCATTCCCCCTTCATCCTCCGGAGCTTCCCCTCCGACATCGAACAGCTCGCGCAGGGGCGCTCGAAGGAGCGTGTGGATGCCGCCGAGGGGCGCGGGCGCCCGGTGCGGATCGACGTGGATGGGGCGTTCGTGCGCATCAAGATCGAGCGCATGCCGTTGACCAAGGCAACAACCCAGGAGGCTTCCGAATGGCCGCAGCCGGTAGGCACAGCATCGCGTTTCCACTCACCCTCGTCGTAATCGGAGCGGTGCTGCTCCTGAAGGAGCTGGGGTACCTTCACGGCAACGTCCTGCGGTACTGGCCGGTGCTCCTGATCGTGTGGGGGCTCGGCATGATCTGGGCGGCCCGCCACGGGTAGCGGCTTGTGGGACCCTTAGGGGTCCAGAGCTTCGGAACTTACGGTCGGACTATGGGGTTGACAGGACAAGGCTTCGCGAGGAAGCTTGCTGTGCGGTTCGCCTTCGATCCAACGTAGGAGAACATCCTGAACACTCTGAGCCGCATCCGTCGCTTGGACCCCTGGTTCCGCGGGCTGCTCGTGCTCTACCTCCTGAGCACGCTCTTCCTCGCCGCGGTACATCAGCATCATGGTGGGCTCCAGGGCCACGACTGCGCCCTGTGCACGGTGGCCCACACGCCCGCGACCGTCACTGCGGGTGTCGATCACCAGCTCGCGCCTTCCACCACGGAACGTGTCCTCGCGATTCCCTCCGAGCAGGGTTGCGATTCCGAATCTCACCGCACCACCCGAAGCCGCGCTCCACCCCTAACCTAGACCTCCGCAGTCCGGCGCCCAGCGCCAGCGCGCAGTAATCCGCGCCCATTCGAGCGATGCCGTGTGAGCGGAATTCCGCCAAGCGGTGTGCTCCGTTCTTACCAATCTCAGGAGGTTCCGTGCGCATGAGCCTTCGCATGTTTGCATATCTGGTCGCCGCGCTGATGTGCGCGCCCACATGGGCAACCGCCCAGTCGCGGTCGATGTTTTCCAACCTGGCGAACCCGTCGATCGGGATGAACGCCCTCTTCTCCGGGCAGGCCGCACACAACCTGGACCAGCCCTATGGACTGCATTTCGACGAAGCGGAGATCAGCCTCATCTCCGTCGTGGATCCGTATTGGACGCTCGTGAGCAACATCGTCTTCGCCGGCGACGGATCGGTGGACCCGGAGGAGGTCTGGGTCCGCAACACCAGCATCCCCGGGGTTCAACTGAAGCTGGGAAAGATCCGCGGAATGTTCGGAAAGCACGGACTGCTCCACACGCACGCGTTTCCGTTCATCCAGGCCCCGGTCATCATGGCCAATACGATCGGCAACGAAGGATTCAAGGACCCCGGCATGGAGGCCGCGTGGCTCACTCCGCTGCCGTGGTTCGCCGAGTTGACGGGAGGCGTTTACGAGGGCATCGGCGCGGATGGCGACCATCCACTCGATTTCGGGTCTACCCGGCACGACAACGTGCCGTTCCTGGATCATTTCAAGAACCAGTTCGACCTGAACGACGCGACCACGCTGGAGATCGGACAGTCCTTCATGCAGGGCCGCGGGAGCGATGGGTTCCTGCACTCCGCACTTGGAGCGGACGTGACCTTCCGCAACGTGCCTCCCAAGAATTCGAACCGGCGCGGGTGGATTCTGCAGGGCGAATACATCCAGAAGGGTACGAGGGCGGGGGGGACCTACAACAAGGAGGAGCACGGCGGATACGCGTCGTTCCAGTACCGCCTGTCGCAAGTCTGGTGGGCGGGCATCCGCGGCGAGCAGGCCCACGACAGCTTCACGGACTTCCTGGTCGACGGCGCGGGCGACCCGGTCCCGGGCAAGGTGACCCGCGGTAACGCCAACATCGCGTGGATGCCCTCGGAGTTCTCGTTCGTACGATTCGAATACAGCCACGCCAAGGCAGATAACGGAGCCGGGATCAACCCGACGGACGACCGCTTCATGGTTCAAATGAGCTATACCATCGGCTATCACCCCGCTCACGCGTACTAACTCCGGAGGATTCCATGAAGTTGCCGATTCGATGGATGCTGGCACTGATAACCGGCCTGTTGGCGGCCGCGCCAGCGTATGCGGACCTGAAAGTCGCCACCTCATTGACCGACCTCGCTTCCGTCGCACAATTCGTCGGCGGGAAGCACGTGACGGCTCAGAGCCTTTGCAGGGGGTACGAGGACCCACACTTCGTTCCGGCCAAGCCCAGTCTCATGAAGGCGATTCAGCACGCGGACGTATTCGTGTCGGTGGGCCTGGAGCTCGACGCCGGCTGGTTGCCGCTGGTGTTGCCGGGAAGCCGCAATCCCAAGATCCAACCGGGGGCGAAGGG
>JBGPHU010000098.1:0-11122 GCA_041484545.1 Candidatus Eiseniibacteriota bacterium | reverse complement strand
TTCAGCAGCACGTTCGCCCGCATGCCACGAACCCTCCGGTTTCGGCATCCTGACCCAGCCGCCGCGCGGCGGCACGCGATATTACGAAGTACTTTGCCGTACAAAGTATTACGTGTGGGGCAGCAACTGTCAAGATTCACGGTGGTCAGAGGGGTAAGTCTGAGTCGTGAACAGGGCCGTGCCAGGATAACAGGTTGCAGAAGCAGAGGTCTTGTCCCGCAACCACCTCTCTTCTGGACAGCGCTAGGGGCCGAGGTCGGCACCATCCGCGGCTGCAAAGGACAAGGTGAGACGGTGCAGGTCTACAAGCCCCCGTTCGTCTAAGCCAGGCCCAATGTAGCCGCCCGCCAACACAAATGCGATCGGCATCCGAGTTGACTGGTTCCCTCTGGACAGAAAGTCACGACGCCGTCCACCGCTTGGCTCCTCGCGCCGACCATCGCGCTCCTCCTCTCACTTCTCCGGCTCAACAAGGAAGAGCGTCGACGTCTCCCACACGGCCGTGTACGAGTAGGTGCGGCGATCGTCGGAAATATCCGTCAGAAGGGACATCACCAATCCTGAACGGCTCGCCGGCTCAATGTTCAGAAATGGCTTCCGTAGTCCCGTGGTCAGATCGACTTGTTCGATCCTCCCAACCGTAGAGGCAAATTGGTCCTTCACCAGAGCCGATCGACCATCAGGGCCGAGCCAGACGAGATAGTCGCGTCCATGCAGTGCCGGCACGGGCACCGGAGTGCCACCGTTGATCGGGTACTTGAACCAGTGGCCGTCGATTCCAACCGCCCAGACATTCTTGCCGTCCAGAACAGAAAAACCGCAGTACGTCGCCTCGGGAGTTACCGGGCGAGGCGGTCGGCCTGAGAAATCTTGAATGTAACTTCGCTGCGCTTTTCCCGGCTCGAATCCACCGATCACTACGCTGTCGGCGCCAGGGAGGAAGCTTCCGCCGCCGAACCTCACAAGCGGGCCGCGGTTCAAGCGACGCATTCCACCCGCACCCGTCGAGATCACGGCCAGTTGAGGGGGCTCGGACCGCATTCCCGTGAGCACCCATTTACCGTCGTCCGATAGGTCTAAGACCTCCCCCTCGCCAAGCCTGACGACCGGCGAGCCGTCGGCTCTCCGGAGGCACGCGGCAAATTGTTTCCCGGCGGCGCTTCCTCGCTCCGTGAACGCGAGTTGAGATCCATCTCGAGACAACCGCCCACCCTCTGACTCGTCGAGCCAGGAAAAATCGCGGTCCTGACTCCACTCGGGCTTGTGAACCATCACCGCAGAACGCGCGTCGTTTCGCGTCGCGAGCCATCGCCCATTGCGCCCGACGTCCTCCATCCTCAAACCGCCCGCGCTCTCAGCAACCCGGCGCACCTTGCCGGACGGCGTGGCGGCATAAACGGCGAAATCCTGCGGCCCGACGCGGCCAGCCGAAAAGAAAATCTCCCGGCCATCCGGCGACCAGGCCATACCGCTCAGCATCAGATATCCGCCCGACAGCAGGGCCCTCCTGCCATGCAAATCGACGATATTTACCGAACCGCCGGCATCGTGTTGATTCGTGTGCACGAAGAACGCGACCCGATCGCCCCGCGGCGAAAGCCGGATATTGCTGACCTCCCCCTCGACGCCCGAGAGTACGTTTCCGATCGGAAACTCTATCTGGTCTTTGCCTTCGATCTTGCGAAGAACAGCCAACTGCGATCCATCGGGCGACCAGTCCGCTTCGGCGACGTTCTGAAGGACTTCTCGAGGAGCGCCACCGCCGAGTTGCATGCGGGCGAGAGTGAGACCAAATTTCATACTCTTCCCTGGGTTTGGGCTCTCGACGAGGACTGCGAGTTCACCCTGCGACGAAACCGAGAGCAACTCGACCCCTGGCTCGCTGATCGGCTGCGGCTCAGGGTACTCGGGCCGGATCACGAACACTTGTGGCGTGTCCGCGTTCTGACCCCCGCTGAACACGATGGTCTTTCCGTCGGGCATGAACCTGGCGGCACCGATGACCATCGGCTTGAACGTGAGTGGCGTAAAGTTGAACTGCTGATCGTGATTCTTGCCCGCGCGCCACGCGAGTAGTGCGATTACAAGGGCCGCCCCGCCCGCCGTCAGGGCCCATACCACTCGCTCCAGTCCTGCTCGTCGGGCTGCGACAGGCGTGGGTACGCCGGCACGTGAGCCTGTCTCGCCGATCCAAAGCAGCTCGCGACGGAGGTCTCCCGCCGTCTGCCAGCGATCGTCAGGATTCTTCGCCAGGCATTGCAGTACGGCCCGCTCAAAGGCGGGAGGCGTCAGCGGAGCCAACTCCGCCATCTCCCGCGGCTGATCCCGCATGATCGCCGAGATGATGCTCGCCGCCGTCGACCCCTCGAACGCTCGCTTCCCCGTCGCCATCTCGTACAGCACGCATCCCAGCGCCCAGATATCGCTCCGAGCGTCCGCAGACTTCCCCTCCAGCTGCTCGGGGGCCATATACTGGTAGGTACCAACGATTGCCCCTTTCGCCGTGATCGGCCCGTCCGATTTGGAAACCCCAGCCTGGGCAGTCGCGGTAGCGTCGCTCCCTCCCGCCGGATCGCTGCGGCGCGATGCTCGGGCGAGGCCGAAGTCCATCAGCTTCGCCCCGTTCTTCGTGAGCATCACGTTTCCCGGCTTCAGGTCCCGATGAGTTACTCCGGCTCGGTGGGCTCGATCCAGCGCGTCCGCGATCTGAGCGCCGAGCTTCAAGAGATCGGCGGTAGGCATGGGGCCACGCGCGAGACGCTGCCCGAGCGTCTCGCCTTCGACCAACTCCATGACGAGGTAGTCGGTTTCGCCTTCCTGGCCGATGTCGTGTAGAACGCAGATGTGCGGGTGATTGAGGGCGGAGATCGTCTTGGCTTCGCGCTTGAAGCGGGCGCGATCTTCGGGTGAAGCCGACAGGTGCTGGGGCAACACCTTTACCGCAACGTCGCGACCAAGTCGGGTATCGCGGGCACGGTACACCTCACCCATGCCGCCCGCCCCGAGGGGCGCCTTGATCTCATACGGTCCAAGGCGAGTGCCGGGGGCGATCACCATGAAGCGGGAGTCTAGCGGTGACCGGCCTGCGCGTCACCAAGAGGGAGAGTCGGCATTCCTCTCTCCGTGAAATGACGACTTATTGATCAGCCCAGCAGCGGTGTGTGCCCCACAATGGTTAACCTCATGGGGCGCCGTATAATACGTTTCTGGCGGAGTCTAAGCTAACGGCAAACTGGAAAGCGGCCCGTAAGTTCGATCTCCCCGCATCCGGGCTCCCCTGGCACGGGCCATCCTGGTAGTATCCCCGTCCTATCCCCAATCCAGCGGCCTACACGGCATGCACCATCGGCGGTGCCGCCGACGTGCCCGCCCGAGCTTCCGACCACCGGGCGGGTCGCTCGTACCCTGGTCGGGTAAGGATGGAGACATGACGCCACGGATAAAGCTCATGGCATTCGTTCTGGTCCTTGCGTTCGCGATGACGCTCGTCGGCATGTTCGTCACGAGCGGACAGAGGACGACCGCGACAGGTCCCTATCAATCGGCGCTCTCGAGCGTCGGAGTCGCCACCGCCGAAGCCGGAAACTGCGCCAACCGGGCGTGCGAGTTCGCCTCCCCGGGCTATGTGTGCACCGAAGGCAGTGGCACGAAGTGCAGGTTTTCGGGAGGCTGCGTTACGGTAAGCTGCGGCGGCCACTAGCAAGAGTACAGCGGTGGATCGGTGGCACCGCCGATCCGCCGCGTCCTATTATCCATGCAAGCCCGCTCCCGCCGCTCTTCCCCCTTGTTGTTCCTCCTCGCCGCGCTCCTCGCGGGCTGCGCCTCGGCGCCATCCGTTCGGTACCTGGTCGCGATCTCCCCCTCGAATCCCCGAAGCGTTCTCGTCACGGCCGAGTGGGATGGAGTTCCGCGGGATTCGCTCGTGCTCGGCGGATTCGAGAGCACGGAGGTACTCAAGATTTCCGAGCTCCTAGCGCTGACTGGATCAGGGACCGCACTCCCCGTGACCCCCTCGACCGGCACTCTCCTAGCGGAGGGCCGGAAGATTTCCGTGCCGAGGTACATCATCCGCGGGCCGCTCCCGTCACGCATCCGGATCCGGTATCGCGTCGATCCCGATGTCCGGGAAGGCGATGCCCACGTCGGATTCAGCGGGGCCCGGTACGGCTATCTCGGTCCGGATTTCGGTGTGATCACCGGCCGGAATCTCTTCCTCCTTCCCGCGGCACCCGACCAGCCCCCGCGTGACATCCGGGTTCGCTTCTCGTTGCCTGCCGGCTGGCGCGCGGTCACGCCGTGGCGATTGGTCGGGGACGGCTTCCGCCCCGGGATCGGCGGGCGATTCGCGGACGAGGACTTGATCGCCTCCACGCTGGCGTTCGGCCGGTTCTCGGAGCGGTCCATCTCGATCGGGCGAACGCGGTATCGCTTTGCGTACGAGACCGGCCGCCCGGGCGCGCCCCCCGACTCCGCGATCGGCTCGCTCGAGCGCGCGACGCGAACCGTGCGGGCCCTCTTTGGCCGCGATCTCGGCCGCGATTACGTCACCGTCGTCTTGCCTGCCACTCCGGACGGCGCCGAGATCCACGGCGAAGCGTGGGCCGGGGGTCAGGGGGGAACACTCTCCCCCATGACGCCGAGCCGACTGCGTCGCTACTCCCAGGGCTTGCTCGAGGCGTACCTGAAATTCTCGCCGTACCGCGACGAGATTTCACGACCCGAGGAGTACTGGGTCCTGGACGGGATCGCCAATCTCTACGCCTGGCGCGCCGTCGCGTCCGCGGGGCTGGTGGACGAAGAGGAGGTCGAGCGCGATCTCGCGTCGTCCTACGCCGGCGCAAGACGCGTCCAGGATGCCGAACGCGATCTGGAGAAGCTCTATGAGACGAAGCTAGACACGGAACTCGCGCGCCGCGTGGTGGCGCCTTTTCTGCTCGCGTATCTCGATCGCCTGGTGCGCGAGCGATCGGGCGGCCGCGAGACGCTCGATCGGGCCGTGCGAAACATGTTCCGGACCCGGCCCGCCGCATCGCTCTGGGCCTCGATTCCGGGAACGAAGCCTCGCGAGTGGGACGAGTTCCGCGCCCGCTACGTTCGAGGCAAGGAAGCCATTCCTGCAACCCAACTCTTCGGTCTCGCTCCGGCCGAGCCCAATCCCTCGCCTCCGGCGGGAAAGCCTGTTCGCCATCTCACCGTCATCTTCACCGGAGACACGAACGGCTTTCTCGAGCACTGCGGCTGCAAGGTGAACCAGTCGGGAGGCGTGGCGCGTCGCGCGACGGTCCTCGAACGGCTGCGGCGCGAACACCCCGGCGCGCCCGTCGTCGACCTCGGAAACGCCTTCACGCGGCCGGAGAATCAGACCCAGCTGGATTACCTCTCCCGGCAGGAGCAACGCCTCTATCTCGAGACGATGGCCGCGATGCGCTACGACGCGTCCGCCATCGGCATGAACGAACTCATCTTCGGAAGCGGCTGGTTCCGGGACGCGACAAAGGGGCTGGGGATTCCATACGTCTCCTCCAACGTTGCGGAGCGGGGAACCCCGCTCGCGCCTCCTTCCCGCATGCTTCGCGCGGGCAGCCTTCGGGTCGCTGTTGTCTCGGCCTTCGAGCCGCCGCGCGGTCCGGGAACGCTGCCCCAGTTCGAGGCGAACACGGCGGCGCTTTCGATTTCGGACCCCGTGTCGTCCCTCGCTCGCGCCGTGTCGGAGGTCCGCGATCACGCGGATCTCGTGATCGCGATCGGGAGGCTGGAGCCCGGCACGATCCGGCGTGTCGCGCGCGCGGTACCCGGCATCGACGTGATCCTTTCCAACGCGAGCGGGACGTCTGCGCTCATCCGGGCTTCGGGCACTCCGGAGACGACCAGCGATCAGGGATTCCTGGGCAAGACGCTGGTGTTGTACGAGGACAGCCGGAACTACGGCCTCGAGTCGGTGGACCTCCTCCTGGACGCCGCGAATCGCGTAGCCAGCGCGGGCACGACCCACTATTGGCTCTACGAGGACGTGCCCGACCAACCCAGGATTCGAGCGATGTTGAACCGCTTCTACGACCGGGTGGGGACCCGCGACTCGGCCCAGGCCAGCGTCCGGCCGCTCTTCGCGAATTCGCCCGCGCGGATGACCGGCGTATACGTGGGCGCGGCCCGTTGTGCCCGATGCCACCGCATGGAATTCGATCAGTGGAAGACCACGCGCCACGCCACCGCCTACAAGACCCTCCTGGACGCCCACCGCCACTACCAGCCGAGATGCGTCGTCTGCCACGTGGTGGGCTTCCGCACCCGGAAGGGGTACAAGCTGGGAGATCCCGAAGAGCCTCTGGCCAACGTGCAGTGCGAAGTCTGCCATGGACCAGGAGGCGCGCACGCGGCGGAGCCGGTGCACGCGCGCATGGAGCGTACCCCGCCAGAATCGACCTGCCTCGAGTGCCACAATCCGGAGCACTCGGATGCCTTCGTGTACGCGGAGAAGATCCGCCTCGTGCAGCATCGGGCTGGTTCGGTCTCGGCGCGCTGATCCGGACCTGGGAGGAGTCTCTAGTCATGATCGGGATAATTTCTGCCGAAAAAGAGTCCCTGGACCGGGGTCGGACCAGCCGAGGCCGGGAGCCGGGGAGGGACTCGCATCGAAGCGGAACGGAACGGCGGCAATCTCCGGAAGCGGTCGGGAAGAGGAACCTCGATCGCCGCGGCGCTCACGCTCGCCATGTTCGCGATCTCTCTGGCCGTAACCTTCCCACCGTTCCCCCGGTTCGTGCCATCCGAGGTGCCGGAGCCCGTGACATGGGCGCCCCCACGACCCGGGGACACGCTGACTCGCGGGACCGCCCTCTCCCATGTTCTTGATTCGAGGGGATTCGGTTCCGATCAGGTCCGAGAGATCACGCGACTCCTCGAGGCCTACCGGAACCCGCGCGCGCTCCGCCCGGGAACTGCCCTGCGCTTCGCACTCGGGACTGCCGGCGTTCCGGGCCGAATTCTCCTCGAGCTGACCCCCGACTCCCTTCTGCATTTCGTTCGCACCGACTCAGTCTGGACGACACGCATCGAGCAGGTCCCCTTCGTCATGGACACCGTGCGAATCTCCGGCGTCATCGAATCGAGCCTCTGGTCGGCACGCCTGGGCGGAGACCTCGATCGGTTCGGGAAGGAAGACTTCGAAGACCTGGTCTATGATCTGGCTGACGTATTCGCGTGGAAGGTGGACTTCACACGAGACCTGAGACGCGGCGACGTCTTGCGGGTTGCGTTGGAACGAAAGCTGCGCCCCGACGGCTCCATCCGAAGCCGCCACTTTCTCGCGATCGAGCTTTGCAATGGTGGGCGCGTCCTGCGGGCAATCCCTCAGCCGGCGTTCGGCGGACGGTTTGCTTATTTCGACGAGGGAGGCCGCTCTCTGAAGGGAGCGTTCCTACGCTATCCGGTGCCCTACCGGATCACCAGCCGGTTCTCGAACCGGCGCTATCATCCCATACTGAAGCTGTGGCGAGCGCACGAGGGGATCGACTACGGCGCGCCGGCCGGAGCGCCGGTCGAAGCTACTGCCTCCGGAGTTGTCACGCGCGCCGGATTCATGGGCGCCTATGGCCGACTTGTCGAGCTTCGCCATCCCGGAGAGATTCGGACGCGCTATGCGCACCTGAGTTCCATTCCGGCCGACGTTCGTCCGGGCGCGCATGTGGCACAGGGCCAGATCATCGGGAGAGTCGGCATGTCCGGCCTGGCCACCGGCCCGCATCTCCATTATGAATTTCTGCTGAACGGGCGGCATCGCGATCCCCTCACCGTCGCGGTTCCGAATGCTCCCTCGATTGCCGCATCCAATATGCCTCAGTTTCTTCGAGACCGAGACGAGGCGCTTGCCCTGCTCTCCGGTGCTACGATTTCCGATGACACGAGGGTTTCGGTCAACGGTGGGCCTCGGCGGCCGCGTTAGCCCCTTCTCGCCGCCCGATCTGGTTGACCCGTCCGTCCACCAATGTGATTCTTGAGCACTCCAGAGCGGAGCACGGGCGCGAAGGACGCGTTCATGCGCCGATCCTGGCAACATGCAGTGGCAGACTACGAGCGAAGCGAAGGCGAAGGATGGGAGGGAGTGAGGCGGACCGACGGCCCCCGTCTCTGCAGGCTATCGCCGCGCCGCGGAGGCGCTCAGCGCCTTTCGGAAGCCTCTGCGCTGGGCTTGAGGTCCTCGGCCGCCACGTGATCCGAGTTCTCCGTCATGGGCAGCTCGAGCGTGAAGAGCGCACCGCCGGATTCGAGGTTCTCGGCCAGGAGGAGCCCTTCGTGACTGCGCATGATTGCTCGGGCAATCACCAGGCTGAGGCCGTGCCCCGGAGATTGTCGGACGACCTCGGGCAGGATGAGTCCATCGAGGACACGTCCGAGGAAGTGCTCCGGGACGCCTGGGCCCTGGTCGGTCACCGACACGAACGCGTGCTCTTCCCTCTCTCCAACCACCACCTGGACGATCCCATCTCGCGGACTCAGCCGAATCGCGTTGTCCAGCAAACAGGCAAAGACGCGCCGAATGTGCTCGGCGTCGATCTTCACCATGATCTTCTCCGCCACCGCCTCTTGAAGGCGAACGCCCGCCTGCTGAGCAACGGGCCCCATCTCCTGAACCACTGCCCTTACGAACGCGCCAAGATCCTGGCGCTTGAACTTCAGCGAGACCAGGCCCGAGTGGAGGCGGCTCAGAAAGAGAACCCGTTCCACGAACTCATCGAGCTGATGGGCTCCTTCGCGCGCCAGTTGGAGCAGTCGCTTTCCGTTGGCGCTGAGCGTCGGTTCCTCCAGCGCAACCTCGATGGGCGACAGGATCGCAGCCAGCGGAGTCCGGGCCTCGTGATTGAGGAGCATCAGAAGGTCTGACTTGAGTCGATCCACCTCCTCCACTTTCTTGAGCCGCATGTAGACCCGTACCTTGGCCAGCAGCTCCTCGGCATCGAACGGCTTGACGACGTAGTCGTCGGCGCCGGCCTCATAACCGGCCAGGCGCTCCGCCACCGTGATTCTCGCCGACACCATGATGATCTTCGTGGGAGCCAGGGCGAGCATGGCGCGGAGGCGACGACATACCTCGTAGCCGTCCATTTCCGGCATCGAGATGTCCAGGAGCACGAGGTCCGGCACGAACCGTACGGCGGCTTGTAGCGCTTCCTTGCCGTTGCTCGCAGTGGCGACCGGATAGGTGCGCCCGAGGATCTTCCTCAAGATTGCGACATTGCGCGCATTGTCGTCGACGATGAGGATGCGGCCGCGGGTAGTGCTCATTATAAGAACCTTCGACGCTAGAAGGCTCTTCAGTGAGGTAATTCTATCGAACCGCGCGATGCTGCCCGGCGGGGGCGCCCGGCGGGCGCGCTGAGGCGCGCCTGCCCGAAGTCCTCCAGGCGGCCCAAGGATGCCGCGAGGAGCAACTTACCCCAGGTCGACCTCCGATGCCCGCGAGCCGGGGCACGCCGACGGCGCGGGTCAGCTCGGGAATCCACGAGAGCGTCACCGTCGAAATGCCGCTCGCCTCGAGGACTCGCTGGACCAGTCCCACGGACCGGTAGCAAAACGGTCAGGCGGGCACCAGCGCCGCCGCGATACGAATCCATGGGCGGGAGCGCTCCAAGAACCTCACGCGGATAGCCTAGTCGGAGACCTTCGTCCCCGCGGACGGCTTCGCGCCCGCGGCTGCATTCCCGCCGGCGGCCGTGGTGATCGGCTCCGGCGCCAGCAGGTGCAAGCCTCCGGCAGAGGCCCCCGCCAGCAGCCGTTCGGGTGCTAAGGGATCGACGCACAAGGTCCACACGCGGTCGGATCCCAGGCCGTCGGTCGGCATCCGGTCCCATGTCGATCCGCCGTCAACGCTCCGGAAAATCCCACCCCAGGTGAAGTCGCTCACGTAGAGGGTGCGGCCGTCCGGGTTGAGCGCGATCCCGGTGAGGTCGGAGTGCGGGAGCCCGCCGTTCACGCGACGCCACGAGGCGCCCTGGTCGCCCGAGCGGTACAGCCCGCCCGAAGTCGTGACGAAGAGGACGCGGTCGTCGGACGGCAGGAAGGCGACCGTATGCGGCGTCACGGCCGGCGCGGACGATACCTGGCGCCATGTTTCGCCGCCGTCCTGGCTCCGGAAGAATCCGGAACGCGTCGCGGCCACGATCAGGTCGACGCTGTCGTAGGACGCCGCGAGATCGAAGACCGGGTCGGCGCTCCCGAGCATCGGCTTAGTCCAGGTCCGGCCCCCATCGGGACTGCGGATCACTCCATTAGGCGTCGCGGCAAGAAGCCGGCCCGACGGCAGGGCGAGCAGCCCGGTCACGCGGCAGTGCGTCTCCCGGCCGTCGAGCAGGATCGGCGTGCGTGTCCAGCTCGTCGCCTCGAGCGCCCGCGCGAAGATCCCGTCGTCGGTTCCGGCCAGGATTGTATCGCCCAGGAGTGCCAGAGACAGCACCTGGCGCCCGCCCATACCCTTTCCCACGTGGGTCCAGGGTCCACCCACGCCCGACGAGACGAAGACCCCGCCATAGTGAGGAGTGCCCCAAGCCGCGACGATCAGGCGCTTGCCCTCGGCATCGAACAGCATCTTGGAGACGAACCGCTCCGAGAAGCCACTGTTGCTGGAGATCCACGTCCGGCCGCGATTCGAGCTGCGCAGGACGCCTGCCTCCTCGGTTCCGAGGAGGATGGTGCCGTCGGGTTGCGCGATTACCGCGTTGACGACCAGCTCCTTGGGCGTCACCCGGCGCCAGGTCTCGCCGCCGTCTTCGCTGATCCAGAGTCCTTCCGTGGTACCGGCCAGCAGCAGGCTCGGGTCGTCGATGCCCTGCGCGAACGCCCGTGTCCGCCGGCTCGAGAACGGGATCCCCGGTAGCTTGGTCCACCGCGGAACCTCTTCGGTGGATCGGTAGATGCCGCTGCACGCCGTGGCATAGACAGTTTGCGAATGCTGGAGATCGATCGTCAGCGTCATCACGTCGGAGTCGTCGATCATGCCGCGGTGCACCGGCATCCATTCGCCGCCGCTGTCGAGTGTTCTCCAGGCCAGATGCCATGTGCCGGCGTAAATGGTCTTGGAATCGGTCGGGTCGAATGCCAGCGATGCGATGTTACGGAGGTCGGGATG
>JBGPHU010000097.1:0-11147 GCA_041484545.1 Candidatus Eiseniibacteriota bacterium | reverse complement strand
GGTGACCTAGCGGCTGATTTCGTTCTGCACGATGCTTCGCATTTCGCTCAAGTTTCAGCCGGACCTGCCGATCTAGCCCACCCCTGATTCCGAACATCTTTTCCGATCCAACCCCGCCCGCTTTCATGCCTTAGGCCGACCTCCGCATTCCATCCGCTCCACAGGCACGAGCGTTGCCTTTTGCCTATACGAAGGTGGGCCCCGCCGTGAGGTCTTGAGACCGCGGACGCGGCGCCCAGGGGAAGTGGAGGGGAGGACCCAAGGAGGCCGCTCATGACCAGCACCAGGCAACGGCGCAAGCAGTCGGTGAAGAGCCGCCGGCAGGCGGCAGAGCCCCGCGAAGCGCGGATCATGGAAGAGATCAAGAACCGGCGCTATCTCGCGTTCGTCCGCGCGATCGTGAACGGCGTCGCGCGTGTCGCGCGATAGACGGAACCCATCATGCCGAGAGTTCTGACGCCTGAAGAAAGCCAAGCGCTGCTCGAGGGCGGTCCCATGGTGCACGCCCCGAGCGAGAGGATCCGGGTCGGAGACCCGGTCGATGTCGAGGTGGACGGGGCGACCGTGGCCTACGGGCGTCTCGTCGTCGAGAACGGGCGCCTCTGCGTGCGCGTCATGGGGCACGTGCAGGAGATCCAGAGAGGAAAACGATGAACGCGGGCCTTGTGTACGCCATCGCGGCGCTCGCCGCCGCGGCCACGATCTACGGCGCGATCCGCTTCTTCGGAGGACAGCGCGCGCGCGGCGCGAGTACCACGCCGGACGAATCGCGTCTCGAAGTCATGAGCCGCACGCCAATCGCGTTCGGGGGCTCGCTGGTCCTCGTTCGCTTCGAAGGGCGGCGCATTCTCCTCGGGGTGACGCGCGGGCAGTGGACCGCGCTCGCGGACCTGGGGCGCAGGTCCGGCGCTTCGAGTCCGAGCGAGCTTTCTGTCATCGACGCGGAGCTGAATCGGGCGCTCACCGCCGACCGTATCCGCCGGGGACGCAAGGGGTCGTGAATCGACGTTCCGCCCGTCCGGAAGGCGGGCGGCTTGAATCTGGGCGGTCGCGCGGGAAACGCCGCAGTTCTGGCCGCGCTGCAAGAAGCGCGAAGTAGCCCAATCCGAGCAAAATCAGCGGGTTAACTCCACGGCACACCGATTGCACGATAGAACGACCATGCCACGTCAATTCGGAGATCTGAGACTCATGACCAGCGAACATGCAGGTGCCGGGGCCGCGAAACGCAGCGCCCGCGCTCGCGGTGTGAAGAGTGCGCGCACGGGCGGAAAGAAGCCTCGCGCCGCGCTTGCGCGTCGTCAGGCCGAGGCTCCCCCCGAGTCGCGCCCGCGCCGCAAGGTGCTGGCGGTGACGAGCGGTAAGGGAGGCGTCGGCAAGACGAACATCGTGACCAATCTAGCGATCGCGCTCGCGCGCCAGGGCGCGCGGGTCCTCGTGCTGGACGGCGACCTGGGTCTCGCGAACGTGGATCTGCTCCTGGGCATCGCTCCTCAATACGATTTACAAGACATGATCCTGGGCGACCGCCGCATCGAGGACATCGTGCTCGAGGGCCCCGACGGCATTCGCCTGGTGCCCGCGAGCAGCGGCGTCGAGGAGCTGGCCAACCTGGACGAGTACCGGACCGAGTGCCTGCTCCGCTCGCTCACGAGCGTCGAGGAGGACGTGGACATCATCCTCATCGACGCGCCGTCGGGAATCGGCGCGCACGCGGTCACGCTCGCGCAGGCCGCGGACGAGATCGTCGTGGTGACCACGCCCGAGCCGACTTCCTTCTCGGACGCCTACGCCATGATCAAGGTGCTCTCGCAACGCGCCCTCAAGTGCACACCCGCGCTCCTCGTGAACCAGGCGAACTCGGAGAACGAGGCGCTGGAGGTCTCGCGCCGCGTGCAGGCGGTGGCGAAGCGCTTCCTCAACCTCGAGATCGCGTACTGGGGATTCGTCCTCGACGACGAATCGGTGCCGAAGTCGGTGCTCCGCCAGGAGCCCTTCATCTCCACCTATCCCTACTCGCCGGCGTCGAGCTGCATCATCCGGCTCGCCCGCCGCGTGCTGGGAAAGAGCCTGGACAAGAAAGAGAAGCCGGAGGCGGGTCCCTATCGCCTCCTGACCCCCGACGAAGTCCCGGAGGGCGTCTAGCCATGCGCTCTCTGATCGCGAGTTGGACCGCCATCCTGGCGGTCGCGGTGACGATTCTGGTCGCCACGATGAACTCGGCCGCGGGAACGCGCGGACCGCTCGTCGCGTTCCGGGCGGGAATCGCCTGCCTGATCGTCGTACTGGCCGGGAGGCTTGCCGGCTTCGTTCTCATGCGCACGGCGCTGCGGCGTCGTTACGAACAGTGGCGGATGACCCAGGTCGACTCCCGACCGCGGTCAGAGCGCTAGGGCGGGAGGCCCCACGACCATGTCGTCCAGCTCCTCGGTGCTCCATCGTCTGCAGAGCCACGCGCCGCGCTCGAAGAACCGGAACGAGCGCAAGAAGGAAGTGGCGCTCAGCAAGTACGCGCCGCTCGTGAAATACGTCGTGGACCGGCTCGCCCTGCACCTGCCGAAGTCGGTGGAGCGCGACGACCTGATCTCCGCCGCGATCATCGGCCTTTTCGACGCGCTCGAGAAATACGATTCCACGAAGGGAACCAAGTTCGAGACTTACGCCATCTGGCGGATCCGCGGCGCCATCCTGGACGAGCTGCGCTCGCTGGACTGGGCCTCGCGCTCCATACGCCGCAAGGCGCGGAACGTCGAGGAGGTCGCGCGCGACCTGGGCCAGCGCCTCGGCCGGGCGGCGACCGAGGAAGAGGTGGCGGACGCCCTGAACCTGAGCCCCACCGAGCTGTCGCGGCTCATGGACGAGGTCCATGGCACGGCACTCCTCTCCCTCTCGAAGTCGGTGACGGGAGACGAGGACCAGGACTTCATCCAGCTCGAGGACATCGTGGACGATCCCACCCACAAGGACGCGCTGGAGGTCATGGAGACCGAGGAGTCGCGCGAGGTCCTGCTCGAGACGATCGATCACCTGCCCGAGCAGCAGCGGTTGGTGGTCGCCCTCTACTACTACGAAGAAATGACCCTGAAGGAGATCGGGGAAGCGCTCCACATATCGGAGTCGCGGGTCTCGCAGATCCACACACGCGCGGTGAAGACGCTCAAGGCGCACCTCGGCCGGGTGCTCTAGGAAGATGAAGATCGCCTCGCCGGCCTCGATGGACCGCGTCCAGCTGAAGAAGGTCACCGAGGGCATGGTCGCGCTTCCCACGCTTCCGCTCGTGGCGTCCCGACTCTTGGAGTCGATCGCCGATCCGGAAGCCGCCACGTCCGAGGAGATCGGCGCCCTCATCGCGCTCGACCCCTCCCTGACCGCCCGCACGCTGAAGCTCGCCAATTCCGATTTCTACGGCTTCCCACGCAAGGTCGGCACCGTGGACCTCGCGGTCGTGGTGCTGGGACCCGACACGATCCGGGATCTTGTCTTGGGCGCCGCGGTGTTCCAGACGCTCGATCCCGCGTTGGAGTCGCTCACGGGCCTCTGGAACCATTCGCTCGCCTGCGGCGTCGCCGCGCGCGCGATGGCGGATCGCTGCCGGTACCACCTCGAAGGGGAGGCCTTCGCGGCGGGAATGCTCCACGACATCGGCAAGGTCGCGCTCCGGCAAAGCTACCCCGAGCGCTACGAGGCCGCCCTGGCGCTGGTGCGCGAGCAGGGGATCTCGATGGTCGTCGCGGAGCGTGGCGTTCTGGGTTCGGATCACGCCGAGGTGGGAGGGTGGCTGGCGGAGCGCTGGGGACTGCCCGGCGATCTGGTGGAAGCCATCGCCTGCCACCATCGGCCGGAGCAGGCGCAGCTCAATCCCGAGCTGACGTCGCTCGTTCACATCGCCGACTGGCTCGCCGGGCGGACCGGGAATTCCTGGCCCACCGAGGCGAAACCGGAGTCGGTGTCGCAGTTCGCCTGGGAGTGCGTCGAGGCGGGCGAGATCGAGCGCGAAGCGCTGCTCGACGACCTCGTCCCATTCATCCAGCGCGCCGTTCGGCGCGAGGAGGATCTCTTCCGTCACTTCCGTGGTTCTCAGGAGGTTGGGTCATGACGGTCGCAGCGATGAAACATCGGGAGCGCAGTTTCGAGATCCGCGTGCGGTTCGAGCCGGGGCTGGGCGCTTCGCTCTACGCCTCGCTAAGGTCCGGGGAAGTGGCGCCCATCACCGTGGCGCGCACGCTGGGACGCGGACGCACGCTGCTCCGCTATCACGGCTACACGCTGATGGCGCACGGCGCTCCGGAGTGGAAGCCGGGCGAGACGTTCCCGGTCTACGTGAAGCAGCTCGGTCCTCCGCTCGTCCTCGCCCGTGTGGGCGACCGCGCCCAGGACGGTTCGTCGTCCGTGACCACGGTCGATTCGGCGGTGGTCCCGGGGTTTGAAGCGGCCTAGCCCGGTCGGGGCCAGCGCCGCGCTGTCTAAGGTCCTGAAGCGGGTCCGCATCTGGCGGAGCCGGATCGAGACGTTCAAGGAGGGGGAAATGAAGCAGCGCAATGGAGCCGGTTCCAAGCGTCTCGTCGAGGCCACCCACCGGTTCATCCGTTCCGAGCAGAAGCTCCTCGAGGTTCTCCTCTCGCGCAGGATCTTACGTAAGGTGGACTGCGAGCACTTCGCGAAGGACCTGGACCTTTCCGCTTCCAAGAAGCGATCCTCGGACGTCTTCGGGAGCGCGATCGCGATCAACAAGAAGCTCATGGGCGTCCTGGAAAGCTCGAAGTCGAGCGCGCGCGGCGTGAAGGTTTCGGCGATCGACGTGCTCTACGAGATGAGCCGCGTCGTGCAGACCATTGAGGAGCCTTCCGAGGCGCTCCGCCAGATGCTGCTCCAGATGCGCGAGGGGATTCCGTTCGAGAACGCCACCCTCTTCGTGACGGAGCGCACCACCGGGATGCTCGAGCCGGTCGCGACCGTGGGCGAGCCGATCGACCTCATCGGGCACGTGAAGTTCGACCGCGGAAGGGGGTTCTCCTCCTGGGTCGCGCAGCAGCGGAAGCCCGTGCTCCTGAACGACCTTCACCGCGAAGGCGGGACCGCCGCGCCGTCGGTGCGCTCCTTCCTCTCCGTGCCGATCGTGCTCCAGGGAGAAGCGATGGGGGTCATCAACCTGAGCCACTCGCGCCCCGAGGCCTTCGACGAGGAGAGCCAGAAGCTCCTCTCGCTCATGGGCCACCAGATCGCCGGCGTCGTGAACCGGGTCATCCTGCGCCGCGAAATGGAGCGGCTCCAGACGACCGACGACGTCACCGCCCTCTACAACAAGCGCCACTTCGACAAGAGCCTCGACGCGGAGATCCAGAAGGCCAAGCGTTACGGCCACCAGCTCTCGGTCATGGTGCTCGACATCGACAACTTCAAGGCGCTGAGCGAGCGTCACGGCCAGCCGGCCGGAAACGAGCTCCTTTCGGACTTCGGGAAGCTCCTCAAGAAGTTCGCGCGCGGCACGGACTGCGTGGCGCGCTACTCCGGCAAGGAGTTCATGATTCTCCTGCCGCACACGGACGCCCAGGAAGCACGCTGCGCGGCGGACCGGATGCGCACGGTCGTCGAGGGGCATTCCTTCCCCCGACGGAAGCGGCTCACCGTGAGCGTCGGGATCGCGACGTTCCCGGCCGATGCGAACGATTCGACGGCCCTCATCGTGCGGGCCGACCAGTCGCTGGATCAGTCGCGCCACCTCATCCCGAAGGTGGTCGCGAAGCCTGCGCTGTTCGAGGTGGAGTCGAGCGCGATCAACTGAGATCGCCCAAACGCACGCTATGACCAAGAAGCCTGCAGAGAGCAAGATCAGGGATACGCCGGTGTTCATGAACTCCGAGGCGGAGAAGCCGGCCGTCCCGGCGGCTCCGGTCGTCCCGGCCGCGTCGGCGGTCGCCCCGTCGGCGGTCGCCCCGGCGGCGTCCGCGGTAGAGCCGCGTCCCCAGCCTCGCATCCTCGTGGTCGACGACGAGCCCCACGTCGTCCAGATCTTCCAGGACCTCCTGGCCCAGCGGGGTTACGAGGTGATCTCGAGCACGAACGGCGACGACGCCATCGTCAAGGTGACGACCGGCCGCTTCGACTTGGTGCTGACCGACATCAACCTGCCCGGCGTGGACGGGCTGGAGGTCGTTCGGGCGGCGAAGGCCGCCGACAAGGACACCTGCGTCATCCTGATCACCGGATACGCCTCGACCACCACCGCCATCGACGCCCTCCGCCAGGGGGCCTACGACTACATCACGAAGCCCTTCGACCTCTGGGAGACCGCGAAGGCCATCGACCGCGGTCTGGAGAGCCGTTTCCTGGTCATCGAGAACCGCCGTCTCGTGACGAGCCTCGAGAAGGCGAACCGCGAGCTGCAGCACCACGAGCAGATCCTGAGCCGGATGGTGAAGGAGGCCACGCAGCGGATCACGGCCCTCTACGAGGCGGGCAAGGAGATCAGCACCAGCCTGAGCCGCCAGGCCACGCTGGAGGTCATCGTGAATCAGGTCACGAAGCTGGCCGGCGCGGATGCGAGCCTCGTGTTCCTGTACGACACGGACGCCGGCGAATACGTCGCCGAGGCAGGCGCGGGCGTTCCGCTCGAGAAATTGCGGAACTACCGCTTCGGGAACGGCGTCGGCCTCCACGGCCAGGCCGTCCGGAACGCCTCCCCGATGCGCAGCGCGAACGTCGCGGACACCGTGGGGATCGAGAGCTTCCTCTCGGAGCTTGATGCCGGGTCGGCGCTGGTGGTGCCGCTCCTCACCAACGAAAACGTGCTCGGGACCATCACCGCGCTGCGCCGAGAAGGGCGCGCGTTCACGCCGGACGATCAGGAGCTGCTCACCATGTTCGCGAGCCAGGCCTCGATCGCCGTCACGAACGCCATCCTCTACGAGCGGACCAAGGAGCTGGATCGCATGAAGTCGGAGTTCGTCGCGGTGGTGTCGCACGAGGTCCGGACGCCGCTCACCTCGATCAAGGGCTCCCTGGAGCTTCTCGGGGACGAGCGCTTCCACGTCCTGCCGCCGCCCCAGAAGGAGCTTCTGAGCATCTGCCAGGCGAACACCGAGCGCCTCATCAGCTTGATCAACGACATCCTCGACTTCTCCAAGCTGGAATCCTCCAAGCTCTCGCTCAACTTCGAGACGTTCGAGGTCGGACGGATCGTTCCGGAGGCGGTGGACCACATCAAGAACCTGGCGGGGATGAAGGGGATCACGATCGACATCCACATGGAGGGATCGGCGGGCATCATCGAGGCCGACCCGATGCGCGTGGCTCAGGTGATCACGAACTTGCTCGGAAACGCGATCAAGTTCTCGCCCGAGAACGGGAAGATCGAGATCTGGGCGCACGGCTCGGAAGACGAGGCCACCGTGGACGTCAAGGACTTCGGAAGGGGAATCTCCCAGCGCGACCTGAGCCGGCTCTTCCAGCGCTTCGCGCAGCTCGATTCGTCCACGACGCGGTGGGCGGGCGGGACAGGGCTGGGGCTCGTCATATCCAAAGGCATCGTGGAGCAGCACGGCGGGAGGATCTGGGTCGAGTCGGTCCTGGGCAAGGGCACCACGTTTTCGTTCTCGCTCCCGCGCACGCGGGTGGGAAGCCTGTCGGCGGACGACGGCGTGGAGGAATCCGCGGTCTAGGACTCAGCCGGCCGCGTCAGCGAGGTCTTCCAAGAGTTTTTTCCAGGTCATTTTCGCTTCCTACGACGAAGAGTTCTCCCTTTCACGAGACCTGCCGTCTTTGCCATTAGACCCTGAAGCTCTGGGAACAAGGGGCTCTCCTGGTCGGCTTGGTAGTAAACGTGCTTTCCCTCCGCTCGCCTCAGGATGATGCCCGCCGAGTGAAGGTTTTCGAGTTCCCGTTGGAGGCTAGTCTTAGGCACCCGAAGATCGCGCGCGAGGTCACTCGCGAACCACTCGTGGTCGGCCCGCATGAGAAGCGCTGCAAGGATCTGCTTCCGAACCTGGGGGAATAGCGCATCGACGCCCTTCTTAGTACGCATTGTGCGTACATATGTACGCAAAAAGGGGACGACTGTCAAGCAAAGCGCCCCGTAGGTAGTGGGTCAGTGTGAAGAAAAAATGCTAGCTAGCGGTCAAGCATCCGTGGCACCCTGGCACTATGCCTGAGCGCTCAAGGAATCAGCGCGACCCGAGTCAACTTGCGAGGGACGTGAAAAACGACATATACGCTGGCCGGGATCCAAAAGATGCGCCCGCCTACGGCATCCCCGAGGCTGCAAGGTATTTGACCATCCCCACGTCTACACTGCACTCCTGGGCTCTAGGGCAGGCGTATAAATCATCTCAGGGAGAACCGAGATTCTTCGAGCCAGTGTTCCAGATAGCGGACCGTGACAGGAAGCTCCTATCGTTCACGAACGTATGCGAGGCGCACGTCTGCGAGGCTCTCCGTAGCGCCCACGGCATCCATATGCGACACATTCGACGGGCAATCGATGTCCTAAACGGGCTGTTCCCTGAGAGCAAGCACCCCCTCGTTGATCACAGGCTCGCGACCTCCGGCAAGGAATTGTTCGTAAAGAGACTGGGGAGCGATGACGTGATCAATCTTTCTATCCAGGGGCAAACCGTGATCAGAGAGTGCCTCGACCTGTATTTGAAGCGAGTGGACTACCACCAGGACGAGGTGAGCAGGCTCTTTCCATTTACTCGGACTGGCGCCAGCCAGGATGCCTCCAAGATTGTCATGCTCGACCCGAGCGTGCTATTTGGTCGTCCCGTAATCAAGGATACAAGAATTGCCACCTCTGTCGTATTCGAGCGCTGGGCCGCCGGTGAATCTTTAGAGGCTCTTGCGGATGACTACGGTCGACCGGTAGGCGATATTGAAGAAGCGCTCCGCTGCGAGACCGACAGAGCCGCTTGAGGAATATGTATTCCTTGTCGAGGAATCTCTCGGCAAGGGCGTTGCTGAGACGCTGTCCAAGAATGGGTTCCGAGTTGTCCACCAAGTTCATTGCCCACCAGGCACGACCCTACAACCCCACGAAATTCGCACCGGTCTGCCCGACGTGGAGCTTTTTCAAATCGCACGAGAGCAGTATTTCAAATTGCTAATGGCAACCTCACGGGTCCAGCAATGGCTAAGGCCTTCATCGCTGCCAAACATCTCATTCGTCATCATCTAAAGAGAACGCAGCGTCCATTCGTGATTCGACTCAACCAAGACGGAGAGAAGACCGTTTCTTATTCGCGGCAACAATTGACCAAGGGTCTGAAAGAGAACGAAATTCAGTGAGATAAGCGGCGCCGCGTCCGGGCCCGTCTGAACGGCCGAGGAAATCGCGGGGCTTCCAGATTCAAAATGACCCACTGCCGCCCCGTGCTATCCTGCCGCCGTGAAAACCGTCCTCAGCGTGTTCGGGACCCGCCCCGAAGCGATCAAGATGGCCCCCGTGCTGAAGCTCCTCGCGCGCGAGAAGGGCCTCCGCTCGCTCGTCTGCGTCACCGCGCAGCACCGAGAGATGCTGGACCAGGTGCTGAGCCTCTTCTCGATCGTTCCCGACCAGGACTTGGACCTGATGCGCGAGGGGCAGACCCTCGAGGAGATCACCACCCGCGCTCTCACGGAGCTGACCGCGTACCTCGTGCGCCTCAAGCCGGATCTCCTCCTGGTGCAGGGGGACACCACGACGACCATGGCCGCCTCGCTCGCGGCGTTCTACGCGCGCGTCCCGGTCGGGCACGTGGAGGCGGGGCTCCGCACCGGCGATCCCGATTATCCCTACCCCGAGGAAGTGAACCGCCGCATCACCTCGGTGCTCGCGCGCCATCATTTCGCGCCCACCGAGCGGGCCCGCCGGAACCTCAGGGCCGAAGGCGTGGCCGACGACGCGATCGTGGTGACGGGGAATACCGTGATCGACGCGCTGCTCGAGGTGGCGGCGATGAAGCCCTCGCGCGCGCCCAAGCTGCCGCTGCGAGGGAAGCGCATGATCCTGGTCACGGCGCACCGCCGCGAGAACTTCGGCGCCCCGCTGCTGGAGATCGCGGGCGCCATCCGGGACCTGGCCGAGCGCTACCCGGACGTGGATCTGGTCTATCCCGTGCACCGGAACCCGAACGTGGACCGGCCCGTGCGGAAGGAGCTGGGCTCCGTCGGGGGCGTTCACCTCATCGATCCGCTCGAGTACAAGGCCTTCGTGGATCTCATGGCGGAGTCCTACCTGATCCTGACCGATTCGGGCGGGATCCAGGAGGAGGCGCCCTCGCTGGGAAAACCGGTGCTCGTGCTCCGGGACGAGACCGAGCGTCCCGAGGCGGTGGAGGCGGGGACCGTCAAGTTGGTGGGACCGCACCGGCGGGCGATTGTCGCCGGAGCCGCCGAGTTGCTGGACTCGAAGGAGGCGTACGCCGCGATGGCGCGCGCCGTGAATCCCTACGGCGACGGGAAGGCCGCCCGGCGGATTGTTGAGAGGATCAAAGAGGTGCTGGGGATGTGAAGGAGCGACGGCAGCTGGGTAGCGATACCAAAGTACCCTTGTGCCCCATCCAGCGGGGTCTCAGCCTTCTCTCAGGGGTCGGCGAGAGGGAGGCTCTATCATGCGGTTTTTTACTCCGGTCATCGCGGCCATGGGAGTTCTATCGCTTTGGCTCGCCTATGACGCCGCCATGTCCCATGGGGTGTCGGCGAAGTCGACCACGCCGGCAAAGGTGCGGACCGGCGCTCCGCTCACTGCCACCACCAGCGAAAAGGACTGCGCCGATTGCCATAACGATTTCGCTGTGAACTCGGGCGGCGGTTCGATTCAGATCCTGGGTGTGCCCGCGCGGTACGCGCCGGGCGCGACCTACCCGATTCGGGTGCACATCGGTCATGTGACCGTGAACCCAGACGTGCCGTCCTGGGGCTTCGAGCTGACCGCGATCAGGAACTCCGACTACGGGAAGGCCGATTCTCTCGTCTCCCTTGGGCCGGAGACGCAAATTCAAACGAACGTGAGCAACCCGGCCAGGAAATACGTCAGCCACACGGCAGCCGGGAACTATCCCGGCAAGGCCGATTCGACCACCTGGGTGTTCAATTGGATCGCTCCCGCGTCCGGCACGGGCGGGGTCTCGTTTTGGGTGTCAGGAGCAGCGGGGACTGGCGGTGGTACGGGCGGG
>JBGPHU010000096.1:0-11285 GCA_041484545.1 Candidatus Eiseniibacteriota bacterium | reverse complement strand
GCGATAAACTTCACTCGTTCGGACATCCAGTCGGTCCTCGCCCAGGGCATCGTGTAGTCCTCCTCGGACCACGGATGATGCTCCCGGGCTGTAACCCATGTCCCCAGTCTGATCTGTTACCAATGTGCCCGGTCTGGACCCGAAAATTTCCTTGACGGGTTTCGAGAGACGCGGTCACCAGCTCTCCGCGCTGGCTCACGCAGGGCGTGCTGTCCGGCTCCAAACGGCGCCCTGAGCCCGATCGTGAGCGTGGGACGCAAAATCATCCCAGCGTCCTGACGCGAGAACTGGGAGCGCCTCAGGGGGATCCAAATTGCTCGTGGTATAAAGAAAGTCCCCCATCAAGCTTGGTCGAGTGCCAGGCAAGCAGTGAGACCGCCCCGTGACAGGTGTTCCCATGCGGAACTACGTGCTGGCTCATGTCAGCGATGCAGTGCTCCTTCGCGATTTGGCTGCGCTGGCGGCTCGAGATCGCGCCACTACCGCGGCGCTCCTGGCCCACATCGCCGAGGTGGACGCGCGCAGGTTGTATGTCCCGGCCGGCTACGCGTCCATGCATGCCTATTGCGTGGACGAGCTGCGCCTGTCGGAGGATGCGGCCAAGAGACGCATTCAGGCAGCTCGAGCTGCTCGGCACTGCCCAGCCATTTTCCGTGCAATCGCCGAAGGCCGACTGAATTTGACCGGGGTCTGCCTGATTGCACCGCATCTCAATATGGAAAATGCCAGGGGACTGATCGAATCGGCGAGCAACAAGCGCAAGATTGAAATCGAGGAGCTGCTTGCGCGGCACTTCCAACTTCCAGAGGGGCGAGTGCGGCCCATCACGCCCGTTCATCCCGAGACCCAGCAACCCGCGTTAGCGCAGAGTGGAGAAGAGCCCTCGCCCGAGGGCAGCACGGCCAGCGAAGGTGCGCTGGCGCACCTCCCTGAAATACAAAGCGTGGTGCCACCTGCTACCCATGAGCGATATCTTCTCAAGCTCATCATCGCCAAGGCCACCCACGAAAAGCTACGGCACGCCCAAGCTCTCCTCAGCCATGCCCTCCCCTCCGGGGATTTGACCCAGGTGCTCGACCGCGCGCTCGATACCCTGATCACGCATCTCGAGAAGCGGAAGCTCGGGGCCGGCACCCGCGGGCCGCGGAGGCGTCCCGCCGGAACCAGCGCGACGCCCGGAAGCCGTTACGTCCCGGCGCAGGTCCGGCGCGCGGTCTGGGAGCGCGATCAGGGCCAATGCACCTTCGTGAGCGCGAAGGGGATCCGCTGCAAGGCGCGCAGGTTTCTCGAACTCGACCATGTCGAACCGGTGGCGCGAGGGGGGCAGCCAACAATCGACAACATGCGGATGCGATGCCGCGCGCACAATCAGTTCGAGGCCGAGCGCATTTTCGGGGTCGGATTTATGGAGCGGAAACGGCAGGAGTCGCGGCTCGCGGTAGGGGGAGAGCGCGCGCGGGCCGCCAAAGAGCAGTCCCGAGATGTGCTGGCCGGCCTGCGCGGCCTCGGATGCCGAGCCAATGAGGCGCGTCGCGCCGTTGAGCACTCCGAAACCCTTCAAGACTCCACACTCGAGGAGCGTATGCGCGATGCCCTGAAGTTTCTCTCCCGGGGTATTCAAGTCTAGCGCGGGGCCGCGGCGCTACATTCGCTCGACGAAGCTCCCGTCGCGGGTGTCGATCTTCACGCGGTCGCCGATGCCCATGTGTTGCGGCACCTTGGTCACGAGCCCCGTGTTCATCTTGGCGATCTTGGGCGAGGAGGAAATGGTGGCGCCCTTGAGCACCGGATCGGTCTCGACGATTTCCAGCTCCACGAACATCGGCACGTCGACGCCGACCGGCTTCCCTTCGAAGTAGCTCATCTCCACCGTCATGCTTTCCACCAGATAGTTGACCGCCTCGCCCAGGTGATCGCGCGGGACGTTCACCATCTCGTAGTTCTCAGTGTTCATGAACGTGAATTCGTCGCCGGAGCGGTAGAGATACTGGAGCGGGTGGTGATCCAGGTCGGCCCGGTTCACCTTGTCCTCGGATCGGAACCGGTTCTCCACCTGGCTTCCGGTCACGAGATTGACCATCTTGGCGTGCACCATTCCGCGCCAGTTTCCAGGCGTCACATGGAGCACGTTCGTCACGCGGCAGGGTTTCCCGTCGAAAAGGATCACCATGCCAACTTTGATTTGAGTGGCCGGAATCACGGAAAAATCTCCCTCGAGAATCGAAATTGGGGCAGCAGCCGCTGAGTATATCAGCGGCCCGGGCTCACTGCAAGGGAGGCTCGGCCCGCTGAACAGGCCGGACTCACCCCTGCTTCGAGCCGCGGGACGCGACCGCCCCCATCGCGGCGCCGAGCGCGACGCCGATTCCGACGCCGACCGGAATGTTCTTCATGGCCACGCCAACGCCGCAACCGATCGCGATTCCGATCGCGATCCAGACTCCCAGCGGACGCGGCTTCATTCCGTCTCCTTAGCTTCGGGCGGCGGCTTCGCGTGGTGCGCGCTCGCTTTCACGTGCCCGGCGCCATGGACGTAGACCAGCTCGGCCCCGAGATACCCCGTGTACAGCGTGAGCCCGGCTGCGGCCAACGCGATCAGGGTCGAGAGCCAGATCCCTTTCCCGGTCGGGCGAACCGCCCAGGACAAGAGGGTCGCCAGCCCCAGCGCCCCGAGCGCCCAGAGGCACGACTCCTCATGCTTGTCGAGAGCGGCCTCGGGCACGCCCTGGTGCTCCGCTTTGTCGCCGACCGCCTTGCCGCTGAAATACGCCACGCCCGATCCCGCCAGGGCGACCGTGAGCAGGACGGGGCCGAACCACTTCACCCAGGGCCGGCGCAGGATAAGGTAGACCAGCTCCGCCAGAGCGCCGATCACCGCCAGCGCGACGGGGAAATGGACGACGGCGGGATGAAGATCTAGCCCGAGCATCAGACTCCGTACGCGCGACGCAGGATTGCCATCGTGTGCACGACCTCCCTCTTCGCGCCGTGCGCGATCTGGATGTTGCACGTGCCGCAGCCGGTGAGAATGGCCTCCGCCTTCGTGCGGCCCAGCTCCTTCAAGAGCGGCGCGCCGATGTCCTGCGCGCGTTCGTAGTTCTCGGACTTCATGCCGTACGTCCCCGCGATCCCGCAGCAGGAATCCTCGATCGGCCTTACCTCGACGCCGGGGATGAGCTTCAAGAGCCGGATCGGCTCCTCCGTGATTCCCAGCGCCACGGAGTGGCAGGCGTTGTGGTAGACGACCGAGATCGGGACTTCCTTGAAGTCGGTTCGCAACTCGCCGCGCTCGTGAAGCTGCCACAAGTATTGGTGGATGTCGATCGTGTGCGCCGCAAGACGCCTGGCGTCCTCGGTCCCCAGAACGCGAGGATAGTCCTCGATGAGCGCCAGGCCGCACGAGGGTGCGCTCGCCACGACCGTGAATCCGCGGTCCACCAGAGGCAGGAGCGTCTCGAGATTACGTCGCGCGTCGGCGACGATGGAGCGCTCGGCTCCCATGGTGACGAGCGCGATGCCGCAGCAGCGCTGCTCGGGGACAACGACCTCGATGCCGTTCGCCTCGAGCACCTTGACGGTGGCCTCGGCTTCGCCCTGAGGATCGTGGAACCTCGCGAAGCAGCCCGCGAAGTAGGCGACGCGCTTGGTGATCGGGACGTCGCGGTGCGGCATCGGCCCGAGGCGAGCATGCGCGTGCGCCGTCGGGGCGCTTGTTGCCGTCTGCGTCAGCGGCAGCGCGAGCGCGCGCTTTGCCCCCGCGTCTCCCGTGCCGAACGGCCGGCGGAAGCGCGGCAGGTCCAGCCTGCCCGCCACCTTCCCCACCTTCTCCCTCGCGGCGCGCTCGAGCGGGTTGCCGACAGCGAGATTCACGACGCCCGGCGCCACGCCCGCGACCGCTGCGATCTTGTCCGCGTGCCCCAGCACCCAGTTCCGGAGCGGCATCCCGTGCTTCTCGACGAACTCCTTCCGCGCGGCGATCGCGAGCCCGGGGATGTCGACCTGGCTCGGGCACTCGCTCAGGCAGAGCTTGCAGTTGAAGCAGGAGTCCATGACCTCCTTGAACGGCTTCTCGGTCATGGAATCGGGCCGAAGCTCGCCCCGGATCATCTCCATCAGGAGGACCGCCTTCGCGCGCGCGGTGTGCGGCTCGAGCGAAGTGGTGGAGCCCACGGGGCAATAGTCGCGGCAGGTTCCGCAGCCGTGGCACATCTCCACCATGTCGCGGTAGTCGGGCTCGTCGAACACGGTGCCGGTCGCGACGTACGTGTTCGTGTACCGCGAGTATCCCTCCGGGAAGGTCCGCGCGTCGGAGATCACGTTTCCGGGATTCAGGATTCCGTCCGGATCCATCGCGCGCTTTACCCGCGCCATCACCTCGTACGCGCGCGGATACTGGCGCTCGAGGTAGGGCGCGCGGAGGATGCCGTCGCCGTGCTCGCCGGTGATGGTCCCGCCCAATTGCCAGGTAAGCTCGAAGGCGTCCTCCGCCATGGCGGCCATCCGGGCCTGGAACGTGCCGTCGTGGGGGTCCATCAGGGGCATCACGTGGACGTTCCCGTTGCCCGCGTGGCCGAAGATCGCGAAGGGCGTCTGATGCTTCGCGAACATGGCGCGGAGCCCGTTCACGTAATCCCCGAGCCGCTCGGCGGGAACCGCGGTGTCGTCGATAAAGTTCATCGGCTTCTCGACCGGGGACGCGCGATAGATCAGAGGCAGCGCCGCTTTCCGCACCGCCCAGAGCGTCGCCTGCTCCTCGGCGCTTCGAGCCGCGCGGAAGTCGAGCACCTTCCCACGCCGCGCGGCGGCCCATTCCTCCACCGCGGCGATCCCCGAGCGCGCTTCCTCGGCGGTCTCTCCCTCGAACTCGACCAGAATGGAAGAATCGAAGCGCTCGGGAATGAGCGGTCTTAAATCTGCGCGGTCGGCGCGCACGAAGGCGAGGAACGTGTGGTCCATCGCCTCGATGGCGGAAGCGCCCAGGCGCCTCGCCTCCAGCACCGCTTCGGTCGCGTCCTCCCACGAGGCGAAATAGAGGAGCGCCGCGGCGGTCGCCTTGGGCTTGGGCACGAGCCGCATCGTGACCTCGGTCACGATCCCGAGCGTGCCCTCGGAGCCCACGATCAAGCGCATGGGATCGAAGCGCGGCCCGATGGAGCTGACCTGATCCCCGGGGGCCCACGCGCCCCAGAGGTCGTAGCCGCAGGAGTTCTTGTTGGCGCGCGGGCGCTCTGGAAGGAACGCCGGCGCTCCCTCGCGGAGGATCGTCTCGACCTCGCCGGAGAGCGCGCGCCAGGTGGCGCCGCCGCCCGCGCCCGCACCGCCCGCGCCCGCATGCGTCCCCATCCCGACGACGCTCCCGTCGTGTAACACGGTCGTCAGGCCCAGCACGTGGTCCTTGGTCGAGCCGTGGCGGAGCGTGTGCGCTCCCGAGGCGTTCGTGCCCACGTTGCCGCCGATCGTGCAGAAATCGCCGCTCGAGGGATCCGGGCCGAGCCGAAGCCCCGCGCCGCGCACGGCCTTCTGCACGCGACTGTGGATCGCACCGGGCTCGACGCGGACCACGCGCCGCTCCGCGTCCACCTCCAGCACGCGGTTCATGTGCGCGGCGAAATCCAGGATGATCCCCGGGCCCAGCGCCTGGCCGGCGAGGCTGGATCCGCCGCCTCGCGCCGTCACGGGAATGCCGCGCGCGTGCGCGAACGCCAGCGTCCGCGCCACGTCGGCTTCGCACTTGGGAGAGACCACGGCGAGAGGCTTGCGCCGAAAAATACAGGCCGCCGTGGAGAAGAGCGCGAGCGCGATGGGGTCCGTCCGCACCTCACCCTGGAGGAGCGGCTTCAGCTCGTGCTCGATATTCCGTTGTCGTGGATCCATAAATCCCCCGCGCGCGGGGGTAAGTCAGGCTCGTCGCGCCAGGAGAAACCGGTCGTAGAGGATGGCTGCGACCCCGCCGCCAAACAGGGGTCCCGCCCAGTAAACCCACTGGTCCTGCCAGTACTGTGACGCGAGCGCGGGCCCGAAGGCTCGGGCGGGATTCATGGCGCCCCCCGTGAGCCCTCCGCCCATCAGGATGCCGGCCGTGATGGAGAGCCCTATCGCCAGTCCCGCAAAGCCGCTGGGAGCGCGAGGGTCCACGGCGGTGCCGAACACGGTGATTACCAGGAAGAAGGTCATGATCGCCTCGACCGCGAACCCCATCTTCGGTCCGATGGTGGGGTCGATGGCGGGGGTGCCCAGGTGCACGTCCACCGGGCCGCCCTGGTAGACATAGCAGATGATCGCCGACGCGAGGCAGGCGCCCAGGAGCTGCGCGATCCAGTAGTAGAGCATCTTGCCGAGACCGATCCGCCGCGTGATCCACATGCCGAAGGAAACCGCGGGGTTGAAGTGGCCTCCCGAGATGTGGCCGAACGCATAGACGCCGATCAGGATGGCGAGGCCATGCGCCACGGCGATCCCGGTCGTGCCGACCGTCTGGGTGGCCTGCTGCTGCATGATCGCGCCGGTGCCGAAGAAGATGAGTCCGAAGGTTCCGATCGTCTCCGCGAGAAAATTTCGCGCTCCCTGATTCATTCCACCTCCCCGGCCCTAAAGGCTTTCGACGGTCTTCCGGTCCAGACGCTTCGACAGCTCGACCAAGAGCTTCACCGCGGCGTCGTAATCCTTGCGGTCCATGATCGTCGAATGGCTGTGGATGTACCGCGTCGGAATGAAGATGACCAGCGAAGGCACGCCCGTATCGTAGATGTGGAAGCGGCCGGCGTCGGTGCCGCCGCGCTCCACGGTGCCCAGATGGTAGGGAATCTTCTGCTTCTCGCAGATGTCGATGGCGAGATTCCGGAGCTTCACGTTGGGAATCATCGAGGCGTCGTAGACCAGGATGCCCACGCCCCCGCCCAGCTTCTCGTCGCCGTCGCCCTGGGAGCCCGGCGTGTCGTGCGCGATGCCCACGTCGAGCGCGATCGCGACGTTCGGCTTGACCGAGGCGACGCTGGTCTGCGCTCCGCGGAGCCCCACTTCTTCCATCGTGGTGGCCACGCCGTACACCGCGTTCGGGTGGGGCGTCTTGGAGAGCTTGCGCAAGGCGTCCACGACCAGGGCGCAGCCCACGCGGTTGTCGAGCGCCTTCGCGAGGTAGAGCCGGTCGTTCGACATCACCGAGAACTCCGCTTCCGGAACGATCGGATCGCCGGGCCGGATGCCGAGGCGCTTCTTCACGTCGAAGTAGGAGGTGGCGCCGATGTCGATGAACATGTCCTTCAAGTCCATCACCTTCCTGCGCTCCTCGTCCTGAAGCTCGTGCGGCGGCTTGGAGCCCACGACGCCGATCACGTCGCCCTTCGCGGTCCGGATCCGGACCTTCTGCGCGAGGAGCACGTGACCCCACCAACCCCCCATCGGCAGGAACTTGATGAAGCCTTCCTTGGTGATGCTCTTCACCATGAACCCGACCTCGTCCATGTGGCCGGCCATCATGATGCGGGGCTCGTCCGACTTTCCGTTCTGCCTGCAGATAACGCTGCCCAGCCGGTCCTGGCTCACGGTTCCCAGACCGCGCATGTGTTTCTTCAAGATCCCCGCGATCTCGGATTCGTGTCCGGGGGGGCCGAATGCCTCGGTCAATTCTTTTAAAAGTGTCTGGCTCGCGTCCATCCAGATGCTCCTTGGGATGAGATTGTGGGCGGAATTGGTGGGGCGAGTATCGTCCGGGGGTGCCGGAGGTGTCAAGGCACGCGGCGGGGGATGCCCCGGATGCGGTGATGAGGGAGCGGGGTCGAGGGTGTCTCGTCCTCCTTGATCACGCTCACCGAGCCGTCCACCTCCAGGACCGCGGAGCGCACCTCCTCGACCGTTTCCACGCCGTGCTCGCGCAGAGAGCGCAAGAGGTCGTCGCGCGTGATCCCTTCCTTCGCCAAGTTGACGTTCAGGATCTGCCCACGGCGGATGAGGAGGGTCGGGATCCCTTCGATGACGTGCTCCGCCTTGAGGTTTCGCCGCACGGACCACGCGACGATCATGTTCATTCCGAAGAGCGTGCCGGCCGCGACCAGCCCGCCCACGAGAGAGGTGTCGGGGCCGGTCATGGCGTTCTGGACAGCGTTGGCGAGGAGGAGGAGAAGAAGGAAATCGAACGGGGTCATCTGTCCGACCTGGCGCTTCCCCGTGAGGCGCAGCCCCACGAGAAGCGCCAGGTAGACGAACCCGGTGCGAAACGCGATCTCGAACAGCGTGGTACCGCCGGTGAGCGGCACGCTATGGCCCTAGATCAGCGCTCGACGATGGCGATCGGCTGGTCGACGCGGAGCGAAACCTTCGCGCCTTCCTCAATCTGAAGCTCGTGGCCCTTTGCCATCAGGACCGCGCCGGTGCCCGCGGCAGCGCCGCCGACGGCTCCGATGATCGTGCTCTTGGTGCTGCCGCCCGCCACCTTGCCGACGATGGCGCCAGCCAGGGCGCCGCCGCCGATCAGGAGCTTGTCGCGCGTGCTCGTGGACTTCGCGATCATTTTTCCTTCGGCGTTGTTCACGGTGGCGTGAAGGCGCTTCGGGCCGTCCACGGTCTCGATGGTGTTGAACTCCAGAACGAGCGAGGCGCGGTCGTCCTCTCCCTTGTGCCGCGAAGCGCGCTGGACGTCGGTCACTTCGCCGCTCACCTTCGCGCCGGCTTCGGCCAGCACGGTGCCGTCACGCGTGATCGGCGCCGCGAGCGTCGCCTCGATATGGTCGCCGGCGTTCGAGGTCCGTGTATCGACCGGCGTGATCATGTTGACGTCGAAGGTCGTGCCCGTCGGAATCTCGATGGTGTGCTTCTCGGCGTAGGAGGCCTTCGTCTCCGGAGCGTTCGAGGATTGCGTGTGATGGGTCTTGGTCGTGGTGCGCGTCGTGGTCGTGGTCGTGGTATTCGGAGGCGGCGCGCCCTGATCGCCGGGCTGCGCTTCCGGCGTGGTCTGAGTGGACGTGGTCGTCTGGGTCCCGTATCCCTGACTCACCTGAGTCGTATCGGTCGCCTGCGACATGTCGGTCTGCGCAGCCTTCTGGCACGCGGAGAGCGCAAACGCGAGGATCAAACCAAGCGCTACGCTCAGGATCCGGAGCGATTTGGTCATCAGAGCCACCGTCCTTTGTTTGGGCCGTTAGTAAATGAAGTTGTACGTGAACCCGCCCATGATCTTGAGCTGGTTGACGTCGGACACGAAGGAGTACTTCACCTCGCCGAAGATTCCCAGGTTCGGCATCACCTGATTCTTGATCCCGCCCTGGATGTTGAGACCGAGCTTGGTGCTGGAAGCGTTGAACCCTGGGGGAGCAAAGGGGTCGTCCGCCTTCACGAAGTGAAGCGCGAGACCGCCGCCCGCGTAGGGGGTGACCCGGCCTCCCTCGACCGGGAAGTCGACGTTGATGTCGCTCCCGATCGTGAGATCGCTCACGTCCACGCCGCTCGCGCCGACCTTCCAGTATTCGACGAGCGGCATCACGTGCACGTGACGGACGAACTCGCCCGCGTCCAGATGGAGCCCCAGCGCGACCGTGCTGCTCGCCCCTTCAGGATCCACAAAGCCGATACGCGCGCCCAGTCCTTGAAACCCGAGGCCGTGGTTCTCGGCCGCCGGGGCCGGGGCCGCCGACGCCGGAGCGCCGAGCGAAGCAAGGCCCGCTGCCAGGATGAGCGTTCCAAGTAGCGATCCGTTTCGATTCATCGCGGAAACCCCCTCGGTGGTCGTTGTGCGGGCCGGGTATCCCCGGCCTAGAATTTGCTGGCGACTTTTCCGCAACGAAAGTAGCTCACAGGCCCCTTCGGGACAACTAGAACATGAAGCGCAGCCCTCCATGGAAGGCGATTCCGTCGAAGTTCGCTTCCTCGCGAACGACCTGACCGAACGAAGGATCGAAGAACTCGGCCTTGGGCGTGCTCGCGTTCCAGACGGCCTCGCCATAGAGCCCGGCCTGGTCTCCGACCTTCAAGTTGAGGCCCCCGAAGATCTGAGCGCCCAAGCCGTCATAGGTGTTGCTGAAGTCCCCGAGCGAATCGGTTCCGGACACGGTGAGCCACTCCCAGCCAATGCCTCCGCCAACGTAGGGCTCGAGATTCGGCGAGACCGGGATGCGGACACGCAGCACTCCCATGATCGGGACGAGATCGGTGTCGATGGATTGGGTGCTCACGACCGTGGTGACATGCGTGCCGTCGGGAAGGTTCCCCTCGCGGACGAATTCTTCGCCGCCGGTAGAGCGGTGGTACAGCGAGATCTGCACACCCAGGTCGATCTGCTGGGCGATCACCGATCCGATGCCGCCGTTCACATAGAGCCCGCTGCCCGGCTGGTTCGAGGGATCGAATGTCCCCGCGCCGAGCATCGCCCAGTATTCAGGCTGGCTGCGACCATAGTCGTAGTTGGGGTTCCGGTCGCGATACGGGCGGCGGTGACGAATGGGGCCGTTATTGTCGAGAAGAGTCTTGTTCGCGTTGAAGTCCTGATACTGCGCGGCGCCCGGGCTGGCGGGGCCGGGCTGAAAATCGAGTTGCGAAGCAGAAGCAGTGCCCGCCACGAGGGCGAGCGCCAGGGTTGCGACAAGAGCACGCATGTTCATCCTCCTCACGAATGGGGGATTCGGACACACAATGACGGGGATCTAGAGTGCAGCGGGCGTGCCACGAACCATCGCATTGTGGTATAAGGACTTAACATAAGACTCCCGTACCGTTCGGGGCCATCTGAGGTCCAAGATCTACACTCTTGTGGCGATCCGTCCACACCGTGCGTCCGCATGGTTTGACCGCGGACGCCACCGCCGATAGGATGCGCCGCCATGCGCCACGCCCGTTTCAGGCACCCGCTCGCCGCTCTCCTTGTATGCGCGGCGGGTGCGTATCTTGCCAGCGCCCTTGGGGCGGGGGCCGCTTCGGCGCAGCCCGCGGAGTTTCTCCCCTCTTCTCACGCGCTCTACGAGGATCTCGAGGCATTGGTCGCGCGCGGGCTGCTTCCCTCCTACCCCATCCACGCGCGCCCGCTCGTCCGCGCCGACGTCGCGAGCGCGCTGATCCAGGCGAGGGATCACGACTCCGCGATCGAATCGGACCTGCATTACCAGCGGCTGGCGCGGGAGCTGGCGCGCGAGTTCGAGGATCTGGGCGCCGCGAGCGCCGCGGGCGCGGCGAGCACGGCCGGCGCCGCGAGCGCCGCGGGCGAAACCGGGCCGCTCCTCGACGTCGGCGGGCGCGAACAGCGGTTCCGCATCGCGCTCGCGGGACACGCGCGCGGGGATTACGACGAGAAGCGCGCGATC
>JBGPHU010000095.1:0-11421 GCA_041484545.1 Candidatus Eiseniibacteriota bacterium | reverse complement strand
CTCGCCATGCCCCGAGGTCGGCGCCGGGATCGAATCCCCCGAGGTCCCGACGACGCGGCGAAGCACGAAGTCGTAGGGGTTCGGGCTCGACGCCACGATCGGATCGCTGGTGTTGGAGTCCAGGAAGTAGGTGATGACCTCTCCCATGTCGATCGAGCGGTTCCCGTTCAAGTCCAGCGCGAACGTCACGCGATACTGCGAGCCCACGACAATGGACGGCTGGGTGGCGGGATTGACGCCGTAGCCCGCCGAGCGAAGCTCGCGCGCGACCAGGTCCACGCCGCTTCGCGCGTTCTGGGTCGCCTCGGCAAGCTCGATCCCGACCTGCTGGGACTTTTCCCCGCGGACGTAGATCGAATAGATCGAGCCGATCACGACGCTGAAAAGAACCAGCGCGACCATCATCTCGACCAGCGTGAAGCCTGCGTGGTATTGCCTGCGTTCGATGCTCACGGATGCCACCTCGTTTGGGGGCCGTTCCCTGCCCGGATCACCGCGTTACGTAACTGACCAGCTGCGCCGTCTGCGCCCCGTGCGAATCCATCCACTGGGACGTGACGTCGATCTTCTTGCAACCTTCCATCGGAATCGAATCGGTCACCACCCAGGTGCGGGTGAACACCGACGTCGTGTCGGTGAAGGTTCCGGACGCGAGCGCGGCGTAGCTCGTGCCCTTCAACTCCTCCAGCTTGACCTGGGCGGCCATGAGACCCGACGTGAGCACGCGACTCTGCGTCACGCCGCGCGTCCCGGCCGGGATCATGGATGCGACCGCGAGGATCCCGACCGCGAGGAAGGTCAAGGCGAAGACCACCTCGATCAAGCTGAACCCGCCGGCGTCCGCGCCGCGGGTGTGGCGTGTCCGCTTGTTCGTGGGAGCCCTCACTGGACCGTCACCATGCCGGTCGGCCTGACGATCGAGAGCGACCGCGTGTATCCGTCCGAATTGGTGAAGAGGCAGGTCCCCGACTGGCTCGCGCTGCCGTTCGGAAAGAACGTGGTCGTCACCGAGCCGAAGGGGTTCGTCGCCGAATTCGATATCGTGATCCACGCCGCGTAGGGCGTGGGATCCTGGCGTTTCTCGGTCACGTTCTTCACCCCATTGTTGTTGTCGTCGTCGTACCATCCGAAACCGTGGATCGTGTCGTCCCAGGTGAGGACGTAGTTGTTGTTCTCGGTGATCGCGCGCTGCCGCACCACCCGGATCATCGTCGCGGTCTGCTGAATCTGACCGTTGAGGTCCACGCTCCGGAGGAACTTGTTGAGGCCGGGAAGCGCGACGGCGGTCATGATGCCGAAGATCACAAGTGCCACCATCAGCTCGGTGAGCGAGAAGCCGGCCTGGCGAGCGCGACCCATTCTCGTTTTCGAGCGGGAGACGAACATGATCCATACCTCCTGACCCGGGACAATCATCCTGACCCTTTGGAAGGCAAGGGACATGCCAGCGCTCAAGTGGCGCTCCGGCCCCCGTCTACGCCGAGCCAAGCGCTCCCACGCGCTGCTTTCATCAGTTTGCTGGTTGAATCCGGCCACCAGGACGACGAAGGCCTACGTCGTTCCCCGTGCAAGTTGCATGTGGCTCAGGGCAGGAATGATCGGTACAGCCGGAAGAACGAATCTCCGTAGAGACAGAGCGCGATGGCGGCCGGCGCGAGAAACGTTCCGAACGGGATCGCGGTGCGCCGGGACCCTTTCCCGCGCGCGATGAGGAGGACGCCGAAGGCCGATCCCGCGAGCGACGCGAGGAAGATGGCGCCGAACACGCCTCCAACGCCGAGGAAGGCGCCCATCATCGCCGCGAGCTTCACGTCCCCGCCGCCCATACCCGGCACTCCGGTCGCGCGCTCGTAGAGCGCGCCCACGAGCCATAGACTGACCCCGCCGCAGAGCGCGCCCAGGAGGGCGCCCGCGATTCCCGGCGGGGAGAAGAGACTCGCCGCGAGACCCAACCCCACGCCGGGGATCGTCACGACGTCCGGAATCGTCTGCGTGTCGAGGTCGATCCACGCGATCGCGAGGAGCGACAGGAGAAAGGCCGCCTGCGGAACCAAGAGGAAGGGGCTCTCCACCCGGCGGACGAGCAGGAGCAGGAGGAGGCCCGAGAGAAGCTCGACGACAGGATAGCGCCAGGAGATGACGCGCTTGCACTTGCGACAGCGGCCCCGGAGCAGAAGGTAGGAGAGAACCGGAATGTTGTCCCAGGGCTGGATTCTCGCCTTGCAGCGCGGACAGCGCGAGGGGGGGCTCACGACCGATTCTCCGCGCGGGAGACGCGCGATCACCACATTGAGGAAACTGCCGAGAACGAGCCCCAGCAGAAACGCCACCGCCTGGACGAAGACCTTGGGTTCCATCACATCGCCCCCAGCCGCTCGAGCTCGCGCCGCGCCACGTCCTGCATGTACTGGTTGCCGCTCGCGAACACCTCTTTCCACAGGAGAATCGCCATGCCCGCATTCCCGGACCGCTCGCTCGCGAACGCCGCGAATCTCTCCGCGTACGGCTCGTGCCCCGGCATGCGGCTCGCCCAGGTGAAGTATCGCGCCGCCGTGGCGTAGTCGTGACGGCACACGTAGTGCAGGAACCCGGCCTCGAACGCCAGGCGCCAGTTCGTCGGATTCGCGCGCATGCCCCGCTCCAGGAGCGCTAAGCCGCGCTCGGGTTGCTTCATCTCCTGCGCCATCACGAACGCCCCGAAAACGTACGGCTCGATGAACGCCGGGTCCAGCTCGGTCACGATGTCCATCACGTGCCCGATGAGACCGTACTTCTGGTCCGTGAGCCGATGCTCCCCGTAGTACTGGATTCCCCGAAGCCACGCGATGTCCGCGGCCGCCGTTTCGTATCCCAGCGCCGCCTGCCGCACCATGAAGCCGGACGGATAATAGAGAAGCTCCTCCTCGCGGATCGCGCCGAGCCGTGGCCGCGACGCGACATCGACCCACGCGGCGCCGGCCACGAGAAGCGCCGCGAACGCGAGGCCCGCCAGAAGCCCCCGGTCGATTCGCGCCGTCAACGGAACTCCCGCCGGCGGAACACGGTTCCCGCGAAGATCATGAGCCCGCCGATGTAGAGCGCGCCGTAAGCGAGCGCGAACAGCATGCGCTCCGGTTCGACGCCGATTCCACGCACGGCGAGTCCCCGCGCGTTGAAGACGCTCAGATGAGGAAGCGCCCAGTATACCGCCTCGGTGAGCGCCCGGACAAAGGCCGGCGCGCCGTTTACGGCGAAGTACCGGAGATCCTCGGCGAAATTCCCTACGACCACGGCGGAGATTCCGAAGAACGCGGTCAGCGCGGGCGTGGTGAACGAGGAGAAGAGGACGACCACCGCGGTCACGATCCCCAGCTCGATCGCGCTGAGTCCCACGGCGCCGGCGATCGCCCAAGGCGTATCGCCGTACGCGACGGTCACGACCAGGGCCAGGATGACGGCCATCGCGGCGAGCAGCGAAGCCGCGGTGAACCAGAGCCCCAGGAACTTTCCGATGATGAACTCCTCGCGCCGGATGGGCTTCGCGAGGATGGAGTAGATGGTGCGCCGCTCCAGCTCCTTGTGGAGGAGGCTCGATCCGAGAAACACCGCGAGCAGGGTCGCGATCAGGGTCGACCCGGCGAGCCCGAAGTCGATGACGACCTTGCGTCCCTCACCCAAGGCAAGCGGAGCGAGCGCCTGCGACCCGATCACGAGCGCGAATCCGAACAGGCCCAGCACGAGCATCAGCCGCTCCCGCACGGCTTCGCGCACCGTGTTGCGCGCGATGGCGAGGACGCGCCTCACGGCGCCACCCTCCCGGCGCCGGCCGCCACCCGCGCTGAATCCTTCTCGATGGCGCGCACGAAATGCTCCTCCAGGCTCGGCCGCCGCGGCTCGACGGAGTGGATGAAGACGCCATCCTTCGTGAACGCGCGAAGCACCTCCTGCAGCTGCCCGCCCTCGCGGACGCGCACGACCCAGCACGGTCCCACGGGCTCCACCGTGTTCCCCTCGGAGCGAAGCCGATCCACGGCCGGATCCGTGAGCGCCTCGACCGTGACTTCCCATTCCAGCACGCCCGAGGCGAGCAGGCCCTTGACCTCCCCGAGCTCGAGAACACGTCCCCGGTGGATGATGGCCACGCGGTCGCACAAGGTCTCCGTCTCGGCCAGGACGTGCGAGCTCATGAGAATGGTCACGCCACGGCCGCGTTCTTCGCGAAGGATCTGCTTCACGTCCGCGCGCCCGATCGGATCCAGGCCCGACATCGGTTCATCGAGGATCAAGACGTCCGGCTCGTTGAGGAGGGCCTGACAGATCCCCAGCCGCTGGGTCATGCCCTTGGAGAACTTGCGGAGCGGCTTCCCGGCGTCGCCCTCGAGGCCGAGGCGGCCGAGGAGATGATCCGCGCGCCGGCGGGCTGTCTTCGAGGCGATATCGAAGAGCGAGCCGACGAGGGCCAGGTACTCGCGCGCCGTGAGGTGGTCATAGAAACACGGATTCTCGGGAAGGTACCCGAGCCGCGTTCGCGCCGTGCGATCCCCGGGCTCGCGGCCGAGGATCCGGACGGTGCCGCCGGTGGGCCGGGTCAAGCCGAGCATCATCTTGATCGTCGTGGTCTTCCCCGCGCCATTGGGCCCGAGAAGGCCGAAGATCTCGCCGCGGAGGAGCGAGAGCGAGATCCCCTCGACCGCGGTGAACGGCTTCAGGGTCATCGGGTCGCGATAGACCTTGGACACCGCGCTCAGCTCGAGGACCGGAAGGGGAGCCACCTCGTGCATGGCGGATCGGGCCCCCCGATCGGCGCCCCATGCCTGCCTTCCGCGCGAATTTCCCCGCTCCCGGCTCATGCCTGCGCTCGCCCCCCTGGATTGCCCTCGGTCGGTTCCGCGTCGTGCGACCGCAAGTCCCATGCCATCCCGCGTCGGCGGCGTCGCGCGCGGCCCGGAGGCATTAACAGGCCGCAAAACAAGAAGGCGGCAGTCGCGGTGGTCTGCGATCTGCCGCCCGGTACTTAGTCGGCGATTAGCCGTTGGTCAACGTCAAGGTGAGAAGAGCCGCCTTGCCGTAACCCTTGATCGTGTAGCCCGTGGTCACGGCCGGGTTCGCGCCGAAGACGCCCTGCGCGGCCGGATCCGCAGCCCACGTGGCCGCATCGTTCGCGCCCGTGAACGGGTTCTTGGGCCAGGCACCGCTCGGGAAGTTCGCCAGCACCGCGGCGTTGTCCGCGGCCACCGGATACGTACCGGTGTTCTTCACCGCGAAGTCTTCGATCGCGAGCTGGAAGCTGTGCATGTTCGCCTTCACGCTCGCTTCGCGAGCGCGGTCCTGCATCGCGATGAAGTTCGGAATCGCGATCGCCGCGAGAATCCCGATGATCACAACCACGATCATCAGCTCGATCAGGGTGAAGCCCTTCTGATTGCGAAACATAATTCCTCCAGTGCGTTGATTGCGTGGACTAGCCATTCGTCAGCGTCAAGCTGAGAAGGGCGACCTTGCCGAAGCCCTTGATCGTGTAACCCGTAGTCGCGGCCGGGTTGGCGCCGATGATCCCGGCAGCCGCCGGATCCGCAGCCCACGTCCAGGCGTCGTTCGCGCCCGAGAAGGGATTCTTAGGGTAAGCACCGCCCGGCATGTTCGCCTTCACCGCGGCGTCATCCGCGGCCACCGGATACGTGCCCGTGTTCTTCACGGCGAAATCTTCGACCGCCAGCTGGTAGCTATGCATGTTCGCTTTCACGCTGGCTTCGCGTGCGCGGTCCTGCATGGCGATGAAGTTCGGAATCGCGATCGCCGCTAGAATCCCGATGATCACAACCACGATCATCAACTCGATCAGTGTGAAACCTTTCGAGTTCCTCATGATGTTGCACCTCCTCTCGGTCCCGTCTCCCTGACGTGATCAGCGTCCTTCGAATCCACGCATACGTGTCTGAGCAACGTACATGCCACCGCGCGCGGAACACTCCGATGCCGCGATGCTGCTTGGAGTTCCGTGCGACGCCCTCAGGGGGCGCGACGTTGGAAACGCGGGTTTCGAGCAGGATGCATGATGGGACCCGGCCATTCTGCATATTGCATGATTCAATGCGCCACCGGTCAAATTGCGACCGCCTCACTCCGCCAGGAGCGCCGCGCCTTCCTTGAGCAGGCCGTACGAGATGAGTTTGCGGTACAAGGTGGACGGGTTGATCCCAAGGATCTCCGACGCGCGCTTCTTCTGGCCGCCGGTGTGGTGCAAGACTTTCAGGATGTACTCGCGCTCCAGCTCCTCGAGCGTGAGATTGGGGTTATCGATCACGAGGCTCCCCCGGCCCTTGCTGCCCTGGACGACGCGCTCCGGAAGATCTTCCGGAGAAATGACGCCGTCGTCGGTCAGGATGACGGCCCGTTCGACCACGTTTTCCAGCTCGCGGACGTTTCCCGGCCAGTCGTAGGCCATCAGGCAGTCCCGCGCCTCCTTGGAGATCGTCTTGATCTCTTTCTGGCCCGCCAGCTTACGCAGGAAGTGGTCCACCATCTCCTCGATGTCTTCCTTGCGCTCGCGGAGGGAGGGAAGCCGGATCTGGATAACGTTCAGGCGATAGAAGAGGTCGGCGCGGAAACGGCCCTCGGCAACCCCTCGCTCGAGATCCGAGTTGGTCGCCGCGATCAGCCGGACGTCGATCTTGCGCGGCTTCGTCCCGCCGACCGGGATGATCTCGCGCTCCTGCAACGCGCGGAGGAGCTTGACCTGCGTGGCGGGCAGCGTCTCACCCACCTCGTCGAGGAAGAAGGATCCGCCGCCGGCCACCGCGAGGAGCCCCTCCTGATCGCGCACCGCGCCCGTGAAGGAGCCCTTCACGTGACCGAAGAGGTTGCTCTCGAGCAGGTCCTTCGGCAGGGCCCCGCAATTGATCGAGACGAAGGGCCCGTCGGCCCGCTTGCTCATATAGTGGATCCGCTTGGCGATGAGCTCCTTGCCGGTTCCGCTGTCCCCCACGATCAGGATGGTGGAATCCGAGTCCGCAACCTTCTCGACCAGCTTCAGCACCTTCTGAATCTGCTCGCTGTGTCCGATGATCTCCTTGGCGTCATCGGTCCGCTTGAGCTGCCTTTTCAGATATACGTTCTCGGACTGCACCCGCCGCATCGCGATGGCGTTCTTGATGACCAGGCGGATCTCGTCGTTCTTGGCGCTCTTTTCCAGGTATTGATAGGCGCCCCGGTTCAACGCCTCGATGGCGGACTTCTGAGACGCGAACGCGGTGCGGATCACCACCGGGATGCTCGGATCCATCTTCTTGATTCCGGAGAGGACGCCCAGGCCGTCGATCTCGCCCGGCATCTTGATGTCCGTCACGACGACGTCGAAGTTCTCTTCTTCGGCCTTCTCCAGAGCATCGCGTCCCGACGTGGCCACGTGCACCTCGTATCCCTCCTTGGAAAGAAGGATCGAGAGGAACTGGACCATGCTTTCTTCGTCATCCACGACCAGTATTTTTTCGCCGCTCACCTGATCTACCTCGCTCGATTCAGGGTTACGCCGCGTGGGCGACGGTCTTTGCCGTGCTCGTGACCCGTGGGACCCATAACCGCATGGTGGTTCCCGCTCCGAGACGGCTCTCAACCTCCAATTCGCCTCCATGGCGCTCCACGATCCGGTTGGCGATCGCAAGTCCCAGCCCGGTTCCGCCTCGCTTCGTGGAGTAGAACGGCTCGAAGATCAGATCGACCTCCGGCGCCGCGATTCCGATTCCGTTGTCCTGCACCTCGACGCAGACCCAGGGCCCGTTACTCCCGGCCCCCTTCCCGGACCGCTCGCGGCGAGACGCGATCCGCACCTCCACCTTTCCTTCCGCCTCGACCGCTTCGAGGGCGTTCAAGACCAGGTTCATGAGAACCTGCCTCATCTGTTCGGAATCCACGTGCACGGAAACGTCCTCTCCCGAGTTGCTGAACGACAGGTGCTTCCCCTCGGCGTCCGGGTGCCGCTCGGCCACGTCGACCAGGTCCCGGAGCAGCTCCGCGAGATCCAGGGTTTCGCACTTGAGCGGCCGTTCGCGTGCGTAATCCAGCAGCTCACGTATGAAGTTGTCGAGGCGCTCCGACTCCCTCACGATGAGCTCCAGCAACCTCGCGTTCTCCCCCTTGACCTTGAGCTCCCTTTGCAATACTTCCACCGATCCGCTGATCGGGTTGAGGCAGTTCCGGATCTCGTGAGCGATGCCGGCGGACAGCTCTCCAATCGCCGCCAGCGTCTCCCGGCGCCGGATCCGATCCTCGAGCGCCCGGACCTCCGAGAGGTCCTGGAACAACCCGATCACGCCTCGCCGCTTGCCGTCCGGATCCCGCAGGAGACTGGTAGAGAGGCCGAGCGGCATCCGCGTGCCGTCCGGCTTCACGATCGTGATCTCCGCCCGGTTCGACTGCGCCCCGCGCTCCAGCGCCTCCCGCATCCGCTCGGTGAATTCCTTCAGGCTCGGCCCGAAGGCATCCACGTACGGACGTCCCCGGATCGCGTCCACCGCGCACCCCGAGATCTCGGAGGCCGCGCGGTTCCAGTGGCGCACGATTCCGTCGGCGTCCACCGTCACGAGCCCGCTCGACATGTTTTCAAGGATGCTCTCCGTATCGAACAGCGCCCGGTTCAGCTCCGCGCGCGCGGTCTCCAGCGCCCGGCTGCCTTCGTTGAGACGCCTCCCCAGGTACCCGCCGATCACGCCGACGATGAAGAGGAGAGGCACATAGAGCATCATCCGCAACAGCATCGCGGCGTTTCCCAGCCCCTGCGTCAGCCCGTAGGGCGTCGTGGGCATCAGGCCCTGCACCCCCGCCAGGTAGAACCCGGCGTACGCCAAGGACGACAGCGCCGCGAGAACCACGCCTCCCCGGATCGAGAGGAAGACGCCCCCGAGCAACGGGGAGAGCAGATACAGCGGCACGAACTGGCTCTCCGCTCCGCCCGTGAAGAACACGAGGTACGACGTCGTGGCCACGTCCACCAGGAACTGCGTAGCCAGAAGGTTCCGCGAGTCCCCTCCGGTCTTCAGAACTCGGTGGTAGGCGAGCGCCAGCACCACCACCGTGAACAGAAGGAAGCCGAACGGAAACTGGCGATCGATTCCAAGCGCGCTTCCCGAGAAGACCAGCGCCATTACCGTGACGAGCACGAGCAGCGCGACGCGTCCCAGGATCACCGCCTGGACCGCGAGGCCGAGGTGGGGATCCCGCTCGACCCCGGCTACCAGGCGGCGCGATTCCATCGGCCCCTACTTGCCTCCCGAGACCACGTTGATCAGCTTGAACATCGGCAGGTACATCGCGATGACCATGCCGCCCACGATCGATCCCATGACCACGATCATGATGGGCTCGATCAAGGAGGTGAGCGAATCAACCGCCGTGTCCACTTCGTCGTCGTAGAAATCGGCGATGCGCGTGAGCATGTCGTCGAGCGCGCCCGTCTCCTCGCCCACGGAAATCATCTGCACCACCATCTGAGGGAACACCGTGGACTGCCGGAGCGGCGCCGCGATCGTCTCGCCCTCCCGGATGCTCGCCCGTGCGGCCATGATGGCGTTCTGGACGACGCGGTTGCCCGCGGTGCGCGCCGTGATCTCGAGCCCGTTCAGGATCGGGACGCCCGAGGAGATGAGGGTCGCCAGCGTGCGCGTGAATCGCGCCACGGCGCCCTTCCGCAAGACGTCGCCCAGGACCGGGACGCGCAGAAGAATCGTGTCGATCTGGAGATGTCCGTTCTCCGTGATGTAGTAGCGCTTCAACCCGACCACGATGCCGATGCCGGTGCCGATCATCGCCCACCAGTACGCGCGCAGGAACGAGCTCAGCCCCATGACGATCTTCGTCGGAAGCGGCAGCTCGGCCCCGAATCCGGTGAACATCCGCGCGAACGTGGGGATGATGAAGATGAGCATGAAGGACGTGGCCAGCACGGCGACCGAGAGCACGACGGCCGGATAGACCATCGCTCCCTTGATCTTTCGCTTCAGAGCCTCCGCTTTCTCGATGTAGGTCGCGAGACGCTGGAGGATGTTGTCCAGAATACCGCCCGCCTCGCCCGCCTCGACCATGTTCACGAAAAGCTCGTCGAAGACCTTGGCGTGGTCCTTCTTGCCGAGCGCCTCGGCCAGGGTGGTCCCGGCCTCCACATCGCGCATGACCTGCGCGATGACGCCGCGGAAACTCTCCTGCTCGGTCTGCTTGGAGAGAATGTCGAGGCATTGCACCAGGGGGAGACCCGCGTTGATCATCGTCGCGAACTGGCGCGTGAAAATGGCGAGGTCGCGCGTCGACACGCCGCCGCCGAACTTCGGCAGCCCCATCTTCATATCCGACTTCTTCTCGCGGACGGACGAGATGATGATCCTGCGCTTGCGAAGCGCGGAGAGCGCTTCTTCCTGGCTGTCCAGGGTCAGCTCGCCGGTCTGGATTTCCCCTCCGACCGTGCGACCCTTCCATGTGTATACGGGCACCGCGTTCCCCCTTCTTCAGCGCCGTCTAGGCGGCGACGTGGACCCCGACCTTCTCCAGCATCTGTTCCAGCTCCTTGACGTCGGAGCTTCGTCCGAGCGCCTCGTCCAGCGAGATCAGCTTCCCGATGTAGGCCTGGAAGAGCGCCTGATTCATGGTCTGCATCCCGTGCTTCGTGCCCGCCTGCATCAAGCTGTAGATCTGATGCGTCTTCCGCTCTCGGATGACGGCGCGCACGGCCGGCGTGCAGATCAGAACCTCGGCCACCATGACCCGCCCGGGACCCTTGGCCTTGGGAATGAGCTGTTGCGTGACGACGCCCTCGAGCACGAACGCGAGCTGGGAGAGGACCTGCTGCTGCTGGCCGGTCGGGAACGCGTCCACGATCCGGTTGATCGACTCGTAGGCCGAATTCGTGTGCAGCGTGGCGAGCACCAGGTGTCCGGTCTCCGCGATCGTGAGGGCGGCCGACATCGTCTCGAGATCCCGCATTTCTCCGATCAGAATCACGTCGGGGTCCTGCCGCAGCACGTACTTGAGCGCCGTCGCGAAGGTGGTCGTATCGGCGTTGATCTCCCGCTGGTGGACGATGCACTTCTTGTGGTGATGGACGTATTCGATCGGGTCTTCGATGGTGATGATGTGACCCGCGCGGTTGGTGTTGATCAGGTCGATCATGGCGGCGAGCGTCGTCGACTTGCCGCTGCCGGTCGGTCCCGTGACAAGCACGAGCCCCTTCTGCTTCGTGGTGAAGTCCCGAATGATCTTCGAGAGTCCCAGCTGCTCGAAGGAGAGGATCTCGTACGGGATCTGCCGGATGGCCATGGACGTGACGCCGCGCTGCAGATAGACGTTGGCGCGGAACCGGCTCAGTCCCGGCACGCCGAAGGAGAGATCCAGCTCCTTGGTGGTCTCGAACCGCTTGCGCTGCTCTTCCGTGAGCACGCTGTACGCGAGCTGCTGCGT
>JBGPHU010000094.1:0-11534 GCA_041484545.1 Candidatus Eiseniibacteriota bacterium | reverse complement strand
GTATCCGGGAACGCAACGACCTCCCCGCCAGCCTGCTCCGCGAACACGACCGGTGCGAGATATTCCAGATTCACCTGGTGCACGATGCCGGTCGCCGGGGGCACCACGCGAAAATTCTGGAACGCCCGCTGGCCCCAGCGGAGAAAGAGATACCGTTCCCGGTTTCGCTCGAACTCTTTCTTCGCGTTGATCAGGAGCGCCGCGCGGGAACCGTACTCGTCCACCTGGACCGAGTGGTCGATGACCAGCTCCGCGGGCTGGAGCGGATTGATCTTCTTGGCGTCTCCTCCCAGATCCGCCATTGCGTCCCGCATCGCCGCCAGATCCACGACGGCCGGCACACCGGTGAAGTCTTGCAGGAGCACGCGGCTCGGCGAAAACGCGATCTCCCGGCTCGGAAGAGCGGTGGGGTTCCACCGGCCGACCGCTTCCACGTCCTCGGCGGTGACCACCTTGCCGTCCATCGTGCGGAGCAGGTTCTCGAGCAGGATTCGCATCGAATAGGGGAGCCGGTCGACCGGGAGGCCCGCCTTGGCGAGGGCCTCGAGCCGGTGGATCGTGTAGCGTCGACCGCCTACATCGAGAAGCGAGCGTGCGCCGAAACGATCGTTCATGAATGCGCTCCATCGAAATCGCCGAAGAAGGAAGGAACCGAACGAGAACGAAAAGAGAATACGCTTCCGGCCCCCCAGGCGCGAGGGTACAGTCTGCCGCCATGCCTCGCCCACCTTCCGAGCATCGGTTTTCGTGGATCCACGCGGTCCTGATCCTGGCGGGGATGGCCGCGATCGCGGCCATCGTGATCGTCGCTGCGACGCAGCTCTCCCGCCCGCGCGTGGAGGGCCTCATCCGCGGCGGCGGCGCGTGGGGACCGCTCATCCTGCTCGGACTCCAGATCGCGCAGATCGTCATCGCGCCGATCCCGGGCGTGTTCATGCCGATCCTGGCGGGAATCCTCTACGGTCCGGTCCTCGGCGTGCTCATCGCCGTCCTTGGGACCGTTCTCGGATCGGCCGCCGCGTTCGCCATCGGGAGCCGCGCGGGGCTGCCGCTGCTCCGGCGCTGGATCGGCGACCGGGCGGTCGCCAGAGCTCAGGCGCTTGTCGGGGGAAGGCGCTGGCTCGCGCTCATCCCGCTCTTTCTGCTTCCGTTCACGCCGGCCGACGCGATCTGTTTCGTCTCGGGGATGGTGGGGGTCAAAGCGAGCCGCTTCGCGCTGGCCGTGCTGCTCGGGCGCGTGCCGAAGGATGGAGCGCTCGCCCTGGCGGGCGCCGGGCTGCTCCGGCTCGGAAACGTGATCTCAGGACACGGAGGGTAGCCGCCGCGGGACGTCGCCGCCGCGGCTGCGGCGTCACCGCTGCGGTTCGGGGTGGCGGCCCTTGCGGACGATCTTGAGGTGCGTACCCGCCTCGACCATGGCGGTCGCGCGCATATTGTTCAGGATCGCCGTCTCCTCGAGGGTCAAGGCCTGCGGCCCCATGCGGCCGACGATGTCGGAAAACGTGCCGGGGCGGTCCACGATCACGTTGTGCACCTGATCGGGGCTCACGTTGGCGCGCTCCGGATCGCGAAGGGTGGCGATGCTGCGGATGGAGGCCTGGATCTGCTCCGAGGCAACGTCTCCTGAGTTGTGACTCTGCCCCAAGACTTGCAGGAACTGGCCCGGCTTGTACCGAACGAATCCCGCCATCAGGGTCTGCCGACCGCCTTCCCCGTTCGTGACGACCTGTCCGATCCAGGCAGGGAAGTCGCGGAAGCTCTCGGTCTTTCCCGAAGCGTCCAGGATCTTCTTGTCCTCGAGGAGCGACTGAACGAAGCGCTCCGGCGTGGCGGCTGGATCCTTCGACCGCTGCAGGGTCAGCTCCATCTGCCCGCCGGCCGATTGACCCACCGACACGACCGCGCTGGGCTGGTTCGCGTTCTTCCAGCCGTCCGGGAAAATCATCTCGATCCCGAGATCCGGGTGGTAGAAGCGGTTCCCGACGAAGTAGCCCGCGCGGGGATCGTCTCCGTACACGAGCCCTTCGATGCGCGCCCGATAGCGCGCCGGCTCGATCCTTAGATCCCGGCGCCCGCCCGCGACCGCGGCCTGCGCCAGCTGCGAAGTGCGGATCTCGCGGTCGCCCGGGTCGGGGTGCGTGGAGAGGAAACCGGGAAGGTTGTCGCCTTGCCGCTCTCCCACGCGTTTCAACATGGCGTAGGTCGAGGGAATCACGCGCGGATCGTAGCCCGCTCTCGTGGCGTAGCCGATGCCCAGCTCGTCCGCCTGGCTCTCGTCGTCGCGGCTGTATTTCAGGAAGAGGAGCCCCAGCCCCTCCGACGCCAGCCCTGTGTAGGGACGGATCGCCCCGACGAAGACGGCGCTCGCCAGGAGACCGACGCCCGCGATCTGGGAGCGCGTGATCTGCTGGGCGCTGTGACGCGCCGTGACGTGGCCGATCTCGTGTCCGAGCACGCCCGCGAGCTGGGCCTCGGAGTTCAGATAGGCGAGGATCCCGCGCGTGATGTAGATGTAGCCGCCCGGAATCGCGAAGGCGTTGACCACGGGGGAGTCCAGAAGGCGGAAATGCCATCCGAGCGTGGGCAGCTCCGAAACCGAAGCCAGCTTCTGTCCGACCGAGTCGACGTAGTGCCCGACGGCCGAGTCGCCGTAAACGCCGTACTGCTCGATGACGGCCGGATCGGACTCCCGGCCCATCTGGGCTTCCCTGCTGGTGCTGACGAACGAAATCTGCCGCTTGCCGGTGGCGGGATTGGTCGCGCATCCGGCCGACGTGAGCGCGGCGGCGACGAGCCCCGCGAACAGGAAGAGGATCGCGCGGCGAAGCCTGGATGGCATGAGTTGTCTCCGATGGCGTGGGTTGTAGCTACAAACAGGTATCGCAGTTTATAGTAACACTGGATCGGGAGCGTCCCGGTTCCGGAAATCGAGCAGGCGAGGGTCCATGCCCACCGTTTCGGTCGATCTGGCGCAACTTTCCGTCAATACGATCAAATTTCTTTCGGCCGACGCCGTCGAGAAGGCGAAGTCGGGGCATCCCGGCGCGCCGATGGGGCAGGCCGACATGGCCTACGTCCTCTGGTCGAAATATCTCCACTTCGATCCGCGCGATCCCAAGTGGCCGAACCGGGATCGATTCGTGCTCTCCGCCGGCCACGGCTCGATGCTCCTCTATTCGCTCCTGCATCTTTTTGGATTTGACCTTTCGATCGAGGACATCCAGCAATTCCGCCAGTGGGGCTCCAAGACGCCGGGTCATCCTGAATACGGCCACACTCCGGGCGTCGAGGTTACGACCGGCCCGCTCGGGCAGGGGTTCGCCAACGGCGTCGGCATGGCGCTCGCGCAGCGCATGATGCAGTCGAGGCTCGGGCGGCACGCCGATCTCCTGAACCATCGCGTCTACGGCATCGTGAGCGACGGAGACCTCATGGAAGGAGTCTCCTCCGAGGCCGCGTCGCTCGCGGGCCACTGGGGTCTCGGCAATCTCACCTATCTCTACGACGACAACCGGGTCTCGATCGAAGGGCCCACGGGTCTCGCGTTCTGCGAGGACGTGGGACGGCGATTCGAGGCGTACGGGTGGGGCGTGGAGCTGGTGGACGGGAACGACCGCGACCAGGTGGATCAGGCGCTCTTTCGCGCGGCGGCGAACGAAACGCGGCCCTCGCTGATCATGGCCCGAACCGTGATCGCCAAGGGCGCGCCCACGAAGCAGGGCACGTCGAAAGCGCACGGCGAGCCGCTCGGGCCCGAAGAGCTGAAGGGCGCGAAGGAAGGCGCGGGCTGGCCGCTTGCGCCGTCGTTCCTCGTTCCCCCGGAGGTCCGCGCGCATTTTCAGGCGCTGGCCGAGGAGAAGCGGAAGGAACGCGCGGAATGGGGCGCGCGTTACGCCGCGTTCCGCCGCGACGATCCGGAAGGCGCTTCCCTGTGGGACTCCTACTTCGCCTGCCGCGTTCCGGAGAATCTCGAGGAGCTGCTCGCATCCGCGGCTCCCCCGCTGGAAGCCGCGACGCGGAGCCACTCGGGAAGCGTGATCCAGGCCGCGGCCAAGGCGATTCCGTCCCTGGTCGGCGGCTCCGCGGATCTCGACCCGTCGACCCACACCGGGATCAAGGGCGGCGGCGACGTGGCGCCCGCGGGGCTTACGTGCGGGGCCCCGGTGAACTACGGGGGACGCGTCCTTCACTTCGGGGTGCGGGAGCACGCGATGGGCGGTATCGGAAACGGGATGTCGCTCTATGGCTCGTTCATCCCGTTTCTCGGAACGTTCCTCATCTTTTCGGACTACATGCGGCCCACGATCCGCCTCGCCGCGCTGATGGGCATTCGCGTCATCTACGTCTTCACGCACGACAGCGTTCTCCTGGGGGAAGACGGTCCGACGCACCAATCCATCGAGCAGATCCCGTCGCTCAGGCTCATACCCGGGCTCGAGGTCTGGCGGCCCGCCGACGGGCTCGAGACCGCGATGGCCTGGGCGCGCGCGATCCGGCGCGACGCCGCTCCCACCGCGCTCGTCCTCACCAGGCAGAAGCTGAAGCCCGTGGAGCGGGTCGCGTCCTTCGACCGGCGCGAGATCTGGCGCGGAGGCTACGTGCTGGAGGACGCGGACGGAGGCTCGCCCGACGTGGTCCTTGTCGCCACCGGTTCCGAGGTGCCGCTGGCGCGCGAGGCGCGGAAGGGGCTCGCCGCGGCCGGGGTGCGCGCGCGCGTGGTGTCGATGCCCTGCGTGGAGGCGTTCCGCGCGCAGCCTGCGGACTATCGCGATGCGGTCGTGCCCAAGGGATCGCGGCGCGTCGTGATCGAAGCCGCGCGCACGGAACCCTGGTGCGAGCTCCTGGGCCAGGATTGCCTGCGGATCGGCATGACCCGGTTCGGCGCCTCGGCGCCCGATTCCGTTCTCGCCGAGCGCTTCGGGTTCACGCCCGCGGCGGTGGTGGAGAGCGTACAGCGCTGGCTCCGACGAGCGTGAGCGGGACGTGAACGCGCGATCGCGCGCGCTCTTCATCCTGCTTCTCATCGCCGCCGCCGCGGCCCTTCTGCCGTTCCTAAACTATCTCACCGACGATTCGTTCATCCATCTCCAGTTCGCGAAGCACCTGGTTCAGGGGAAGGGCTTCTCCTTCAACGCGGGCGAGCCGACGTACGGCGCCACCAGCCCGCTCTGGGTGCTGCTGCTCGCGCTCGCGGGAAAGCTCCTGCCGATCGGAGTCTTAGCGCCCGCCCAAGCCTCGGTCATGCCGGCGCTCGCCTGGGTGGGGAAGGCGTACGGGCTTCTCTTTCACCTCGTGACCATCGCGACGCTCGTGCTCCTGGGGAAGAGGCTCGGCTGGGACGACCGGACTTCGCTCGGACTGGGAGCCCTCATGGCGGCCCAGGCGTGGGCGGTCCGGTGGGCGGTCTCGGCCATGGAGACGCCGCTCGCGGCCGCGTGCGTCGCCCTCTCGATCCTGGGACTCGCGGGCGTCCTGATCCGGGGGCGCTCGGCGTGGACCACAGGGATCGCCCTGGGGCTTGCGGCGCTGGCGCGCCCCGAGTGCCACCTCCTTGCCGCGATCGCGATCGTCGCGATCCTGATGGGCGCGGAACGGCGCGCCCGGCGCGCGCTCGAGACGCTCGCGGGATTCGCGCTCGTCATCGTGCCCTGGCTCGTGGTCGCGTGGCGGTGGTTCCATACGCTCCTCCCGAACACGGCCGCGGCCAAGGCGGGCGCCACGCTCGAGCCCGGCCTCGTGGTGGCCGCCTTCCACTCGGTGTTCCAGGTCGAGCTGGCGGCCGACGCGCTTCCCGTCGCGCTCTTCGTGCTCGTGCTCGCGTTCGGCAACCGATCGAACGCGCTCCCGGCCGAGAGAGGGCGGCGCTTCTTCTGGCTCGCCTGCGCCGCGTGGCCCGCCCTTCTCGTGCTCTCCTTCGCGCTGGAAGGCGTGCAGGTCGTGTCCCGCTATCTCATCCCGGCCACCCCGTGCGTGCTCCTGCTCGGCATGGCGTCCTTCCGCTGGGTGGTCGCTACCAGCTTCCCGAAACGGTACGGAGCGGCGCTCGCGATCTTTCTCGCCGCGTTCGCGATCCAGAACGGAATCTTCACCGCGCTCGTGAGCGCGCCCAACACCCGGGCGCACACGCGGGGCCTGCGCTCGGCGCTCGTCTCGCTCGGGATCTGGGCGCGCGATCGGACGCCCCCGAACGCGTCCTTCGCCGTGGCCGACATCGGAGCGTTCGGATACTACTCGGAGCGCCACGTGCTGGATCTCTACGGCCTCGTCACTCCGGAGATGGCGCCCATCGTCGTGCGTGAAGGGTACGACCGGGTGGTGACGCAGAGCCTCTTCGAGGCGGCCGGACGGCCGGACTTTCTCATCGACCGCCATCCGGTCGAGGCGAGGCTCGCCGCCGCGATGGACCAGCCGACGCCCTACCGGTTTCTCTTCGCGCGCAGGATCGACAATCTCGGCATCACGCGTCCGGGGGGCTTCTTCTATTCGCTCTACGCCATCGATTGGCGCGTGGTGGACGAGTCCCGCCAGCGCGTCGCTACCGCGTTGCCCGGCTGAGGGCGAAGGCGTATAATGTAGGAAGCCGTCCATCCCGAGACGCCGCCGAGGCACCAACAATTTTGTTCACAGCACGTTACGCCAATCGCTTCGCGTTTCTCCGGAAGCGCGCCCGGAATCTCCTGCCGCTCGTGATCCTGCTTGGGGCCGCGATCTTTTCGGCGCAGGCTGCGGCTGAGCAGCTTCCCCCCAGGGCGCATCGCGCCCCGCCCGATCCGCGCCGCGCGGCGCCGTTCCTACCCACGGTTCAGCCCTCGGGACTGGGCTCGCCCGTCGATTGCGTGATCGTCGCGCCCGACTCCCTGGCCGACCTCTACCAGAAGCTCGCCGACTACCAGACCCGCATCGGCATCGCGACCGTGGTCCGGAATCTTTCCACCGTCCGGGCGGGAGATCCACGCTCGAACGATCTCGCGCAGGCCGTCCGCAGCTTCATCAAGGCGGCGCACGATCTCTGGGGCGCGCGCTGGGCCGTGCTCGCGGGCGACCACGACGCCATCCCGATGCGCTACGCACGGGTCAACTTCTCCGAGACGATCGACATTCCGAGCGACGCCTACTATTCGGATCTCGACGGCACGTGGGACGGGAATGGAAACGGAATCTACGGCGAGGTGGCCGACAGCCTGGACATGAATCCCGACATCGCGGTGGGGAGGCTCAGCGCCGGAACTCGCGCGGAGGCCCAGGTCCTGGTCGCGAAGGCGCTCCGCTACGCGACGAGCCCCATCGCGGCGCCGCTCACGAAAGAGCTCATCCTGGCCGAGGTGCTCTTCCCGACGACCTGGCAGCCTGGGCAGCTCGTATCGGTGGACGGGGCGCAGCAGGGAGAATCGCTCAAGGTGCGGGCGCCCTCCTGCGCCACGGTCGATCGCTACTACGAGAACGACACGCACTATCCGGGTGCTCTGCCGCTCACGAAGACGGCGGCCCTCGCCGCGCTCGGGCGCGGCTACGGCATCGTGCACCACATCGGGCACGGCGCGCGCTCCCAGCTATCGATCGGGAACGAGGTCATCACGATGCCCGAGCTGGCGACACTCACGAACGGCGACTCCGTCGGACTCTGGATCGCCTCCAATTGCGCCTCGGCCGCGGCGGACTATGAATGCGTGGCCGAGGAGGTGGTCCGAAATCCGACCGGCGGCGCGATGGCGTATCTCGGCGCGACAAGGGATGCCTGGCCCGGAACCGATGTCCAGATCTCCACCCATCTGATCGACAACCTCATGTCGGGCCCGCCCACGACGCTCGGCGAGGCGGTGGAGAACGCGCGCGCGGCGCTCCTGCCGGCGGCGCGGGGTGAAACGCAGGAGCGGTGGGGCTACTTCGAGACCGTTCTTCTCGGCGATCCGGCCATCCCGATCTGGCGCTGCGCACCGGCCTCGCTCGCGGTGACGAGGCCCGCGACCGTCCCCCTGAGCGCTCCGAGCCTCGCCGTGACCGTCCTTGCCTCCGGCGCTCCGGTGGATTCGGCCCTCGTGGTCGCGTGGAAAGCGGGGGAGGAATACCGCGCGGGCTACACCGACGCGGCGGGGCACGTCACGCTGCCGTTCCACCCGGGCACGACGGGGAAGTTCTCCTTCGCCGTCACGGCGCCAGGCAGCCTTCCGTTCCTCGATTCCCTCACCGTCACCGCCGATGCGCCCGCGCATTTCGCCCTCCTCGGATTCGGCGTGCGCGACTCGATCGCGGGAGATGGCGACGGCTCAGCCGACGCGGGGGAGACGTTCGCGCTCCAGGGCGCGGTGAAGAACTCCGGAACGGGCGCCTCGGCCGGGCCGGTCACGATCACGCTCGTAGCACTCACGGGCGGGCTCACGGTGCCGCAAGCCACTGCCGCTCTCTCCACGCTCGCGGCGGGAGCCCAGGCGACGCTGCCCGACAGCCTCCGGGTCCGCGCCCTCGCGATCCCCGGGACCGCGAGGGGGGAGAGGCTTCGGGTCATCGCGCGGGACGCTTCGCGCGCCGACACGATCGACGTGCCCATCGCGGTGGCCGGAGCGAAGCTTCTCCTCGCCTCGAACGGATTCGACGACAGCCCCGGGGCGGGAGGAAACGGAAACGGAGTCCTCGACCCCAACGAGACGGTGCGCTACCGCTTCACCGTGGCGAACGAAGGAGACGGGCGAGGCCGCGGTCTCTCGGTCCATGTCCGGAATCCAGCGGCGGGCGTGGCGATCCTTGATTCCACGGCGAGCCTCGGAGACGCGACGCCCGGCGGGACCCAGACGAGCGTCGCGCTCCGCATCCAGGCCGGAGGCGCGCTGCCCGCAGGCCGGCTCTTCGACGTGCGGATCGACGACGCGTACTTCCACTCATGGACCTTCGCGGTGGATCACACGGCGCCCGCGTCGCCGCTGAATCTCAGGACCGAGATCCCCGGCGCGGACCATGTCACGATCGCGTGGGACCCTGTGACCGCGGGTGACGCGTCGGGATACCGGATCTACCGCGCTCCCGACGACGGGAGTCCGCTCGTCCTGCTCACGGCGGTTCCCGTGAGGCGTGTCTCCTCGTACGAGGACGCCGGCCTTCCTCCGCTCACGCGGTACCGGTACGCGGCCGCCGCCGTGGATTCCGGAGGGAACGAGGGCCCGCTGTCCACGGCGCTCGTCGTGAGCACCAGCCCTCCCTCCCTCGTCGGTTGGCCCGAGCCTCTGGGCGAGGCGACCTCTTCCTCGGTGTGCCTCTCCGATCTGGACGGCGATTCGCGTCCCGAGATCCTGGTCGGGGCGGATTTTCTCTACGTCTTCCGCCCGGACGGGACCGACTGGCACGACGGCGACGACAACCCGATCACGACCGGCATCTTCAGCACGGCGCTCCACCACATTCCTTCCTCCCCCGCGGCCGCCGACCTGGACGGTGACGGCGTCCCCGAGATCATCGCCGCCTCGTGGAACGATTCGACCGTGGCGGTCTGGCACGCGAACGGCGTCATGCTGCCCGGTTGGCCCAGGAAGGGGGACGCGCCCTTCTGGTCGACGCCCGCCGTGGGCGACATCGACGGTGACGGAGCGCCCGACATCGTGGTGGGCTCGAACACGAACAGGCTCTACGCGTGGCATGCGAACGGCACGCCCGTTCGCGGCGTTAGCGGGGTGCTCTTCACGCCCCAGGGATCCGTGATCTCCTCTCCCGCCATCGCGGACCTGGATGGGGACGGCGTGCGCGAGATCATCTTCGGGACCTCGGCGGGCCACGTCTACGCCATCCACGCCGACTCGTCGGTGGTGTGGGACGCGGTGTTCAGCGGCCTCGCCAGCTCCTCGCCCGCGGTCGGCGACGTGATTCCCGGCGGCGGACGGGAGGTGGTCTTTGCCTGCGCGAACGACAGCGTCTACGTCCTCACCGCGTCGGGGCAGAGGGCGCCCGGATGGCCGCGTCCGCTCGAGCTCACGCCCGGGAACGGACGCGTTCCCTCGCCGGCGCTCGCGCCCCTGCTCGCGTCCGTCGGGGACCCGCGCCTCGACGTCGTCGCCTGCGGCACCGACGGGCGCGTCATCGCATGGGATCCGCTCGGGAACGTGCTGCCCGGGTTCTCGAACCTGACCCTGGGCGGAGCGGCCACGGAGGCCTCGCCCGCGGTCGCGGACCTGGATGGAGACGGCACGCTCGAGATCCTGATCGGGGCCGAGGATCGGAGGCTCTACGCCTTCCACATGAATGGCACGCCCGTGAGCGGATTCCCGATCGAGATCGGCGCGGAAGCGCGCGGCACGCCCGCGGTCTGGGACCTGGATCAAGACGGAGCGACCGACATCGTGTTCGCGGGGTGGGATCGGGCCGTGCATGCGTGGCGCTATCCCGGGACGTTCCTCTCGGCCGGCATGGCATGGCCGATGTTCCACCACGACAACTGGAGGACCGGCTACGCCACATTCCCGGTGCTCACGTCGGTCGATCCTCCTCCGGCTTCCGGGCCCCCGGCGCCGCCTTCCGCGCCGCGCGTCCCATCGCTCGCGCAAAACCGGCCCAATCCGTTCAACCCCGTCACGACGATCTCCTACGCCGTCGCGGGGAGCGGGCCGCAATGGGTCTTGATCCAGATCTTCGACGTCCAGGGCCGGCTTCTCGCGACACCGGTTTCGCGGGCCCTCGATCCCGGGTATTATGAGGTCCGGTGGGACGGCCGCGGGCGCGACGGCAGGGAAGTCTCCTCGGGCGTCTACTTCTACCGCGCCGCGATCGGTTCCCATACGTTCCGGAGGAAGATGGCGCTGCTGCGGTGAGCGGCGCCGCGTTCGAGCCCGCTTCACCCCGAGACCGAAAGGACCACCCCTTGGCTTCGAAGGTCAGAGTGCGCTTCGCGCCGAGCCCGACCGGATATCTCCACGTCGGGGGAGCGCGGACGGCGCTCTTCAATTACCTCTTCGCGCGCAACCACGGCGGCACGTTCGTTCTCCGGATCGAGGACACGGATCAGGAGCGGAACGTGGAGGAGGCCCTCGCCGGAATATTAGAAGGACTCAAGTGGCTCGGTCTCCGCTGGGACGAGGGTCCAGAGGTGGGCGGCCCGCACGGCCACTACTTCCAGAGCGAGCGGCTCCCCGGCTACACGGAGGCAGCACTGCGTCTCCTGGCCGAGGGGAAAGCGTATCGCTGCTACTGCGATCCCGAGGACCTCAAGAAGAGGCGCGAGGAGGCTATGGCGCGGAGCGAGCCCCCCAAGTACGACCGATCCTGCTTCAGGCTTACGAAGGAGGAGTCCGAGGCGCGCGCCGCGAAGGGGGAGCCCTTCGCGCTCCGGTTCTTCATGCCCGAGGGTGAGACCGCCTGGGACGACGAGGTGCGTGGAACGGTTACGTTCCAGAACGCCACCCTCGATGATCTCGTCATCCTGCGCACCGACCGGCATCCGACCTACAATTTCGCCGCCGTCGTGGACGACGCCGCGATGCAAATTACTCACGTGCTCCGCGGGGACGACCACATCTCGAACACGCCGCGCCAGATCAGGCTCTATTCGGCGCTGG
>JBGPHU010000093.1:0-11761 GCA_041484545.1 Candidatus Eiseniibacteriota bacterium | reverse complement strand
GCTTGAAGCAGACCGAGCCGGATCCGTGGCTCACGCTCGACCAGCGGTTCCCGATCGGAACGAGGCTCAGCGGAAAGGTTCGGAACCTGACCAACTTCGGCGCCTTCGTGGAGATCGAAGAGGGAATCGACGGCCTGGTCCATATCAGCGACATGTCCTGGACGCGGCGCGTCGTGCATCCCAGCGAGGTGCTGAAGAAGGGCGACAAGGTGGACGTCGTGGTGCTCTCCATCGACAAGGACGCGCGGCGCATCTCGCTCGGTCTGAAGCAGGTGAGCGAGGATCCGTGGCCCACGCTGGCCGAGAAGTACATTCCGGACCTCATCGTGAAGGGCAAGGTGGTCCGTCTTCTGGATCGTGGCGTCATCGTGGATCTCGAGGAAGGGCTCGAAGGGTTCATCCCGCTCTCGCAGCTCGGCGTGGACGGACTCAAGAAGCCCGCCGACAGCTTCCATGTGGGAGACGATCTGAGCCTCAAGGTCACCCGCGTGGACACGCAGGCGCACCGGATTATCCTGAGCGTTCGCGCCTGGCTCGCCGACCAGACTCAGCCGGCACAGGCCGAATTCCAAATCAAGTTCAAGCCCACGCCGTCGCCCGAGTCCGGGGCCGAATCCGGGACGGAGATCGCGTCGGAAGGCGCGGTCGCGGTGGAAGCCGAGGAGACCGGCGACGCTGCAGTGGATTTCTGACGTGAGATGAAGGAAGCGGTTGAGGCATCGCCCGAGGGGTCTACCCAGGCCCCTCGGGTTTCTTTTTGGACGCTGGGCTGCAGGCTGAACCAGTACGACACGGCCGCGCTTCGGGCGCGGCTCCTCGCGGCAGGGATGACGGAGGCGCTTCCGGCGGCCGGGAAGGCGGCGGGAGCGAATGGCTGCGCCGCCGGCGAGGCGGAAGCGGAACTGATCGTCGTCAATACCTGCACGGTCACCCGGCGCGCGGACCAGGAAGCGCGCCAGTTGATCCGGAGGCTCCATCGCGAATCGCCGGGGTCGAGGATTCTCGTGACCGGCTGCTACGCCCAGCGCGCTCCGGAGAAACTCCGCGCGCTCCCCGGGGTGACGGCCGTTCTCGGCGCGGCCGAGCGCGAGGACCCCTTGCGTCTTCTGCGCGCGGCTGGCGGAGATGCCGTCGCGGGTCCGGACATCGAGGTCGGTCCCGGGCGAGCGGCGCGCGCATTCGGCACCGAGGCGCCGCTCCACGTCGGACGCTCCCGCGCGCTGCTAAAGATCTAGGACGGCTGCGATTCCTTTTGCTCGTACTGTGTGGTCCCATACGTGCGCGGGCGAAGCCGGAGCCTTCCCCTGGAGGAGGCCATCGAGCGATCCCGGCGTCTTCTGGAGACCGGGTTCGCCGAGATCGTTCTGACCGGCGCCGATCTCGGGAGCTACGGCCGCGACCTGGGCGTCGCGGGAGCGCTCCCGCGACTCATCGAGGGGGTTCTGGGGCTCGGTGGAGGCCACCGGGTCAGGCTCTCCTCGATCGAGCCCCACAAGGTGGACGGCGGGCTCGAGGATATGATCGGGTCCACGCCGCGGCTCTGCCGCCACCTCCATCTTCCGCTCCAGAGCGGCTCGAATCGGATCTTGCGGTCGATGCGTCGCGGGTACACGCGCCAGGCCTACGCGGCGCTTCTCGCGCGCGTGACGGGGCGTGGCCCGGTGGGGATCGGCGCGGACGTGATCGTGGGATTTCCAGGGGAAGGGGATGCGGAGTTCGAGGAGACGCGCCGCTTTGTTACGGATTTGCCGGTCGCCTTCCTCCACGTGTTCCGCTACTCCAGCCGTCCGGGCACCGCGGCGGCCCGCGTTCCGGGAACGGTTTCCGACGGAGCGGCGCGGGAGCGCTCGGAGATCCTCCGCGCGCTCGGCGAGTTAAAGGCGCTGGCCTTCCGCCGGTCGCTCCTGGGCGCGACCCTTCCGGTCGTCATGGAGCGGGGGCGGCGCCCCGGCGGCCCCGTCGGAATGAGCGACGTGTACGTCCCGGTGGCGCTGGATCGGGAGCCCGAAACCCGGAGCGGGATCCTGTCCGTCTCGATCGTCGGCGAAGACGGACCGCGCCTTCTCGGCTCTCCGCTCGGAGCCGCCGCGATGCGCCTCGTTCCCGAAACGCCAGCCATGAAACCGCTTCCGAGCCTTTCTTGAGCGACGGGTTGACCCCCTAGCTCTCTGCCGATATTCTCGCGACGAATCCGACCGATCACCCACCCGGAGGGGATTGTCATGTGGATTCTCAAGAATCTGGCCTGGCTCCTGATCATGGTCGCCGTGGTCGGTTTCGCCATTCTGAACGTGAACGGCCGCGCGTCCGAGATAAGGCTTCCCGGCGCGACCTATGTCGATCTTCCTTTGACCGTCGTCCTGTTCGCCGCGTTCGCGCTGGGGATGTTCCTCGCCTTTCTCCTGACCCTGGTCCATCACCTCAAGGGAAGGGCCGCCATGGGCCGGCTGACACGCGAAAACCAGAACCTGAAGCAGGAGCTCCGCGTGCTCCGCAACCTCCCGCTGGAGGACCTCAAGATGGCGGAACGCGGGGGCGGCGAGGCCTGATGTCGGGAATCTATTCCTTCGTGCTGTGGGGTGGGCTCCTGGCGCTCACGGGATGGGCCGCGTGGACCCTCTCCGGTGGATTCACGACCGAGCGCCCTGGCCCCGACACGCCCTACCAGCATGGCTTGGCCGCGCTTCTGCGCGGCGACAAGGACGAGGCTCTGCGCGCCTTCACCGAGACGGTGGAGATCGACACCGACAATGCGGACGCGTACCTCCATATCGGGAATCTCCTCCGGGACCGCGGCGAAGGGATCCGGGCCCTTCACATCCATCGCGAGCTGACCGTGCGAACGGGGCAGACCCCCTCGCAGGAGCGGGACGCGCGCGAGGCGCTGGTGCTGGACCTGATCGCGCTGGGACGCGCGGGGGAAGCGATCGACGAGGCCCTGGAGCTGCGGGAGATGGACCGGAAGAACGGGCGGGCCCTCAACGTCCTTCTCCGCGCCCACGAGGCCGCCGGCGACTGGGATCGAGCCTTCGAGGTGCGCTCCGAGCTGGCGCGCGCCCTCGGAGAGCGCGAGAACGGCTCGCTCGCCCGGTACCGTTCCGCCGCCGGAGAGGGCTTTCTCCGGGCGGGCAGGACGCCCGAAGCGGAGCGGCAGTTCAAGAAAGCGCTTCGCCTCGACAGGGACCATCCGGCGGCGCTCCTCCGCTTGGGCGACATCTGTTACCGTCGTGATCACCGCGAGCGCGCGGTCGTGCTCTGGAAGGGGCTCGCCCTGGCGCATCCGCACCTGGCGCACTTAGTCGTCGAGCGGCTCGAGACGGCCTACTTCGAGCGGGGGCGCTTCAGCGACATGTCGCACACGTACGAGGAATTGCTCGCGCGGAATCCACGCGACGCGCGAATCCACCTGGCCCTCGCGCGCATGCACATCAAGAAAGGGGATCTGGCCGAGGCTTCCCGCGTGCTCGGCCACGCGCTCGAGATCGATCCCGAGTCGCTCCAGGCGAGGCTCCTGCTGGTGAACGTGCACCGGCGCCTCGGCGACCTGAGTCGCGCGCTCGACGAAATGGAGACGCTCCTCCGCGGAGTCCCGAAAGCGGAGCGGTTCACCTGCGACGCGTGCAAAGCCACCTCCGAGGAATTCTGGACGCGGTGCCCGCAGTGTCACGCGTGGTCCGCCGCGTGAAGCGACGCGCGGGAGCGTTCCTCGCAGGGCTCGTGGTGGCCGTGGCGGCGGTCCGGCTCCTCTTCCCGGGCGCCTGGGCGACGGCGGGCCCGGCGCCGGTCGAGCGGTTCCGGAGACCCGCACCGGTGCGGGGCGAGCCACGAGTGCTGGCGCAGGAAAAGCGCCTCGGCGACGCGCAGCGCGCCTTCGACCGTGGCCAGGTGGAGGTGGCGCGGGAGCTGGTGAAGGGCATCGACCCGGCGCAGCTCCCGCGCAGCCTTGGCGAACAGGGCGCCTTCCTCGCGGCGTCGCTCGCGGAGGAGGCCGAGGCGTCGGACCGTCTCTTCGAGGAGTACCTCAAGAATTTCCCCCGCGGAACGTACCGGCGCGCGGCGACCCTCGCGCTCGCGAGGAGCCAATTCGCGCAGGGCGACTACCGCGAGGCGGAGAATCTCCTCAACATCTTCTCACCGGGCGTGGAGCGCGACGCCACGGGTCGCGAAGGGCTGGTCTGGCTCGGTCTCTCGCAGATGGGGCGCGGCGACGCGGCGGGGGCGCTCCAGTTCCTCCAGACGGCCAAAGGCGATCTCGACGGGTCGACCTTCGAGGAGCCCTACTATTTTGCCACCGCCGAAGCCGCGCTCCGCGCGAGCAGGCCGAGGGACGCCGTGGAGGCGCTCAAGGTGATCCTGGCGCGCCACCCTCGCGGCGACTACGCGCCGCAGGCCCTCTACGCCATGGGGGTATCGCTGGAGACGATGGGGCGCTCGGCCGACGCCGCCGCGGTGTTCCGCCAGGTGGCGCAGCGCTTCCCGGATTCCTACGAGGCCACGCGCGCTCGGGACCGCGGCATCCGCACCGTCGGCACCCTCGCGCTGGGGCTGCCGATCGGCGGCGGCTATGCGATCCAGGTCGGGGCGTTTGCCCGGCGCGAGCTGGCCGAGGCCCTCGCGAAGGACCTCAGGGTCTCGGGCGTCGGCGACGTCCAGGTGCTCGAGGGCCGCGAGGCAGCGCCCATCTACCGCGTTCGCGCGGGAGCCTACGGCACCCGCGATGAAGCGCGCGCCCTCGGAGAGAGGCTCCGCCGGGAGCGCGGCTTCTCCTACAACATCGTGCCGCGCTAGCCGGCGTCTCATGGAATCGACCCCGATGCTCGACCAGTACCGGAGGCTCAAGGCCGAGCATCCGGGGACGATTCTCTTTTTCCGCATGGGAGATTTTTACGAGACGTTCGGGGAGGACGCGCTCGTCGCCTCGAAAGTCTTGGGATTGGCGCTCACGAGCCGCGACAAGAAGAAGGAAGGATCGACACCGCTTGCCGGCGTGCCGCACCACGCGGTGGACGGCTACCTCCGCACGCTCGTGAACGAAGGCCACTCCGTGGCCATCGCCGACCAGATGGAATCTCCCTCCGAGACGAAGGGGCTTCTCGACCGGCAGGTCGTCGAGGTGTTGACGCCCGGCACGATCACCCGAAGCGGGATCCTGAACGGCGTCGACAGCAACTACATCGTGGCGCTCCATCCCGACGGGGACCGGACCGGCGTGTCGGTCGCCGAAGTATCGACGGGAGAGTTTCGCATCGGCGAGATCGCGCTCGGGGAGCTTGCGGCGCTCCTTCTCGAATTCCCTCCACGCGAGATTCTCCTGCCCGAGGGGGCGCATCCGGAACAGGACGGCCGCGCGGTCCTGGTCGCCGGCGCCCGGATCACACGCTGGGAGTCCGCGCGGTTCGACGATCGGGCCGGACGCCAGACGCTCGAGCGTCGGTTCGAAGTGCGGAGCCTCGACGCCTTCGGACTCGGCGAGCCCGGCCTGGGGTTCGGCGCCGCGGGCGCGCTCCTCGATTATCTTCGCTCGCTCAAGAAATCGGACCTGCCGCAGATCGGAGCGGTCCGGTCGCTTCGCGAGGGAGCGCCGCTCGTGGTGGACGAGGTGACGCTCCGGAATCTCGAGATCATGGAGTCGGAGGCGGGGCCCGAGCACACGCTGCTCCGGCTCCTCGACCGCACCGAGACCGCGATGGGCGGACGGGCCCTCCGGGCGCTCCTTCGCGCGCCCAGCCGCGAGCTCCGGATGCTCGAGGAGCGTCTCGACCGGACGGAAGCCTTCGCCGCCTCGCCGCGGCTCCGCGCCGGCATGAGGGAGCGGCTGCATCGCATGCCCGATCTGGAACGGGCGCTCGGGCTCCTGGGCTCCGGGCGCGCGACCCCGCGCGATTTGGGCACCCTTCGCGACGCGCTGCTCCGGCTTCCCGACGTGGCGAAGACGCTCGAGGCGCACGTAGGCCCGGTGACCCGCTCCTTACGCTCGGCGCTCCCCGACCTCTCGCTCCTCGCCTCCGAGCTGGGCAAGGCACTCGGGGACGAGCTGCCGTTCGCCGCGACGCAGGGAGGAATCATCCGCGAGGGGTACGACGCGACCCTGGACGCGCTCCGCCGCGACGCCTCCGACGCGCGTTCGGTCGTTCTGGATCTCGAGGCGAGCGAGCGGGCGCGGACCGGAATCCCGAACCTCAAGGTGGGATTCAACCGCGTCTTCGGCTACTACCTCGAGGTCACCCGCTCGCAGCTCTCGCGCGTTCCCCCCGACTACGTCAGGCGCCAGACGCTCACCGGCGCCGAGCGCTTCGTGACGCCCGACCTGTCCCGGATGGAAGCGCGGATCGAGGCGGCGAGCGTGGAGAGCCACCGGCTCGAGGCCGAGCACTTCCAGAGGCTCCGCGCGGTCGCGACCGCCGAGGTCTCGGCGATCCAGGCCGCGGCGCGCGTGCTGGCGGCGATCGACCTCCATCTGGCGCTCGGGGATTGCGCCGCGCGAGAGCGATGGGTGCGTCCCACGCTCACCGACGGGCGCGCGCTTCACCTCACGGCATCGCGCCACCCCATGGTGGAGCGCTCCCTCGAGCCGGGCGCGTTTCAGCCGAACGACGTGGCGTTGGATCCCGATGAGGAGCAGATCTGGCTCATCACGGGGCCGAACATGGCGGGGAAGTCCACCTTCCTGCGCCAGGTGGGGATCTCGGTCTACTTAGCGCACATCGGCTCGTTCGTTCCCTGCGCGGCGGCCGTGATCGGGCTCGCCGATCGGATCTTCACGCGGGTCGGCGCCTCGGACCGGATCGCGCGCGGGGCCTCGACCTTTTTCGTGGAGATGCAGGAGACCGCGACCATTCTGCGCCAGGCGACGGATCGAAGCCTCGTGCTGCTGGACGAGGTGGGGCGCGGAACGAGCACCTACGACGGCTTGAGTCTCGCCTGGGCGGTGACCGAATCGCTCCACGACGGGCCGGGCGCGAGACCGCGCACGCTCTTCGCGACGCATTATCACGAGTTGACCGATCTCGAATCGACCCTCCCGCGTCTCAGGAACCGCACAGTGCGTGTCGAGGAGCGCAGGCATGAGATCGTGTTCCTCCATTCGATCGCCCCGGGGCGCGCGGACCGCTCGTACGGGATCCACGTGGCGAAGCTCGCGGGCGTGCCCGAGCCCGTGCTTGCGCGCGCGCGCGAGATCCTCTCCCGCCTCGAGGCAGGGGACCGGGGCGGCGCTGTGGCGGATCACGGCGGCCTCGCGGCGGCGGACACCGGGCGGCCTGCGGCCATGCCCGCGGCCCTCGAGGAGGCGCTCGCGAAGGAGCTTTCCCGCCTCGCGGTCGAGTCGATGACCCCGCTCGATGCCCTGAACGAGCTTGCCCGCCTCCGCGACCGCGCCAAGGAATCCCGCGAACATTGACGCACCCGGGGCCGGGCCGTATCATCCAAACCTTACACATGGTACGTGCTCTGCTTACAGACCTTCGCCGTTCTCGACCGAGGAGCTTCCGTTTCGGGACGGCTCCCCGGCTCGGCTTCTTCCTATCGATCGTCGCTCTCGTCACCGTTGCGGGCGCATGGCCTTCCCATGCCGCGAGCCCGCTCCGGAACGCCCTGCCGGCGACGTTGCCCCCGGAAGCCCTCAGAGCCGGAATGACGGGCTACGGGTTGAGCGTCTTCAGCGGCACGTCGGTGGACAGCTTCCCGATGACGATCCTCGGAGTGCTCAAGGGAAACCGACCCGGGGCTGATCTGATCCTGGCACGCGCCAATGGCGCGTTCCTCGAGCGGACCGGCATCATCGCGGGGATGAGCGGGAGCCCGGTCTATATCGGCGGAAAGCTGATCGGCGCGGTGGCCTACACCTGGGCCTTCACGAAGGACCCGGTCGCGGGGATCACGCCCATAGGCGAGATGCTGAACTCCCTTCGCTCGATGCCGGAGGAGAATCTCGAGGGGAAGATGGAGCCGTCCGACGCGCGCTTCGGGGCGCTCGATCTGCCGCCCGGCGCCACCTCTCCGATTTCGGGCGAGGCGCGCCCCATCGTCACGCCGCTCGCGCTCTCCGGCTTCACGCCCGAGGCGCTTCGCTACATGAGCCCGTGGCTCGAGGAGCACGGATTCGTCTCGGCGCCCGGGGGCGCCGCCCCAGGCGAAGGCTCCTGCGACTCGCTCCTGCCGGGCTCCGCCGTCGGCGTGGAGCTGGTGCGCGGAGACATGTCGGCGACCGCCATCGGCACCGTGACCTACCGCGAAGGGAACCGGGTGCTGGCGTTCGGGCATCCTTTCTACGCGCTGGGACGGGTTCAGCTCCCGATGACCGCGGCCACGATCCACACCATCTTCGCGAGCCAGCAGATCTCCACGAAGGTGGGCTCCGCGACCCGGACGTGCGGCACACTGGTGGCGGATCGCAGCGTGGGGATCGCGGGCGAGCTGGGCCCTTCGCCAACCATGATTCCGCTCACGGTCAAAATCCGCGGTCCGAGGTCCCGGGACCGCCAGTTTCACTTCGAGGTGGCCCGCAGCCGCTCGCTCACGCCCGGTCTCGCGTCCGCCGCGATCGTCAGCTCCATCTCGGAGGCGCTCTTCGACGTCGGGCTCTCGACCACGCGGTACGATCTCACCTACTGGCTGAACGGAGGCAAGGAGACGCTCCGGCGCGGGAACGCGGTCGTGTCTCCGGCGCCCCTCGGCGGCGCGGGGGACGACGTATCGCAGACCCTGTTCCTGCTTCTCATCAATCGATTCGAGCCTGTGCGGCTCGATTCGCTCCACGCCAATATCTCGGTCGAGGAAGGGCTGGATCAGGCGGCGCTGACCTCGATCCGCGTGGAGCCCACCATGGCCGCTCCCGGCGAGTCGGTTCAGGTGGAGCTGAGCATCCAGCCCGCGCGGCAGAGGGCCGAGACGCGCCGCGTGACGCTGCGCATTCCGCCCGGGACGCCTCCGGGAGACATCGTGGTTCGCGCCTGCAACGGCCCCGATACCGACAAGTGGGAGCGGGAGCGCGCGCCGGAAACGTTCGAGCCTCAGAGCTTGGATCACCTTCTGAATCTTCTGAGCCGCGAGCGCCGCGGCGATCAGCTCTTCGTGCAGCTCTACCGCGACTCGAAGGGCGTGACCGTGCACGGCGGCGAGATCTCGCAGGCGCCCCCCTCGGTGCTGGACGCGCTGGGGGGCGGTACGAAGTCCGGGGAGAACGGCCCGGTGAAGGGCGCGACCCTCACGGAGATCTCGGTGCCCACCGGCCGCGTTGTCACCGGCTGCGAGCAGGCGACAGTGACGGTACTCCCGTATCGCGCGCGCTGATCGGCGCGCGCGGAACTTCAAGGAAAGGAGCGGGATTCCTTTGCTCATGAAGCGGCGCTGCACGGCGGCACTCGCGGCCATGTTCCTCCTGGTCGCCTCGCAGGCAATGGCGGTCAAGACCTCGCTCTGGACCCAGGACGGCGCCGACGACTTCCTGACCGGCGACGTCACCGGCGTGACCGTCGCGAGCGACGGGCAGGTGCTGCTGGGCGCGGCCTGGGACTCGGTCGTGACGGGTCTCCCCGACGTGTCGCAGATCTGGTGTCTCGCGCGCGACTCGAAGGGCCGGGTCTACTTCGGCACCGGAGATCGCGGGCGCATCTACCGCTGGTCGCACGGATCCCCGGCGCAGCTCGTCTGGGAGACGGGCGCGTCGGAGATCATGTCGATCGCGGTGGACGCGAGCGACAACGTCTTCGCGGGAGGCTCGCCCGGCGGGATCGTCTACCGCGTCTCGGCGCGTGGGGACACCTCGCGATATTTCGAGACGGGAGAGCAGTCGGTCTGGGCGCTTGTCGAAGGAAAGGACGGACTCTACGCGGGGACGGGCAGCCGCGGCCGCGTGTACCGGATCACGGGGGCGGGCAAAGGGCAGGTCTTCGCGGAGACGCGCGACGCCAACGTGCTCGCGCTCGCGTGGGCCAAGGACGGCGCGCTCCTCGCGGGCACCTCCTCGAAGGGGCATCTGCTCCGCATCGAGCCCAACGGCTCGACGCGCGTCATCTACGACTCGGGCGCCGAGGAGCTTCGGGCGATCGCGGTGCTGGATGACGGCTCGATCGCGGTCGGAACGAACCGCGGAGCGAGCGGATCCACCGCCGGCGCTCCCGCCCCGATACCGATCTCTCTGGGAATCGAAGTCACGCCTGCCGGCGGCAGCAAGTGCGGCGTGTTCCTCGTCCAGCCGGACGGCTCCGCCCGGCTCCTCTTCGCCCCCCCGTGCGACTTCGTGTACGCGATGGCGCCCGGAGACGGGCCGTCCGTGTGGCTCACGACGGGGAATCCGGCCGCGCTCTTCCGGGTCGGGATCGACCGCAAGTACGCCCTCCTCGGCGCCACCGAGTCCAAGCAGCTCCTGGCTCTTCTCCGCACCGGCAAGGAGAGCTTCGTCTCGGCGGGGAACGCCGCGGCGCTCTACTCGTTGGGGACGGGTCTGGGCCCTGCTGGAGTCTACATCTCCGAGGCCCACGATCTGCGATCGGTCGCATCGTGGGGAGAGGCGCGGATCGCGGTGTCGGGAGGCGGGGGGGTATTGTGGTCCAGCCGCAGCGGCTTCAGCAAGACGCCCGACGACGGATGGAGTCCCTGGTCGCGTGAGGCCCCCGTCAGGGGGTTCGTGAAGATCGAGAGTCCGCCCGCGAGATTCCTCCAGTATCGGCTGCGGTTTCAACGCGGGAGCGGTGATCCACCGACCGTCTCCACCGTGGAGGTGGCCTACCTCCAGCGGAACCTGCCGCCCTCGATCGCGAACGTCACGCTGTACGGACCCGAGAACCCGTACATGGAGGGAGGACCCGAGTACCGGCCGCCGCAGATCTCGCAAACCTTCCCGAACGGGATGAAGCTCGAGTTCTCCATGCCCCGCTCCGGCCCGCGTCCGGTCTCCGACCCGAGCGCGGCATGGGCGCGCGGGATCCGGAGCGCGTCCTGGGAGGCCGGTGATCCCAACGGCGACAACCTTCGTTACAAGCTCTTCATCAAGGCGGACAACGAGACCTCCTGGAAGCCGCTCACGACCGACCTCGACGACAAGGCGTACAGCTGGGACGCGGAGTCCTTCGCCAATGGGACCTACCGCCTGAAGCTCGAGGCGAGCGACGCGCCCGACAATCCGGACGGCACCGCGGCCACCGCCGAGCGGATGAGCGCGCCGTTCCTGATCGATAACGTGCCGCCGCGCGTCGAGAACCTGCGCACCGGTAGCCGCGCGGGGAGCGTCCGGGACCGGACCACCGTGACCGTCTCCGGAAGCGCCACTGACGCGGACAGCCGGATCGCGAAGATCGAGTACTCCGTGGACGGCGCGGACTGGAAGCAGGTCTTCCCGGACGACACGATCTTCGATTCGTTACATGAAACATTCCATTTCGACGTCCTCGACCTGCCGCCCGGAGAGCACGCGATCACGGTCCGCGCGGCCGACGCCCAGCGGAACGTCTCGGTGGGGAAGATCGTCGCAATAACACGGTAGTCGTGCGGAATGCATCACCGGAGCCTGGCGCGGGCCTTTCGCCCTTCGTGCGCCGCGTAGGCCCTGAACTCGGGTAACCGTCGTAGCCCGAACGCCTGCGCGCTGCCGGAGCGATCCCTCCCGAAGTGGTACGATCCTTGCGATTTTCGGGCCGGACGATTGGGACTTTCGGCCGGCCGGCCACGCAGGAGCGTCATGAAGCTCGCGTTTCTTGATCTTCCCGACGAACGGGTGGACCTCATCTCGAAGGCGCGGCACGATCCGAGTATCGAGATCGTG
>JBGPHU010000092.1:0-11881 GCA_041484545.1 Candidatus Eiseniibacteriota bacterium | reverse complement strand
TGCCGCCAGATCTCGATCCGAAGCGTCCTCCCCTTGTTCGCCGAGGTAGCGCTCCGTAACCGAAATCGAACTGTGACCGAGGGGCAGCTAGTGGCCTTTACCCTGAACAGTCGGGCTAGGAACCCAGCTCGGCGAACAAGGGGAGGATCGCATGGGAATAGCTACTAGCTACAGAAAGTGCAGGAGTTCACCTCGCTCGAGGACGCGGCGCTTCGGATCGAGATCTGGCGGCAGGATTACAATCGCGACCGGCCTCACGTCTCGCTCGGAAACCTGACGCCGCGCGAGCACGCCGCAGCCAGTCAGTAACAGCCTCAGGACGCCGATTTTCTAGCTTGGGACCGTCCAGTTTCGGGGGCAACGTCATCCAGGATGGCCTTTGGCTCGCCCACCCGGCGGCCCGAGCGCCAACAATACCTCTAAAGAACGCGGCCCTTCGCGCCGAACCTAATACTTGAAGTATTGAACTGGCTCATGGGTTGCGCTTGCTGTCTTCCCGCCGCCCGGGCGGACGGCGCCAGTGCGTCACCCGGGTCCCTCAGCGGTGGAGGAGAGTCCGAGTGCGTCAACCTGGCCGCTTCCCGTCCGCCAAACGATTGTTCCTCGTCGCGATGGGAGCCATCGTCGGCACGGAACTCCTCATCATGGCGGTGATGGATTACGTCGCCCCCTCGCTGCCCGCGTGGCTGAGCTCCCTTCTGGACCCTCTCATCCTCGGTAGCGTTCTTGCTCCCGTGCTCTGGCTCATCGTGCTGCGCCCGATCCGATCGCTCGCGCTCCAGGAATCGGCCCGTGCACGCGCGCTGGTCCATGCCTCGCCGGACGCCATCGTCACGGTCCGAGCGGACGGCCAGATTGGCTCCTTCAACCCCGCAGCCACCCACTTCTTCGGCTGGCAGGATCACGAGATCGTCGACCGTCCCTTCGACACCCTCATCGCCGCGTCCGAGCGCGACCGGCACCGCCAGAGCTTCAAGTTGGACATGCGCGATCCTCAAGGCAGGCTCCCGCGCGCGATCGCCGAAGTGCCCTCGGTGCGACGGGACGGATCCCTATTCGCCGCGGACCTGACGATCGGTACGTTCCGTTCCAATCGGGGTTGGACGGCATTCGCCATCATGCGCGACGTCACCGAGCGTAGGGATGCCCGTGAAAGGCTTTCTCAGGCCCTGGCAGATGCGAACGAGGCCCGCTTCCAGGCCGACCAGCAGGCGGAGCGCCTCCAGCGGCAGGCGATCGAATTGGCCGCGGCGAAGGATGCGGCGGACCGTGCCCTGCTGGCGAAGGCGGAGTTCCTCGCCAGCATGAGCCACGAGATCCGCACGCCGATGAACGGCGTGGTAGGCATGACCGGCCTGCTCCTCGACACGCCGCTCTCCCCGGAGCAGCTCGACTACGTCACCACGATCCGCAGCAGCGCCGATGCCTTGCTCGGCATCATTAACGAGATCCTGGACTACTCGAAGCTCGAAGCGGGCAAGATGACCATCGAAAATGAGGACTTCGACTTGCGCGCGGTGTACGAGGAGGTGGCGGACCTGCTCAGCAGCCAGGCGCAGGAGAAGGGCCTGGAACTCGTGTGCGTGGTGCCACTACAGGTCCCCGAGCGCCTCCGGGGCGACGCGGGCCGATTGCGGCAGATCCTCGTCAATCTTGTGGGCAACGCCATCAAGTTCACCCCCACCGGCGAGGTGACCATCGAGGCGGATCTGGTGTCGGAGCGTGATGCGGTGGCGTTGCTGCGCCTCCTCGTGCGCGACACCGGCATGGGGATTCCCAAGGACAGGCAGGAGGCGATCTTCGAGAGCTTCACCCAGGCCGAGGCCGGGACGACGCGCCGGTATGGTGGCACCGGGCTCGGGCTCACGGTTAGCGGGCGGCTCGCCGAGCTGATGGGAGGCCGGATCGGGGTCGAAAGCGAGCCCGGCCGTGGCAGCACGTTCTGGGTCGAGATTCCGTTTTCGCGCTCGACCAGCCCAATCGAAAAGTCGATCGACGAGTCGATTCCCATCGGTGCCGTGCGAGTTCTCGTGGTGGACGACAACGCCACGAATCGACGTGTGCTGGCCGACCAGCTGCGAGCTTTCGGATGTCGCACGGAGGAGGCTGAGGATGGTGACCTGGCCCTGAAGTGCCTGGTTTTGGCCCATGAGGAAGACCCGTTCGGACTCGTTCTGCTCGACATGCACATGCCGGGAATGAATGGCCTCGAAACCGCACGGGCAATCCGTAGTGTCCCCAGGTTCGCCACGATCCCGATCGTACTGCTCTCTTCCGTGCGAATTGGACGGCTGGCGGAAGCGGATGCCGCACTCTTCGCCGCTATACTGATGAAACCAGTCCACCGCTCACAGTTGTCGAAGAGTGTCATGACCGCGTTGAGACCGAAGAGCTCATCTCCAGCGGAGGTGGCGCAGGCCATCCCCGGCGCCACCCCGGCAGCGTCCCTCGGACTGCGCGTGCTGGTTGCCGAGGACCATGTGGTCAATCGAAAGCTGGCCCTGCGTATTCTCGAGCGGTGGGGCTGCCGTGCCGAGGCCGTGGCGAACGGAGAGGAAGCGATTCATGCGCTGGCGTTGGCGCCGTACGATCTCGTGCTGATGGACGTCGAGATGCCAGAGATGGACGGTCTCAGTGCGACCCGGGCCATCCGGCGGCATGAAGAGAATACCGATCGCCACACGCCGATCATCGCGATGACCGCCCGGGCGTTGCAGGGAGACCGGGAGCGTTGCCTTGCCGCCGGCATGGACGACTATGTCTCAAAGCCGGTGGACGCGCGCCAGCTCCTGGAGGTGCTTCGGATCTGGGGCGGACACACCGCGGTTGGACGCAGTGCTGCAATCCGCCCTACTGGGCAAGTCGAAGATGTGCTGCGGCTCGACGCCCTCGCGGATCTCGTCGGGCAAGATCGCAGCTTCGTGGACGAACTGCTTCATGACTTCAGCGCCGATCTTCCAAAGATGGTCCTCGCATTGCGTACGGCCCTAAGCACCGGAGATGGTGATGGTCTCCGTTTCACTGCGCACGCACTCAAGGGCAGCGCCGCAGCCCTCGGTGGACGTGAATTGTCGGCGGCGGCGGCGGCTCTCGAAGCCCTGGCCGAGGAAGGCCGCCTGGATGCGGCCCCAGTTGCGCTCGACCGAGTCATCGCTGCGGCCGATCGACTTGTCCAGGCAATCGAGCAAACTGCGGCTTCGAGAGCGGCCTGAGGGCGGTATGCTACTTTGAGGACCGGCTTCCTTGCCGGCGAAAATCTACTCCAAAGATTTTGCAGACCGTCGCTTTGCCAGCCCTGACGGACCCCCCGAAGCGCTTCCCCTCCAGGATCAGCCATTGAGATGCCACGCTTTACGGAAATTGCCCTTGACACGCTGGCGGCCATATTCAAATACTTGTTTGAATATGCATCGGCCTGCGTCCCCAAGGGTAGGGGGCGCGCTCCATCTCCTATGACCCTCGAGCCAACCGCGACTCATGCCGAGCAAGAACTCGAAACACCGGCTTTACTCGCAACTGACCCGGATCGCCAAGGCGCTCTCCAGCCCCGGGCGCCTCGAACTGATCGAACTCCTGGCGCAGGGCGAGCGCACCGTCGAGGTTCTGGCCCGCGGAGCCGGCCTCTCGATCGCGAACGCCTCACACCATCTCAAGGTACTTCGCGAGGCGCGGCTTGTGGAAGCGCGGAAGCAGGGACTGTACGTGCATTACCGGCTTGCCGGCCCCGATGTGTTCAGCCTATTCCGTACCTTACGCAGCGTTGCCGGGCGGCGACTCGCGGAAGTGGACCAGATCCTCGAGACGTACCTCCGTTCGCGTGACGCCCTCGAGCCGGTCGGTCGACGTGAACTCCTGAAACGCGCGGACGATGGAACCGTCGTCGTCCTAGACGTCCGGCCGCCGGAGGAGTATCGGGCCGGGCACATTCCGGGCGCGATCTCGGTGCCCTTGGAGCAGCTGGTTGCCCGTCTGGCCACCCTTCCGCGCGGCAAGGAGATTGTCGCCTACTGCCGCGGCCCCTATTGCGTCTTGTCATTCGAGGCCGTGAAGGCATTGCGCGCCCATGGTCGCAAGGCACGCCGCCTCGAAGACGGATTCCCTGAGTGGCGCGCCGCCGGGCACCCCGTCGCGACCGGCTTGGAAGGGCGACGAAGCGGAACACGGAGCTCGGCAGGCCGTCGAGGAGGAACAAGATGAAGCTCCTGATGATTCTGAACGATCCGCCGTACGGAAGTGAGCGCGCCTACAACGGTCTGCGACTCGCGGGCTCCCTCGCGCGGCAGGAAGGCCACGAGGTCAAGGTGTTCCTGATGGGCGACGCCGCTGCGTGCGCGAAGGCGGGTCAGAAAGTCCCGTCGGGCTATTACAACGTGCAGACGATGCTCGGTGGAGTGACGCGAAGGGGCGGAATCGTCGGGGTCTGCGGGACGTGCATGGATGCGCGCGGCATCATCGAGGCGGAACTGAGTGAGGGGACGCGCCGGAGCACGCTGGATGAGCTGACGGCGTGGACGCTCGAAGCCGACAAGGTCCTGGTGTTCTAGCGGCCGGAAGGAGCGGCACAAATATGGCTATTCCCGGAAAGACGATCCTGATCCTGGGCGGCGGTGTCGGTGGGCTCGTGGCGGCGAACGAGCTACGCAGACGGCTGCCGAAGGCACACCGGGTCATCGTCGTGGATCGAGAACCCACCTTTGTCTTCGCCCCTTCCCTCCTTTGGGTCCTTACCGGCGACCGCACTGTCGAAAAGATCTCGCGTCCCCTGGCGAGGCTCGGGCACAAAGGCATCACGCTCGTTCACGGAGAGATCGAGTCGATCGATCCTGAACGCCGCGAGGTCGTCGTCGCGGGCCAGCGGCTGTCCGGGGATTACCTGATCATCGCGTTGGGCGCCGATCTCGCCCCCGAGATCATCCCGGGACTGCAGGAGGGCGGGCACAACTTCTACGCGCCGTCGGGCGCCGAGACGTTTCGCAACGCGTTCGCCGGATTCACCGGCGGCAGACTCGCGCTGATCACCGCGTCACCCGCGTACAAGTGTCCGGGCGCGCCCTACGAGACGGCAATGCTCCTGGAGAGCGCATGCAGAGAGCGCGGGATCCGCCACCGGACCGAGATCGACCTCTACGCGGCGGAGCCTGGGCCGATGGGAGTGGCCGGCCCTGATGTCTCGCGCGCGGTACGCCAGATGGTCGAGGCCAAGGGCATCCGCTATCACCCCGAGTATCAGGTCACCGAAGTCCAGCCTGAGCAGCGTCGGATCCGATTTTCCAACGGCGCCGAAGCCGAGTACGACCTCCTGGCGTACGTGCCGCCGCTCAAAGTCCCGAAGACGGTTCGCGACGCAGGTCTGATCGGGGAGAGTGGATGGATTGCCGTGGACCGCCACTCTCTAGAGACTCGATACCTCCGAGTCTTCGCCCTGGGAGACGTCACCAGCATTCCCCTCAAGATGGGAAAGCCGCTCCCGAAGGCCGGTGTCTTCGCACACAAGCAAGCCGAGGTCGTCGCATGCAACGTGGCTCGCGAGATCACCGGCAAGGGCGGGCGCGCCAGCTACGAAGGCTGGGGCGAGTGCTTCATCGAAAGTGGGGATGGCCGCGGCGGGTTCGGCAAAGGCAACTTCTACGCCGAGCCCCTGCCGCAGGTGAGCGTCGAGCCGCCAACATGGCGGTGGCACGCGGCCAAGATCCTTTTCGAGAAGTGGTGGCTTTGGCGGTGGTTCTGAGTCCGGCGCGCGGCTTGATCTCAGCGCCAATCCATTCGCCCTCTAAAGGGCGATTCCGCGCTCGCGCTCGCGTGCGACACAACCACCAAGGCCAAGACAACGATCGCCAGACTCCCGGCGACCGCAACACACGAACCAGGCCTCGAAGTCTTCATCCTCAACGCTCCCTGTGAGGGTCGGGATTGTCGGGGGTCCCGGAGGGCGGGGGCGAGTTGCCTCCGACCGAAGGGGGCGGGCTCGCCTGCTTCTTGGATCGCCTGCGTAGGATGCTCGAACCGAGCATCTCGGCGGAGAGTCAGCGCCCGAGCGCCGCCGCCGCGGTCACCGCCGAGCCTACGGTCACCAGCGTCACCGCCGCGAACGCGTCACGGCGCACGACGAAACCCGCCACGACGAATACGGCGCCGATCGCCATCCGACCGTAGCGCTCACTCTTGCTCATGGTGCACGATGGCTCCATAGGGTCACCTCACGATGGAAGGGACTTCGGGCGCCGCGAAGCGGACGCCGAGGTTTCAGGATACTCCAGCCCGACGGAAGGATGGGCCCATGACATTCAAGCGGATTTCGATCGTCGCGACCGCTGTACTGGTGGTCGCGGTCGTCAGCCTGCTGCTGCGGAGGTCGCTCTTCGGGCAGGGGCCAATCACGATCGCGCTTCAAGTCGCGGCAGGGCTCCTCATGCTCTGGGCGCGCATCACATTCGGGGGACGGAGCTTCCATGCGGGAGCGAGTCCGACCGAGGGCGGCCTCGTGACGACGGGCCCCTATCGACTCGTGCGCCACCCGATCTACACGGCAATACTCTTGTTCATGTGGGCGGGAGTCGCCTCGCAGGGAACGATCGTCAGCGTCCTCACCGCGATCGTGGCGACGGCGGCCATTGCGGTGCGCATCGGCGCGGAGGAGGCGCTGGTCCAGGACGCTTACCCGGAATACGCCGACTACGCGCGGCGAACCAAGCGGATCATCCCGTTCGTGTTTTGATCGCGCCCGCCGGTTTCTTGTTCCACACGCTCTTCCCGTACGGTCGGGAGCCGCCTCACGGCCAATCTTCCACGCAAACGAAAGGGGGCCCGTTTCGAGGCCCCCATCGATGATACGAACAGAATTCGCGCTGGGTGAAACCTAGTCGCGATCCATCCGGCTGGCGTGCTTTGCGCTCATACGGACCTCGCGCGGCACGGTGCCCTTCTTCACATGGACGAAGGGACCCCGCCATGATTCGGATCGGACCCAGTCGCCGTTGTCCTTCATGTACCACGAGTTGTTGATCTGGAAGAGCTCGTGTCCCATCTCATCGTGTCTGATCTCGACGGTCTCTTCGGTCGTCGCGACGGCCGGCTCGTTGACGGCCGTCGTCATGACGGGTTCGTCCTCGCGCGCGGCGCTGGAATACGAGTAGTTCGACGAAACCGCGCGGTGCCCGCGGTGGCGGTTGTGGCGCCACGCCGCGGAGAGCTGCGCCGAGTGCATCCGGCGGTGCACGTACGTCCTGTGACGCGGATGATGCACGGGACGGAACGTGTCCGTGTTCCGGGCTCTCGTGTACCGGCCCTCATCGTTGTCCGGCATGTTGCTGTTGTTGACGTAGACGATTCTCGTAGGAACGGCAGCCATCGCACCCGCGTCCATGACCGACCGCGGCGCGGTGAACGTGCGGACCGGCCTGTCGCCCGCCGCGACCGCCAGCCAATCCTGCCGGTACTCCGCCGAGATCGGAACGACCTCATGCGGCGTGGGTCCCGTGCTCGCGAACGCGGCCGGGCTGCGCCATGAGTTCTCGTGGAACGCGGTGCCGTCGCCTACCAGGAACCAGTGGTCGTTGGCGCCCGAGAGATCATACGCGGGGTCGTCGTTGACGAAGTAAACCCGAGTGCCCGGCGCCACCATCGGCATGACGCTGACCATACGGCCCGAAGGCTCGGAAGCCTCCTCGGAGCGCTCGTAGCTCACCTGCTCGTCCGAGGGCACATACGTGGAACTGGAGTTCCAGTAATGCACCTCGCCGTTTTCATCCGCAATGACCGCAGGAGCGCCCACCGACATTCCGGTCAGGCCTACCCCTACAATCCAAGCAACTAATCCTTTCATGAGTCTTGTACCTCCTCATTATCTGCCCAGCGTGCGTATCGACCCTAAGAGCGGCGGCCTCATGCAGGGCCCCTCGCGCCACTTGTGACAAGCATGGTCCGTGCCCACGTCCAACGTACGCTAATAACCGGCGCAAGTGTCGGATCGATGGGGAAATCGAAGTCCCGGGCGGAAAGCATTTCGTTCCGGTTCGGGCACCTGGAGGGCAAATTCTTTCAATGGAGTGACCTGAGTCACGGACAAACTACGGAGATGCCTCCATGCTTGTACTCAAGAAACCGGCGGTGCCCGGCGTTTGCTGTTTGCAGGCCGTCCCTCACACTCTCGTCAAGACCACTCTTGAAGGGACGGGCTACTCTCCACCGGCCGCCGCGGTACCGCCGGCCCTTACGATCCGGCCGCGAGGTCGAGCAGCACGGCCCCGTCGCGGAGCAGGATCCGCCCGCGCGAGAGTTGGATCGCACCCAGCCGCTCGAATTCCTTGAGGAGCCGGCTGACCACTTCTCTGGCGGTGCCGAGATCAGCGGCAATGCCAGCGTGCGTTATCTCCACGCTCCCTCCCGGCTTCTCCGCGCTCCCTCCCGGCTTCTCCACGCTCCCTCCCGGCCGGTCCTCCACGAGCAGCTCCGCGAGCCTGCGCGCCAGACGCTGGTCCATGCGGCGGAAGGCAACCTCTTCCACGAGCGACATCACCTCCATGAGACGTGTCGAGAACATCTGGAACACGAACGTCCGCAGCGATTCGTGCTCGGCGACCCATGCGCGAAAGGTCGGAGCCGGGACAACGATGGCCAGAAGGGACTCTTCGACCTGCGCCATGGCGGGAACGGGACGGTCCGAAAGGATGCACGAGACGTTCAGGGGACACGCTTCACCGGGGCCGACGTGGTAGAGCGTGATCTCGTGACCGTTCTCACCGAGCTTGAAGACCCGGATCTTGCCCGAGATCACGAGCGCGAAGTGGGCGCACGTGTCTCCTTCCCGGAGGAAGTACTCGCCGGCTTCGATGTGGACGACCGAGGCCTCCTCCAGGAGCGCCTTGCGGAGCTCGGATGGCGCCTCGGTGAAGAACGGAATCTTGGCCAGGATCTCACGTTTGCTGGCCGAGCCACGGCCAGGAGCGATGGTGCTCCCCATGGAAAGGCCCTCCTGGGAGGAGTCGCCGTGAATCAAGAGGCTGCGATGGACCTCAGAACATAATCCTGAGCGAGAGGCAACTCAAGCCTCCGTCCATCTTCCGGAACTCGGACATCTCGAGGGGAACCACTGTGTGACCGAGATCACTCAGGATGGCCCGCGACCGCGGGAAGCCGGCCGGAGCCAGGAGCCAACCGTTCACCTCGACGCAGTTGGCCGCGTAGCCTTCCCCTTCGGGCACCGGAACCACTTCGTATCCCATCGAGCGAACCGCCGGTGCGAGGGCCTGATGCGCGAACACGCGGCCGCCGCCCAGGAACGAGATTCCCGTTTTCAGATGGAGCAGCCCGGGAATGTTCCGGATGTCGAGCGTCGAGGACACGATCCCCTCAATCTCGAGGAATCCGGCCAGCTGCCGCGCCCCTTCCTCGTTCGTGCGCTGGGACAGCCCGATGAGGATCCGGTCGAATGTCTCGAGCACGTCGCCTCCGTCCACCGTGCCGGGCGCTTCGATTGCGTGGATCCGCGGAACCAAGGGCTCCAGAGCCCGCCGCACGGACGGCACCTCCCCACGGCGGCTCGGGGCGCCGGGCCGCGTGAGAATGGCCGAGCTTCCCGCGAGGATGGCCGCGTCCTCGACGAACACGGAGTCGGGATGTTCGGAATCCGGCTCAAGCCGGATCACCTTGACGCCGGCGCGCTCCAGCGCCTGGACGTAGCCTTCGTGCTGATCCAGCGCGCGTGTCAGGTCGGGGGCGCCGAGGGACGCGGTGGTGATCCCCTTCGCGAAGGTCGCGGAGGGTGGGCGCACGAGTGCGCTCTCGATCATCGGCCGCTTGGAAGCGACTTCAGGAAGGAGCGGATTCCCTGCGAGAACGGCCCGGGCTCCTCGATGTGGCCCATGTGGCCGCTGTGCGTCAGGAGCAGGAACCGGGACCCCCGGATTCCCTCGTGGATCATGCGGCCGAACTTTTCCGACGTGACGAAGTCCTTCTTCCCGCAGATCACGAGCGTGGGGACCTTGATCGTGCCGAGCCGGTCCCGCACTTCGAGGAGCGGCGCCACGCCGACCTGGCTCGATGCCGAGGAATCGGTGGTGGCCTTCCCCGGCGCCACCGTGAGCTGCACGGCGGCGCGGTAGGGCTCGTACGCCTTGGCGTGACCGGTCCAGTCGGCGAAGTAGAGCGGCATCTCGCGGCGGAAAATCGCGGTGATCTCCTCGTCGGTGGTCGCGCTGGTCTCGTGCGCCAGCGCGTCGGTCGCCTGGGCGAACCAGGGCTGGTCCTTGAACCACTGGAGATTGGCCGCCACGTCCTTCTGCCATTCGGGCCCGGTCGTGGGCGTGGTGTCGTAGAGGATCAGCCCTCGCAGGTGTTCCGGGTGCGCCAGCGCGTAGGACTGCGCGACGAAACCTCCGTGGGAGTGCCCGAGGAGGACAAATCTCCGGAGCCCCAGGTGCGCGCGGACCCCCTCGACGTCGCCCACGTAGCGCTCCATCGTGAATCCGCGCGGATCGGCCAACCGCCCCGACGCGCCCGTTCCGATCGGCTCGATGTAGACGACCGTGGCGAATTTCTCCACCTGCGGCATGCGCAAGAAGGACCATTCGATCCCGGGCCCACCGGGGTGCGCCAGGAGGACGGGGCCCTGCCCCGCGACGTGGTACACGATCTCGGCCCCGTCGATCGTCAGGCGGTGCGTGCCCGGAGAAAGCTCCGGCGCGTTCCGCGCAGCGGCCGCCGGGGATGCGCCGACAAAGAGAAGTAATGCCGTCGCCAGCAGGAGGGATCGCATGCGCCGGACAGTACCGAACCCGGTCCCGAAGTGGCAAGCCCCCATCGGGACCGCGGCGCGAGGACCGGCGACCTGAATCTCCCCCGCGCGCCCCGCATCCAAGCAGTTGATTCGGTAGCAGGTGGAAGTTCGCGAAAGCAGATTCGGGCCGCCGGCGAAGAACGAACCGGTGGCCTTTTTTGTATGGTCGCGCGCCCTCTGACCCGATACCCGGTCCGTTGACCGGGGCGCAGCCGTCGCGTCTGACGGCGTCCGACCAGAACCGGAATTGGTTTTGGAAGAGAAGAAAGGATTCAAATGACTGGCACCGTGAAGTGGTTCAACGAGGCGAAGGGCTTCGGCTTCATCGCGCAGAGTGAGGGCGAGGACGTATTCGTCCACTACTCCGCGATCGAGGGCGACGGCTTCAAGAGTCTCGCGGACGGTGATCGAGTGACGTTCGAAGTCACGCAGGGCCCGAAGGGCCTCGCGGCGGCGAACGTGCGCAAGATCGACTGACCGAGCCGCGGCAAGCGAGGCGGTTCCGGAGGGCCGAGAGGCTCTCCGGGCCGCCTTCTATTTTGCCCTCGGGCTCAGAGCGGGACGTCGCACTCGACGGAGAGCACATCCTCCAGCGTCTCCCGCCGGGCCACGAGCGAGGCGCGCCCTCCTTCCCACCACACCTCGGGCGCGCGCCCGATCGATAGATAGTTCATGCTCATCGCGGCGCCATAGGCGCCCGCGTCATGGAGCGCGATCAGGTCGCCCGGCTCGGGCCGCGGAATCTCGCGGGGCCGGAGAAGCTCCTCTTCCCCGCGCGTGAACACGTCTCCGCTCTCGCAGAGCGGGCCCGCCACGACGCAAGGCTCGGTATCGCGGGAAGCGTGCGGGCCGAGAACCTCGATGTGGTGATAGGCGCCGTAGAACGCGGGTCGCAGGAGATCGCAGAACCCGGCGTCCACCATGACGAACGTGTGCCCGGGTCCCCTCTCGTTCGCGCGCGTCTCTTTCACGTCCGTGACGCGCGCCACCAGGGAGGCGCCCCCCGCGACGAGAAAACGGCCGGGCTCCACCTCGATCCGGATCGACCGGCCGGCCTTGGCGCTCAGCGATCCGGCCGCCCGGCTCAGGAGCGCGCGCAGCGATCCC
>JBGPHU010000091.1:0-11933 GCA_041484545.1 Candidatus Eiseniibacteriota bacterium | reverse complement strand
TAGCGGCGGATCATGTCGCCCGCGACCGCGTAGCGCATGTGTCCGACATGGGGCTTGTCCTGGACCGTCATGCCGCAGACGTACATGCCCGCGTGCTTCGCGCGCACCGGCTCGAATGGAAGCTTCTTCCGTCTTCTCGTGTCGTAGACGCGCAGGCTCACACGTTTGTCCCCGTCGTCGTGGCGGCCCGCACCGAGATTCCCTCTTGGCGCAGGCGGTGAAGGACCGCGATCCGAAGCTCGCGCATCATTTCCAGCCGCTGGCTGGGGTCCGTCTTCACTTGTAGGAGCACGGTGAAATATCCCGCGAAGACGTCCTCGATCCCGAGTAAGCGGGGCTCGCCTTCGAGATGCGCCTTGACCGCGGGCTCTTCCCCGAATTTCCGGAGCTCGTCGCGGAGGACGGCCAGGACGCGCTTGGGGTCCTCGCCGATGTCGATCGGCACGCGCACCGTGGGCTGCGACCAGCTACGCGAGAGGTTGGTGACAACCTTGATCTCGCCGTTCGGAACGAAATGGAGCGAGCCGTCTCCGTCGCGCAGCTCGGTGTGGTGGAGCGAGACGACCTCGACTTTCCCGGCGACGCCCGCCGCCCGGACGACGTCGCCCACCGCGAACTGATTGTCGGTGATGATCATGACGCCCGCGAGCCAGTCCTTGACCAGGGTCTGAGCCCCGAAGCCCGCGGCGATCCCGAAGCCGCCCGCCGCCGCGAGGGCGGGCGTGATGTCGAAACCCAGCTCGCGCAGCCCCATGAGGAGCGAGACCGCCACGATCACCACCCAGCTCGCGTTGCGGAGCATCTTCCCCAAGGTCTTCGCGCGCCTCTCGCGCTCGACCGCGAACCCTTGGGTGCCCGCGCGGATGGCGCTCTCGACCCGCCCGATCACCGCCCTGGCGATCCGCGACATGAGAAACGCGGAGGCGATGATGAGGCCGACCCGGATCAGGGCCGTGAGGAGATCGGCGGACGGCGAGCCGGCGGGGGTCACGTTCATCGCGCGGCCTCCACCGGGGCCAGGTTCATCGCGCGGCCTCCACCGGGGCCAGGTTCATCGCGCGGCCTCGACCCGGGTGGACTCCACGATGGCGCGCACGAGGTCTTCATAGCTCATGCCCGCCGCCGCCGCCGCTTTGGGGACGAGGCTCGTCTCGGTGAGACCGGGGACCGTATTCACCTCGAGGCAGAAGGGCGTGCCCTCCTCGTCCACGCGGAAATCCACGCGCGCCACGCCACGCGTGCGCAGCGCGCGGCAGGCGCGGATGCCCAGCGCCAGAAGCCGCTCGGTCGTCTCGGGAGAAAGCTTGGCGGGACACTCGTAGCGGCTGGCCCCCGCGGTGTACTTGTGCTCGTAATCGTAGAAGCCCCCTTCGGGGATGATCTCCACGACGGGAAGCGCTCGGTCCTCCAGCACGGCGACCGTGACCTCGCGGCCGGCGACGAATCGCTCGACGAGCGCGAGCCGCCCGAAGCGCCGCGCGGTGTGGAGCGCGGGCTTCAATTCCGCCCGCGAGGCCACGACGGTGATTCCGACCGTCGAGCCCTGGTCGTTCGGCTTCACGATCACCGGGAATCCCCCGAGCCGCTCGATGTCTTCATCCTCGAGATCCGGGTTCCACGGTTGCGCCGGATCCTCGGGCGCCCAGCGTTCCACCCACTCCGGCGTGGGGACCGCTTCGTGCACGAAGATGCGCTTGGAAATGGCTTTGTCCATGGCGAGCGCGGAAGCGAGCACCCCCGAGCCGGTGTAGGGGACTCGCGCCAGGTCGAGGAGCGCCTGCAGGGTTCCGTTCTCGCCGTCGCCGCCGTGGAGCGCCACGAAGCAGAGCTCCACGTCGCGCGAGAGGCCGCGGATGAAGGGCTCCAGGCCCGCGTTCGTCCCGCCCGCGGGGATCACGGTCGGCGCGAGCGCCGAGGAGCCGGCCGGATTCCCGAGCGCGGCCTGAAGCTCGCCGCCCTGGAGAAGCTTCCCGGTGCCGGTGTCGAGCAGGGCCACGTGGTGGCCGAGCTTCGTGAGGGCGCGGCTCACGCCTGCCCCGGTACGGATCGATATCTCGCGTTCGGGGCTGGTCCCGCCCATGAGCACGGCTATCTTCATCGCGCGTCCACCTCCACCAGCGCCACGGCCATGGCCGCGATTCCCTCCTCGCGGCCGACCGAGCCCAGTCCTTCGTTCGTGGTCGCCTTGACGGACACCGATTCCGGATCGACGCCCAGCGCCTCGGCCAGCCTACCCCTCATCTCCGCGACGTGGGAATGGACCCGTGGGGCTTCGAGGATCAGCGTGGAGTCCACGTTCACCACCCGCGCGCCACGGTCGTGCAGGAGCCCCCGGATCCGCTCGAGGAGTGTGAGGCTGGACATGCCGCGGTACGTGGGGTCGGTGTCGGGAAAATGCGCGCCCAGGTCGCCGAGCGCCATGGCCCCGAGGAGCGCGTCGCCGATCGCGTGCGCCAAGGCGTCGCCGTCGGAGTGCGCCTTCAGTCCGCGCTCGTGCGCGAGCGGGACGCCGCCGAGCGTCAGGGGAAGCCCTCGCGTAAGCCGGTGGATGTCGTAGCCGATGCCGACCCGAAATCCACCCATCATCCCTCCCGCCGCGGCTGCTCAAGCCAGGCTTCGAGCATCCGCAAGTCGCCCGGCTCGGTGAGCTTGAGATTCCATGGCTCGCCCGGCACGACCGCGATTTCGCATCCGATCCGTTCGACGAGCATCGCGTCGTCGGTCGCTTCGGCGTGTTCCTGGAGGGCGGCCGCGTGAGCGCGCGCGAGTATATCACGCGCGAAGATCTGCGGCGTTTGGACGGCTCGGAGCCGCTCGCGGTCAAGAGAGCGAACCACGCGGTCGGACAGGACTTCCTTGACGCTGTCCTTGACCGGGCACGCGGGGATCGCGGCGCCGGTTACGCGCGCGGCCCCAAGCACGCGCTCGATCAGGGCGGGCGTCACGAGCACGCGCGCCACGTCGTGCACGGCGACGAACGCGAGCGGGCGCTCCAGGGCGGCCAGGCCGCGCCGCACCGACTCTTGTCTTGTGGCTCCTCCCGGCGCGATCGCCACGCGCACGTCTCGTGGATTGGGGCGCGATAGGACGGCGCGCTTCGCATCCTCGAGAAGGCTCTCGGGGATCACGGCCACGATCTCTCCCACGGACTCCACTTCGAGAAAGGTGTCGAGCACCCGCGTGAGCGCCGGGCGGCCTCCCACGGGAATCAGGAGCTTCGGGCCGAGGGAGCCCATGCGGCGTCCCTCTCCGGCGCCCGCCAGGATGACCGCCAGATCCACCGATCAGCCTCGCGCGGGCGGGCCGGATCCGGACGGAACCGCCGCGACCCGCTCTCCCCCGCGCGTGAGACACCGTTCGATCGCGTCGCGCAGCGTCGCGGCCGCGAGCGTGGTGATCGCGGATTTCGCGGCCGACTTGGCGCCTGGAGCCTTGCCCGCGGCCGTCTGGCGCTCGGGAATCACGGCGGAGCGGAATCCGAGCCGCATCGCCTCTTCGAGGCGCCGCTCGATCTGCGGCACCGGACGAAGCTCCCCTCCGAGCCCGACCTCTCCGATGGCCACCAGATCCGGCGGCAGCGGGAGATCCCGGAAGCTCGAGGCGAGCGCCAGGGCGAGACCTAAGTCCGCGGCGGGCTCCTCGAGACGGATGCCGCCGGCGACGTTCACGAACACGTCGGTCCCGGCGAGGGAGAGCCCCGCGCGCTTCTCGAGCACGGCGATCACCACCGAGAGGCGGCGCGGGTCGATGCCCTGCGCGACCCTCTGCGGATTGGCGAAGTGGGTGGGCGCGACCAGCGCCTGCACCTCGACCAGGAGCGGGCGCGATCCTTCCAGCGACGCCACCACGGCCGATCCCGGCACCGAGCGTCCGCGGTCGCGGAGGAGCCGCTCCGAGGGGTTTTCCACCTCGGCCATTCCGTCGCCGCGCATCTCGAACACGCCGATCTCGTTCGTGGACCCGAATCGGTTCTTGGCGGCGCTCAGGATCCGATATTCGTGGTGCGCGTCGCCCTCCAGGTAGAGGACCACGTCCACCATGTGCTCGAGCGTGCGCGGCCCGGCCACCGAGCCGTCCTTCGTGACGTGGCCGATCAGGATGACGGGAAGCGCGCGCTCCTTCGCCAGCCGGAGGAGCTTCAGGCCGCACTCGCGCACCTGGGTCACGCTACCGGGGGCGGCGTTCAAGCCGGGCAGGAAGAGGGTCTGGATGGAATCGACGATGAGGAGCGAGGGCGCAAGGCGCTCGACCTCGGCGACGATGGCGTCGAGATCGATCTCGGACTGGAGCCAGAGATGATCCGCTCCGCCCCGGAGCGCGATGCGTTCGGCCCGCATCTTCGTCTGCCGCGGGGACTCCTCGCCGGAGACGTAGAATACGGGACTCCGCGCTCCGCCCAAGGCGATCGCGAGCTGAAGCGCGAGGGTGGATTTCCCGATACCGGGATCGCCGCCGATCAGGACCAAAGAGCCCGGCACCAGCCCTCCCCCCAGGACGCGGTCCAGCTCCCCGATGCCGGACCGGCGCCGCTCCTCCCCTGTCGGCTCGATATCCGCGAGACGCGTGGGCGCCGAGGCCACGGAGCCCGCGCCGCCGTACGCGCGATGCTTCGAGGCCGCCGCGGGGCGCTCCGTCTCCTCGACCGCTGTGTTCCACTCGCCGCAATGCGGGCAGCGCCCGAACCACTTGAGGCTCTCGTTGCCGCACGCGCCGCACAGGAACACGCTGCGCTGTGCCGCGGCTCTGATTTCCTTCTTGGCCACTGTCGTCTCCCGGGCGGATTTCGGGTGCGCCCGGCTAGAAAATGCCGAGCTTGATGTAGCGCTTCGGGTTCTTCTTGATGTCGCGCACCAGGTCGTTCGTGTTGCGGAGCGTCTCGCGCAGTTCGTCGTAGAGCGCGGAGTCCGCGATCGCCTTCCCCAAGGAGCCTTCCCGGTTGTCCAGCCGCCCGACGACGCGCTGCATCGCGTCGGCGGTCACGCCGAGCTTCTCCGAGAGCTCGGTGAGCCTCCGGGAGGCGGTGCCGAAGTCGCGGATCGAGGTGCCCACCTGCTCCGAATTGCTCGACGCGATCGTCTTGATCTGATGCGCCGCGGTCTTGAAGTCGAGGACGGCCTGATGGAGGTCTTCCTGGTTCCGGTCCACGGCCGTGGACAAGGACGCCGACATCTTCTCGAGGTTCTTCGAGGCGCGCTGCATGCTGGCCGGATCGACGGCGTCCAGGAACTCGTTCAGGCGCGCGGACAGCTCCGTTGCCTGCGCGAGAAGATCGCCGGCCCCCGAGATCACCTCAGGGACGCCCGACTGGAAGCGGCCCGGGATGGGCTTCCGGACGTCGAAGGTCCCCGGAGCTACGCCGGGATCGAGTGCCAGGAACTTCTCGCCCATGAAGCCGATGTTCGCGATGCGGATCGCGGCGTCCGGATGGAGCGCCACGTCGCGCTCCAGCTCGAAATTGACCCGCACGCCCTGGTCCAGGAGCTTCACCTCGCGCACGGCGCCCTTCTTCACGCCGCGCACCGAGACCGGGTCCCCCTCGGAGAGGTTCCCCACCTCCTCGAACTGGGCGGCGAGCGTCCGCTTCTTCTTCGCCAGCCGGTAGTCTTTGATCCATGCGATCCCGATCAGGAGCAGGGCGAGCGCGACCAGGCCCGTGATGCCGACCTGGATGGCGGCGCGGCGCGAAGTGCTGTTCATCCCCGACCCGTAGTACTCATCCGAACCCTCTACGTTGGGAGGAGCGGCCCGTCGGCGCTCCCCTCGATGAATTGACGCACGGCAGGGTCGGTGGTCGCCTGGATCTCCGACGGGGTGCCGATGGCGTGGATGCGGCCCTCGTGGAGCATCGCGATCCGATCGGCGATATGATACGCGCTCCGCATGTCGTGGGTCACGGCGATCGACGTGATGCCCAGCCTTTCTTGAAGCCGGCGGATCAGCCGGTTGATGAGATCCGCGGTGATGGGATCCAGACCCGTCGTCGGCTCGTCGTAGAGCATGATCTTGGGATTCAGCGCCAGCGCGCGGGCCAGCGCCGCCCGCTTCTTCATTCCTCCGCTCAGATTCGAGGGGCGCATGTTCTCGACGCCGTCGAGCCCCACCAGGTGGAGCTTCTCGCGAACCACCAGCTCCACCTGCGCGTCGTCCACGCGCGTGTGCTCCCGGAGCGGCAGCCCCACGTTTTCTCCCACCGTCAGCGAGTCGAACAAGGCCCCTCCCTGAAAGAGCATCCCCATCTGCTTCCGGAGCTCGAGCAGCTCCTTGACGCCGAGCGAGGGGACGTCGATGCCCTCCACGCGCACGGTCCCCGAGTCGGGGCGCATCAGTCCCACGACGTGCTTCAGGAGCACCGATTTTCCGGTTCCGCTCCGCCCGATGATGGCCACCGACTCGCCGGGCGCGACGCTCAAGCTCACGCCGCGAAGGACCTGGTTCGCTCCGAGACGCTTCGAGACGGAGTCGATGACGATCGAGGGCTCAGGCAAAGAGCACCCGGAACAGGAACGACGCCAGCAGGTAGTCCACGATCAGGATCAGAAGGCACGACGCCACGACCGCGCGCGTCGTCGCGAGTCCAACGCCCTCTGCGCCCCCCTCGCTCCGGAGCCCGTAGTAGCACCCCATCGTCGAGATGATCGTCCCGAAGAATACCGACTTGATCAGCCCCGAGAAGACGTCGCGCAAGTGGAAGTACAGCTTGAGCCCGCTCGTGAACGTGTGCCCGCTCACGTCCAGCGTGAACACCGAGACCAGGTACCCTCCGAAGATCGCGACCACGTCCGCGAAGATCGTGAGCACCGGCAGCATGAGGGTCGCCGCCACCACGCGCGGAACCACGAGGTAGGCCGTGGGGCTGATCCCCATGGTTTCCATGGCGTCGACCTGCTCGGTCACGCGCATGGTCCCCAGCTCCGCCGCGATCGACGCGCCCACGCGTCCCCCCACCACGAGCGCGGTCAGGACGGGGCCCAGCTCGATCACGACGGACTTCCCGATCACGGTGCCGAGGTAAATCATCGGCACATAGTCGCGGAACTGATAGCTTGCCTGCACCGCCGCGACCGCGCCCGTAAATAGCGCTACGATAACGGTCAACGGCATCGAGCCGAGTCCGATGGCAACCATTTGTTGGACGACCAGCGGGAATTTGGCGAGGCCCTGGGGGAGCTCGCGGAGCACGTCGCCGAGGAGGATGAGCACCTCGCCTACGTCCCGGAACCCGTTCAGGATGAGTCGAAGCGGGTACCGCTCGGCGAGCCGGGAGACGCCCGTTTCGTTCACGCGGGCGCTAGAACTTCGGCTCCGGCACGGAACGCAGCGAATCGAACCGGGTGCACTCGCTCAGGAACGCGAGGTCGATGCTCCCCGTCGGGCCGTTCCGCTGCTTGGCGATGATGATCTCCGCCTTCCCGTCCTTCTTCTCGGGGTCGGTCTCGTAGACCTCAGGACGGTAGACGAAGAGAACCACGTCGGCGTCCTGCTCGATGGCGCCGGACTCGCGCAGGTCGGAGAGCACGGGTCGCTTGGTCCCTCCGCGCGTCTCCACGGCGCGCGAGAGCTGCGAGAGCGCGACCACCGGAATCTGTAATTCCTTCGCGAGCGCCTTCAGGGAGCGCGAGATCGCCGAGATCTCCTGCTGGCGGTTCTCCGAGGATTCCGGCCCGCGGATCAACTGCAAGTAATCGATGATGATGAGCCCGAGCGGCACCTCCGACACGAGCCGTCTCGATTTCGCCCTCATCTCGAGAATGCTCATGGCCGCGGTGTCATCGATGTAGATCGGGGCCTCATGGAGCTGCGCCGCGGCGCTCTGGAGCTTCTTGTACTCCTCGTTGCTCGCGTACCCGCGGCGGATCTTGTGGATGTCCACCCGCGCGACCGCGCACATGAGCCGCTGCACGAGCGATTCCTTCGACATCTCGAGGCTGAAGACCGCGATCGCCTGGCGCTCCGCCGGCTTCTGGTGAACCGCGACGTTCTCGGCGATGTTCATCGCGAAGCTGGTCTTGCCCATGGAGGGACGCCCGGCGATGACGATGAAGTCCGACTTCTGGAATCCCGCGGTCATCTCGTCCAGGTCGTAGAACCCCGAGGGGACGCCCGTGACGTGGACCTTGCGCTGGCGGTACTCCTCGATCGTGGAATAGCCCTGGAGCACGAGCTGGCGCATGTGATGGAAGCCGGTGCGCAGGCGATCGTCGGAGATGGCGAAGATCGCCTGCTCGGCGCGGTCCAGGAGCGCCGCGGGTTCCTTCCTCTGGTCGTAGCACTCCCCGACGATCTCGGTCCCGACGTCGATCAGGCGGCGAAGCGTCGCCTTCTCGTTCACGATCTTGCAATAGTGCTCGACGTTCGCCGCGGTGGCGACGAACTGGTCCAGGCTCGTGAGATAGGTGGCTCCGCCGATCGCTTCCAGGTCCTTCTTGCGCTTCAGCTCCTCGACGAGGGTGACCAGGTCCACAGCTTCGTTCCGGTCGAACAGACCAACCATCGAGCGCCAGATCTTCCGGTGCGTCTCGCGGTAGAACGCGCGCTCGTCCAGATGCTGGATGGCGGCCGCGATGGCGTCGCGAGAGAGGAGCATCGCGCCCAGCACCGAGCGCTCGGCGTCGAGCGACTGGGGCGGGATCCGCCCGCCTTCCAGCCCGCCGTCTTTTTCGAAGGGCCGGCGGGGTTCCGCGATCCGTTCTGCCGCTTGCTCCATGAGAGTTCCCCTCAGCCCGCCGCGCGAGCCTTCAAGGTGTCGCGCACACGCTGCATGTCTTCCCAGGCATCGCGCTTCAGGCCTGGGTTGCGAAGGAGCGCCGCGGGGTGATAGGTGGGTATGAGCGGAATGCCTTGGTACTCGAACGTGCGTCCCCTGAGGGAAGCCATGGAGGACTTCGTCTTCAACAGCGCCTGAACGGCGGAGAGCCCGAGCGCGCAGATCAGCGCGGGCCGGACGAGCGCCAACTGCTGCTCGAGGTAGGGCAGGCATTGCTCCACCTCCTCCGGCGCGGGTGTGCGGTTCTCCGGAGGACGGCACTTGAGCACGTTGCAGATGTAGACCTCGTCGCGCCTGAGCTGAATGGCGGCGATCATCTTGTCCAGGAGCTGCCCCGCGCGTCCGACGAAGGGGAGCCCACGGAGATCCTCGTCACGTCCCGGCGCCTCCCCGATGAAGACGAGCTTCACCGTGGAGCTGCCGTCTGAGAAGACGGTGTTCGTGCGGGTCCTGCACAAGCCGCACTTGCGGCACTCGGAAACAATTCGCGCGAGCGTGCCCAGATCGTCCGGAAGGTCGTCGCGGATCGCGATCGGCGATGGCCCTCGGTGAGCGGGCGCCAGGATCCCGGGGGGCTGCCCAGCCCCGACCGACGGCGCGGGCCGGGCCGCGGGCCGGGCCGCGGGCGCGGCGCGCATCTCAGCCGGAGCCGCCGCGAGCACCACGCGCTCCCGACCGCGCGTTCTCTCGCGCTCGAGCATCACGCGCGCTTCACCCGCGAGCGCCGCAAGCTCCCGCCTGACGTCGCTCACCGCGCGACCGCGGGCTCGAGGGCGCGCGCGACGCGGAGCAGGATGGCGCGCGCCACGTCCTGCTTGGACCGAAGCCCCAGTCGCTCCACCTCTCCGAAGCGGTCGACCAGGACGACTTCGTTCTGGTCCGAGCCGAAGGCGGAGCCCGGCAGGAGCGGATTGTTGATCGCGATCAGGTCCAGCCCCTTCTTCTTCAGCTTCTCCCGCCCTCTCCGCTCTTCGTCTTCCGTCTCGAGAGCGAATCCGACGATGAATTTCTTCGGGAATTCCTTTCGGACCGAGACCAGGATGTCGGGCGTGGCGCGAAGTTCGAGCGCCATTCCAGCCTCCTGGCGCTTCAGCTTCGAGCTGCTCTCCACGGCCGGGGCGAAATCGCTCACCGCCGCGGCCATGACGAGCGCGTCCGCGCCGGCCATCGCCTCGCGCACGGCGGCGCCCATGGCCTCAGCCGTGAACGCCTCGGCGCGTGGAATCCCCGCGGGCGGAGGCGCGCTGGTCCGGGCCACGATGAGCCTCACCTGGGCCCCCATCCGGCGCGCTTCGTCCGCGAGCGCGAACCCCATCTTGCCGCTGCTCCTGTTGGTGATCACGCGCACGGGATCGATCGATTCCTCGGTTCCGCCCGCGGTGATCACTATCGTCTTGCCCCAGAGAGGCTGGCTGACCAGAGACAGCCCCTGGGTTCCCGGCGACGCCTCCGGACGCGCGCCCTCGGGAGGGCGATGAGACGGCGAGGACTCGGGAAGCGGCCTGCGGCTCGCCGCGGGGGTTCTGGCCTCGTCCTGCCGGACCGAGAGCGCTCCCAGCACCTCTCGCGTCGCCGCGACGATCGTCTCGATCGGAGCCATGCGGCCCATGCCCACTTCCCCGTCCGCCAGCTCTCCCTCTTCGGGATCGACGAAGCGCACGCCACGCTCGCGCAGGATGCGCACGTTGTCGCGGACGGCGGGGTGCTCCCACATCGCGACGTTCATCGCGGGCGCGACAAGCACGGGGGAGCGCGTGGCGAGGAGAGCCGTGGAGAGAAGGTCGTCGGCCAGACCGTGCGCGAGCTTGGCCAGGATGTTGGCGGTCGCGGGAGCGACCAGGACCAGGTCCGCCTCGCGCGCCATGCCGATGTGAGCCATGCCGAGAGGCGAGCGCGGCGTGCCGGCGAACCAGGGGCCGTCCCCCATAGCCTTCGCCTCGAAGAGGTTTACCAGCACGGGGCCGCGTGTGACCGCGCGCAGCGCGGCGCGCGCGACGAACCGGCGCGCGTTTCTCGTGAGGATGACGGAGACCAGGGCCCCTTCCTTGGCCAGTAGACGGACCAGCTCCGGGGTCTTGTACGCGGCGATCCCCCCGGTGATCCCGAGGAGAACACGCGCTTGGATCAGGCCGCTCCGCCCCTCCGCCACGACACGCTACTCCTCTACGGGTTCTGGTTTGTCCGTCGGGAGGTCTTCCGTTTCGGCCCGGTACCGGTAGAGCACGTTGCCCTTGAGCGCTTCCTCCAGGGCGATGTTCGTCACCTTGCCCCCGAGGTTCAAGCCGGTCTGGCGGCTGAGCTCGTTCAAGCGTCGCGCCTCCTTGGACGCCACGATGATCAGCTCGTACTTGTTGGGGATGTTGCTCGAGCGCAGCACTTCGCCTTCATCCAGCATGTGTTCCTCCTCGCGGATCACGATCCGCGCTTCACGCTACGTTGATGCAGTCTACAGCCGGCGCCTGACGCGGCATCCCTCCGCCACGATGATCGAGGCGACGCGTTCGAGCGCCTTCGGCAGTTCGTCGTTCACGACCGCGTAATCATACTCGCTCACCAGCGCGATTTCCCGGCGCGCGTTCTCGAGGCGCAGTCGAATCCTCTCGTCCGGATCGGTCCCGCGCCCTCGGAGCCGCTCCTCCAGACTCTGGAGCGAAGGAGGCAGCACGAAGATGAATACCCCGTCCCGGTACACCTTTCGGACGGCCTGCCCGCCCTGGACGTCGATGTCCAGGAGGACGTTCTTGCCCTCCTTCAGCAGGCGTTCGGTTTCGGCTCGAAGCGTTCCGTACAGCTCGCCATGGACCTCCGCCCATTCCACGAATTCGGCGGCATCGATCCGCCTCCTGAATTCGTCGCGGCTCAGGAACACGTAGTCCCGCCCGTCCGCCTCGTGGGGACGGCGCGCCCGCGTCGTGGCCGAGACCGAGTACTCCAGATTCAGCCCCGCGGCCAGGAGCTGCTTGACGAAGGAGCTCTTCCCGACACCCGACGGCCCCGAGATCACGACCACGAACGGGCGGTGTCCGGAGCTTAGACCGGCGTCCGGATCACTCGATGTTCTGGACCTGCTCCCGGATCCGCTCAAGTTCCTCCTTCACCTCCACCACCTGTTCCACGATCGGAACGTCGGAGGACTTGGAGCCGATCGTGTTGATCTCCCGATTCATCT
>JBGPHU010000090.1:0-12061 GCA_041484545.1 Candidatus Eiseniibacteriota bacterium | reverse complement strand
CGAGAAACGCCCCACCTTGATGCCGCTCGGCGCCAGCGTCGCGGAGGTCATCTCGACGTCCTTCACCTGGAAGCCCGCCCCGGGGGTGAGCGCCTCGACGCGGAACGAATCCCCCACGACGGTGACCCGGAGATGTCGCGGCTTGATGCCGGGATCTTCGATGCGCACGTCGCTCCCGGAGGCGCTGCCCACTGTGAGCGACTTGCGGTCCCCGAAGTCGCGCCGCAAGATCGTTGCGAGGTAGGAGGTCGGCGCGCTCTTCAACCACTCCTTGGTGTCGGCGCGGTCCTTGGCGTAGGACTGGAGCAGCGTGTCGGCCTCGATCGCGCTCATCCTCGGCGGGACCTTCATGCGCGAGCGCGTCGCGGCGGCACCGCCCGAGGCCGAGCCGGCCAGGAGGCCCGCGAGCAGCAGCGCCAGCGGGACCGTCCGCGATGCACGACGCACGTCATCACGAGTCATCATCCTGTCGCTCCTCCGGTTGACCGAGGCGTTCCTCTGCGGAAGGGCCCATCTGGAGCACAGCATGAAACTTAGCACGTTTTTCAGAACGCCGCGCAGGAACAGGTCTGCCGCAGTCTCCAGAATTCGCCGCTTTGTCACCACATTCCCGCCATATTCCGCCTGTATCTTATGAGTGTGGTGAGAGGCAGACATTCGGACTCGCTCACTCAGACCTTTTCCGGGAGGCATTTCATGCTGTCGCCGCGATTGATCCACTCGTTCGTCCGGCGGAACCTTGCGAGTATTCTCGCCGCGCTCGCGGTGGCCGCGTCGCTCGTATTTACCATCACGGCCCGGGCCGGCGAGCCTGATTGGCCGCGCCAATTCGATTCCCCCAGCGGCTCGTTCGTGATCTACCAGCCACAGCCCGAGCATCTCGACGGCGATGTGCTCACGGGACGCGCCGCGTTCTCGTTGCAGAAGAGCAAGGACACGAACCCTGCCTACGGGGTCTTGTGGTACACGGAGCAAATCCAGATCGACCGGGACAGCAGCACCGTGGCCGCGCGCAGCCTCGACGTCACCAAGGTGCGGTTGCCGGGTATCACATCGGACGAGGCGGGCCGTTACGAGACGCTGGTGGAGACTCAGGCGGCCGGATGGGATCTGTCGGGCTCGCTGGAGGAGTTGCAGGCAGGCCTGGCCGCGGCCGAGCAGGAACGGGCGAGCGTCGCCGGCCTCGACAATGCGCCCCCGAAGATCCTCTTCCACGACCGGCGCGCGATCCTCGTCGTCTACGATGGCGCGCCCACGCTCGAGCCGATCCAGGGATCCAGGCTCCAGCGCGTTGCGAATACCCCATACGCTGTGGTCTTCGATCCTCGGAGCCGCGACTACTATCTGAACGGCGCCAATCTCTGGTACCGGGCGAACGATCCTCTGGGCCCGTGGACCGACATTCAGTATCCGCCCGCGGCGATTCGCGAGATCGTGCCACCGGACACCTCGTCGTCCGATCAGTACGAGGGCCTGCCGCCGGAGGTGCTGACCGCGACCGAGCCTACGGAGCTCATCGCCATGGACGGCCCGCCGAGGTACGCGCCCCTTGTCGAGGACGAGCTCCTCTACCTCACCAACACCGAGAGCGACGTGATCCTCGAGGTCAGCACCCAGCGCGTGTACGTCCTGATCTCCGGCCGGTGGTTCCGCGCTCCCTCCACGGGCGGACCCTGGACCTTCGTGCGTGGAGACCAATTGCCTGCCAGCTTCAAGCGGGTGCCGCTCGATTCGCCGAAGGGCAACATTCTGGCGAGCGTCGCGGGCACGGATCAGGCCGAGGATGCGATCGCCGATTCCGAAATCCCGCAAACGAGCGCGATCCAGCGCGGCGACCGGAGTTTCCAGGCAACGTACGACGGGGACCCGGAATTTACGCCGATCGAGGGAACGGATCTCCAGTACGCCACGAACACCGACGCCGAGGTGATTCTGGCCGACGGTCGCTACTACGCATGCGATCAGGGAGTCTGGTACATCGCGGACGACCCCGAGGGTCCCTGGAGCGTCAGCGCTACGAGGCCTCTGGGCCTGGAGAACATTCCACCCAGCTGTCCCGTGTACGACGTGCGCTACGTCTACATCTACGATTCCACGCCCGAGGTGGTCTATGTGGGCTATCTCCCAGGATACTTGGGCTGCTACCCCTACTACGGTACGGTCGTCTACGGGACCGGGTACCGGTACGGCACGCGGCGGCACCGCGACCACTACTATCCGCGCCGCTTCACCTGGGGCTTTCACGCGCGCTATAACCCCTGGCTGAGCCGGTGGAGTTTCGGCTTCAGCTACGGCTCAGGCTTCCTCCGTGTCGGCACCCGCTGGCGCTCCAATCCCCAGGTCGCTCCGAGCAGCGCTCGATCGAAATGGTTCGGCCCAGGGGGCTATCGCCGCCCGCTGCTGGCCCAAGACATGACGCTTCTCCGGACCCACCGCCCGGGACGCGTCCGGCCGCGCGTGTCGGACGGCCTGCCGGCGAACGTCTACAGCCGCCCGGAGAACATCGCGCGCGTGGACCGGAGCTTCGACCGAATTCGCGTGCGGTCGATCGCTCGACCAATCGCTCCGCCGATCGCTCGGCCGGCCCCGGTGCCCGACGACGTTTTCGCGGGCAAGGACGGGAAGGTGTATCGGCGCGACCCGAAGGGAACGTGGCAGGTTAGGACCGGGACCAAGTGGAAGCCGACGAACCTTCCGACGCCGCTGCTGATGCCGGTGCCTGCGACTCCCCCGGGAGGGGAACCGGCGAGCGTTCCCTCGGCGAGCCCCTCGCGGCGCGAGGTGATTCGGCAGCGCGGAGGTCCGGCAGTCGAGCATGTGGCGCCGCAGCGCGACACCCCGCGGGAGCGGCCCACGCCGCCGCGGGAACAACCCACACCGCCGCGGGAACAACCCACGCCGCCGCGGGAACGGCCCGCGCCGCCGCGGGAACGGCCCGCGCCGCCGTCGGAGAAATCCACGCCCGGCGATCTGGAGCGCGAGTACCACGCCCGCCAACGGTCCGACCGGCAGGATAACTCGGGCGCTCCGCCGCCAGCCGCGCGTCCGACACCTCCACCGGAGGAGCCACGGAGCCCGAAGGCGGAGGAGCCCACTAAGGAGACGCCAAAGCAAGAGCGGCAGCGCTCGGAAGAGCGCGTGCGGCCGGAGCGGACACGCTAGGGGTCAAGCACCCCCGGCGTCAGATGTCGCGAGGCGGCGCCATCGTCAGGTCGCGCCGAGGCTGGCCGGTGTGACCTGGGCCTGCCGGTCCGCACGAGGGACACCGAGATCCGGTTCCCTCGCGCGGCGCACCGGCAGGTGTATAACTCTAGAGATCAACGATGGAAGCGATCTCGATGTTGTTCTCGACGTCCGAGACACCGGGCGCTGCCCAGGCAGCCCGGCCGGCTTCGAACTTCTCGTCCATCGAACGAACCGTGCCGTGCAAGGTGACCCGCCCATCATGGGTATCCACGCCGATTCTGTTCGCGTCGAGAACCGCGTTCCGCTCGAGGGCGGCCCTGATCTTGCCCTTGACGTCCGAAGGAGAAACGCGTGGCTTGATCGTGATCTCGTTGGAGATCCCCCTCACGCCAAGGAGATGGCGCACTGCCTGTTCGGCGGCCGCTTTCTGGTACTGCCACTGCACATCGCCCTTCAGAGTGACCCACCCTCCGTCCACGGCGACTTTGACGTTGCCGCGCGGGAGGAACACGTGCCACTGTAATGCGTTCGCCGCCGCACCGGCGATGTCGGCATCCGTCCGCACATTGATGCCGGGCAGCCTGATTTCGATTTCGTTCGCCACGGCTTTGACACCGAGGACGCGCTGGGCCGCGCGCTCCGCGGCAGACTTCTCCGCGTACGAGTCCACGGCTCCGGTCAACGTCACGATCCCGTCCTTGGCGATGACACCGACGTCCGCCTCGTTGACACTCGGCTCCCACCTCAACTCATCCATCACTTCGTTCTTGAGTTCCACCGCGATCTTCGACTTCGCATCGGTTTTCATAGCCTTCCCTCCTCTGAGTTGGAAACAATCGAGCAACTTCCCACGAGCGTCACAGGTCGACGACAAAGCGGGAATGCCAGCCTCCTGGCGATGGCTCGAAGATGAATTCGTGAAGCGCGATACCCTTGATATCCGCCCGACTATCCGTGCGTCCCGGAACGATTCGTCCCCCGTACAGCCTGGCCGCAAGGCGATACGGTCCGCCCCCGCTCACCTGGACGGCGGTGCGTATATAGACTTCCGCGTCGTGGTCCTTCAGGTAGATCAGCTCCGAGAGCCAGTCGAAAAGGAGCTGACCGAGGGTCGGAGCCTCGAGGACGATGTGCCGGGCGATCGATTCCGGAACCGTGCCGGGATCCACGGCCATTTCGGCGAGAGCGCGGGCGGCGGTCTCGAACGCATCGGCCGGACTTCGCGCCGAAAGGTCGACCGCGCAGTCCGCGAGCGCGACGTCGTCTATGAAGCGGAAATTGCCCATGTCATGGCCTCACCTTGCTCCGTGAGGACCGGCCGCGCTCGGATTCCTCCGCGGCGTGGGAGGATCCCAGACCGCCTCGAGGCCCCCTTCGGGAGTCGTCCAGGTGAAGTGGGTCCGGCCTCCGAAGGCCTTCTGCAGCTCGCGGGCGATGCGGTGCGCCAGCTTCTGAGATGTCGTCAGGACCTCCAGGCCCGAGCGCGTGCACTCGATGCGAATCGTGCGACGCTCCGGCTGGGTATAGCCGGCGCGCCGCTCCACGTTGCGGACGCGTCGCCGGACCGCATCCTCCTGCGCGGGATCGAGCGATCGGGTCGTGCGAACGCGACCGAAGTATTCCCCCTCGGCTATCTGCGTGCATGCGGGGCAAACCGTCCACGCCACTTCGCCCAGCGACGTGCGCAGCGTGCGCTCGCCGGTCCGCCACGTCTTCCTCCGATAAACGGCGCCGCAGCGTTCGCACATGGTGGGTTCTCGCGAAACGTGGAAGCGGTTCAGTGCCGACGCCCGCTCCGAGCGCCCGCCCCGGGGAGCCGCGTGCATCATGTTCGCGCGAGGCCTGAGGCGAATCGTTCTGGTCTTCATGGTCTGAGCTCCCAGTAGCTCCAGGTGGTGAACGTCTGGCTACGTGATGTGAGACTGCATCCTCCGTGCCAGGTGATCTAAGGCACTGGCGCGCGGCACACCGCCCCATGCAGCAGGTCCGATACCGTCGTGCCCCGCCATCCGCGCCGCGCTGCCTCCGACAAGATGATCTCCAGGGCTTCCACCGTCTGCCCCCGATCCGCGGGTCCCAGGGGACTTCCGTCGTGAAGGATCAGGATCGATCCCCCGCTGAGCCGCGGTAGAACCCGCCGCACGATCCGGGCGACCCCCGGCCGTTGTGCGTCCTCGGGGTACACGTCCCCCAGCACGGGCTCGTACCCGAGATTCCGCACGAATCGGGCCTGGCCCGGTGACATGAAACCGAACGGAGCCCGGTAGTAGAGCGGGTGCGCTCCGGTCGTGTTCTCGATTTCCTCGGCGCAACGGCGCACCTGACCGCGTATTCCCCCGGGCAGCAGGAGAGGAAGAGGCCAGTGCGTGTTCCCGTGCACCGCGGGCTCATGCCCTTCGGCAGCCACGCGCCGCGCGAGGTCTCGGTGCCGCCGGATGTTCTTTCCGAGCATGAAGAACGTGGCCCTGGCGCCGTGAACCGCGAGGAGGTCGAGGATGGCGCCGGTCGCGCGTGGATTGGGACCGTCGTCGAAGGTGAGCGCAAATCGATCGGACACGGCCTCGACGCGGCACAGCAGGTGCCCGCGCGCCCACCCCGAGAATCGTTCCGTATGGAGGAGGGTCATGACAGAAACGTCTCTACCTGCGCGCGGAGGATGTCCCGCTCCCGACGCGCTCGGCGCACGAACCGTCCGTGGCGGCGCGAGATCCGCGCGACACGGCACCGCTCGTATTCCAGCCTCACACGGCGAGTGTAGCCCTGGGCGAAGAGGCCGAGCAGACCGGAGAGAGGCAGAATGACCAGAAACACCCAGACGGGACGGACCCGAGTCCCGGCGAGCAGAAGCGTCGTCCCCACCCCGTAGGCCAGAGCGAAGAATAGAAAGCCCGACGCGATCCTCGCGAAGGCGATCCGGCTCGGATCGGATGCGTAGCGCCGCGCAGCGGCGTGTGTCAGCGCCGCGGGGAGGGCGTGGATCGCGAGGCCCGCTAGCGCCGGGACGGCGCCCGCCAGAAGCGCAAGGACAGCGCCGGCGCCTTCGGCGCGCGACCGATCCTCGAGAGTGGAATGCGAAGCACCCAGGGCCCGGCGCATTCGCTCGAACGTTCGGGCGCGGCGCTCGAGTCGGGCGAATTCCGACGGACGGTCCCGTCGCGAATCCATGAGAGCGCGGGCGAGCCGCCTCGCCGATTCCAGCTCGAGCGATCCGGCACTACCCGCGGCGAGGGGCTCCAGCGCGGAGAAAAGCCAGGCGTGTCGGCCGTCCCCCCCCTCGAGCACGAGTCCTCGCATCGCAGCGGTCATGCGATCCGTCAGTCGGCGTGCCGCTTCTTCCGGGTCGCCGTCCCGCGCGCGCCATTCTGCGGCAACAATCGCCTCCCCCACATCGACCGTGACCTCGCTTTGAAAGGCCGTGCGGTCGGAGTAATGGATCCCCACGGGGACGAGCGCGAGCGGTCGCCGATCCCCGCGGTATCCGGCATAGGACAACGCGAGCCGCGCGGCGCCGTGCTTGAGCGGCAAGAGGCCGCGGTCGACGCGGCTGACTCCCTCCGGGAATACGGCCACTCCTTCGTCCCGATCGAACAGTGTCTCGCAGCGTAGAAACGTTGCCGCGTTTCGTGCCATGGCGTCGGTCCGGTGCTCGTGGCTCGAAAGAGGAAGGGTACCGTAGAGCCGGAGAAGGGCCCCGCGCGGCCACGGGCGAAACTGCTCGTCCCGCGCCAGGAAGTGAAACCGGCGTCCGAAGGCCACGTCCAGCAAGGCAACGTCGGTCCACGTGGAGGGATGATTCGCGACGAGAAGAACGGCTCGGTCCCGCGGCATCCTTTCGCCGTGGAGGACGCGCACGCGTCTGAAGTTCGAGGCCAGCGCGAGGCGCATGATTGGGACCATGGCGTGGTAGAACGCATTCGCCGCCACGGCTGCCAATCCGTCAGCCCTCATGCCCCTTTGGCACCCGGCCGGACCGAACCCGTCCCTGCACGCCGCACCCGAATGCCACCCGATCTCTCTTCCACGCTGCGCCATGTCGATTTCCGCTCCGTTTCGGTCGCGACCGGTGGGGTGCGCCGGAGAACGGTATGCGGCACGGATCGTGCCTGATACGGATCGTGCCTGATGTAATGGGCGAAACTTACGATGCGCGGCAAACCTGCGAGGGCACCATGGGCACGCTTCTCGCCGTGCGACATCAGTCCGCCGGGCCTCTGAAGCGCACGCGTCAGATAGCGCGCGTTCTCGCCGGACATGGGCTCGAGTCGCTCGCCGACATGGCGGGACTGCGGCGTTTCCTTCCACGCCTGCGCGCGAGGGCTCGCGGAGTCGCTCCGCTCACTCAGCCGCAGCGCTTTCGCATGGCTCTGGGCGAGCTGGGCGCGACCTTCATCAAGCTGGGTCAGATGCTGAGCACGCGCGCTGACCTTCTCCCTCCCGACCTCGTTGCCGAGCTGTCGAAACTGCAAGACGCCGCTCCGCCCGTACCCTTCCCGGACATTGAGCGGGTCGTGAGCGAGGAGATGCGCACCCTGGGCGTGGAGCCGTTCCTGTCGTTCGAGCGCTCGCCCATCGCCTCTGCCTCCATCGGACAAGTGCACGCCGCGGTGCTGCTGGACGGCACGCCGGTGGTCGTAAAGGTGCGCCGCCCCGGGGTCGTCGAGCAGGTGGAGCGCGATCTCGAAATCCTGCGCGGAATCGTCGAGTGGATGCAGGTCCACACTTCTCTCGGGCGCGATTACGAGCTGCGCGAGCTTGCGGAGGAGTTCGCCTATACGATCCGCGGCGAGCTGGATTACGTGCGCGAGGCCCAGAACGCGACACGCCTGCGCCGGGCGTTCGCGGGAGACAGGCGCGTCTGGGTCCCGCGCGTCTACGAGGAATACAGCACGGGCCGCATACTCACGGAGGAACGAGTGAGCGGCATCAAGATCTCCGATCTGGCGACGCTGGACCGCCTCGGCATCTCGCGACGCACGGTTGCGGAAAACGCCGTTCAGATCTTCCTGCGGGAGGTTCTGGAGTTCGGCTTCTTCCACGCGGATCCGCATCCGGGGAATTTCTTCGTGCAGCCGGACGGTTCCCTCGCCATCGTGGATTTTGGGATGGTGGGGCGGATCAACGAGGAGACCCATCGGCATTTGCTCGCGGCGGTCCAGGCGGCCGCGCGTCAGGATGCCGACGAACTGGCCGAGGCTATGTACGCGCTGGGTGTGGCGGGCCGGCGGGCGCCTCGCGCCGCCTTTCAGAGAGACCTGGACCATCTGATGGGTTCCTTCGCCGGCCGCACGCTGCGCGACCTGAGTGCCGCATCCGTCACCGGCGAGATCGTCCGGATCGCGTTCCGCCACAAGCTTCAACTTCCGAGCGGACTGGCGTTGCTGCTCCGCGTCGTGAACATGAGCGAGGGGATCGGGCTCAGCCTCGACCCCGAGTTCCGCTATCTAGAGTTCGCGGGACCGGTCTTCGAGCGTGCCTGGCGGCGGCGCTGCGGGCTCGGGGCCGTAACCATGCGCGCCGGGCGGGCGGCCTCGGACGCGGCGGAGCTCGGGTTGGACCTGCCCCGACGGGTGACGCGCCTTCTCGCCCGGGTCGAGCGCGGAGAGATCGAGCTGAATGTGGCCCATCAGGGGATCGAGAAGCTCACACGAGAATTCCAGCGCATGACGAACCGGCTGGCTCTCTCGGTCATCCTCGGAGCCTCGGTGGTCGCGTTCGGCCTCGCGGTCGGGATCCGGCACGTGCCTCAGCTCGACTGGATCGTCGGTTTGCTGCTCCGGCTCGCGCTCCTGTTCTCGCTGATCTTCGGCGCCGCGGTGTTGTGGGGCATCTGGAGGTCGGAGAGACGCTGAGCCGCGGGGATTCGGCTACTCCGACTTCCGCAGAAAGTGCAGCGCGGAAGCGATCTCCGCCGGGGTGAGGTCCGTCGCGTGCGGGTCCACCGGGAGCCGTTTCCACGGAGGCCGCGAGCCATAGTCGTACGCGCCGAACAAGACGACCGGCGTTCCATGGGCCAGGACCGACCTGCCATCCCGCGAGAGCTTCCACGTGGAGACCCAATCGTAGACCCACATCGCGTCCTCTTCCAGGAGCCGGATGCAGCAGTGGCTGGCTGGAACCCCCGGAAGCGAATACTGATGGAGCGCGGTCCCGATTTCGCGATCGATGTTCACCGTCCACGGCATGATCCACGTGCTGTCAACCGTACTCGCGTGCAGGCGGGATTTCCAGCCGACGAAATAGAGATCAGGTCGGGAGGGCGCATTCGGCCCTCCCGAGCTGACCGGTCCCCAGCGCGCAAGCCTGCCGTATTCATAGGCTCCGAATGCCTGGATCCGCAGGGATACGAAAACCACCTTCGGGATCGAGTCGATCGTCCCCAGGCTGGGCGGCCATGGGGAGAGGCCCAACAAGCCGAGCGTCGTGTCGGGGAGCACGAGCGTGTCGGCCCAAAGCGCGTGCGCCCGATCGAGGCGGTTCAGCTTGAGAACCTCTAGGAAACGCTCTCCCCCGATTCCCGCCTGCAACCGGGCCACGCTACCCGGGCCGGCTTGACTCGCGGCGCGATAGGGCCCGGAGTTCGCGGAAGCGGTCGCATTCGCCGCGAGCGCCAGCGATAGAACGAGCGCGCAGGCTCCGGTCATGGGGTTCCTCCCGGTGGTGATGGCGACTCCCGTCCTCAGAGATCCCTCACCGCGAAGGCAACCGCGAGGAGCGGACCGGCTGACGAACAGACGCATCGGCTGCCAAAACGGCAGTCGTCGTCTCGGACTCTCGAGAGTGCCCCGAAAGACGCCCTCGTGGGAAGTGTGTGACCCTGCGTTCGTTGAATCGGCAACTCCACGCGTTCTCGGATCGGCATGGGAACTGCTCAATCTCCCAGACACAACCTGGAGGCAACTGGATTGGCTTCTCACCGTTGGGCGATCATTATGGCCGCCGGAGACGGCGCGCGCGTGCGGAGCTTGACCAAGGACGCCACGGGAGTCGCGCTACCCAAGCAGTTCTGGTCGCCCGGAACCGACGGATCGTTGATCCGCTGGACGCTCCGGCGCGCGAGCCGACTCACCTCTTCAGCTCGTATCGTTACCGTGGTCGCGGCAAAGCACCGAGACCTGTGGCGGGTCGCGCTTCCGGCGGAAGCCCTGGCCCGCGTCGTTGTGCAGCCCGAGAACCGCGGAACCGCGACGGGCGTTCTTCTTCCCCTCCTGCACGTTCTGCGGCGTGACCCCGACGCGAGGGTCGCCATCCTGCCCGCCGATCACGCTGTCGAGGACGAGGACGTCCTTGTCTATACGCTCCAGCTAGCGTTCGATCTGGTGGAGGGGGGTCGGTCTGTCATCCTCCTGGGCATGACCCCCGACCTGGCCGATCCGGGCTACGGCTGGATCGTCAGCGGTGACACCCATGAGGACGGCTCGAGGCCCGTCTTGTTGTTCCGTGAGAAGCCGGAAGCTCTGGTCGCCCGCAAGCTGTACCTGGGAGGAGCCCACTGGAGCAGCTTCATGCTCGTGGCACAGGCCCGGGCGCTCCTTTCGATCTACGAGAGAATCGCCCCCCGCTTGACCCGAATGTTGGCGCGAGCCTGCGACACAGAACTTTCGGGTTCCGCGACCGGCGATGGCGCACCCGGCGCGCTGGAGCGTGTCTATTCGAGGCTCCCCAGCATGGATTTCTCGCGCGACCTTCTCGAGCGGTCGGCGGTGGAGCTACGAATGCTCCCCGTCCCGCCGTGCGGCTGGACGGATCTCGGAACGCCGGATCGAATCGAACGCTGGACGCGCGACCATGGAACCGATCGCTTCGAGCACGCCGAGACACAGTTCGCATGAACGCTGGACAACGGAACAGGGCCGTACCCGACAAAGAGAGGAGATTGCCATGAACGTCGAACATCTGATGACCCGCGATGTCGAGAGCTGTACGCCCGAGGCGAATCTCGCCCAGGCCGCCATGATCATGTGGCGCCGGGATTGCGGCTTTGTCCCGGTCGCGGAGAATCCGGGCGGCCGATTCGTCGGCGTGATCACGGATCGCGATATCTGCATGGCCACGGCGACGAAGCACGTGAGCCCGGACTCGGTGCAGGTGGGGACGGTCATGAATCGGGGCGCCATCACGTGCGCACCGTCAGACGACGTCCGGATCGCCATGCGCCGGATGAACGAGGGGCAGGTGCGCCGGCTTCCCGTGCTCGACAAGCAGGGCCGGCTGTCGGGCATCCTCGCGCTAAACGATCTGGCCCTCGCCGCGGAGCGGACCACTCGCCGCGTGGATGAGTCGGTCAACTATGGGGACGTCATGGGCGTGCTGCGAGCCGTCTCGGCCCATCGACTTCCCAAATGCCTGGCCGCGGCCTCCTGAGACTACGGGACAGGCTGGGGCTGGGGCTCCGGTCCGGGCTCGAGCTCCTTCAGCTTTCGATAGAGATTCCGCTCGCTGATGCCGAGAGTCTGCGCCGCCTTGTGCCGGTGCCCGTTGCATTCTTCCAGGACCTGGCGAATGTAGTCCCGTTCGGCATCCGCGAGCGTGGGACGGGAAACCCCGCCCCGCCCGGAGGGCTGCGAAAGGCGCATTCCGATCGGAAGATGCTCCGGCAGGACGACATCGCCATCACATAGGATGAGCGCGCGCTCCATGACGTTTTGCAGCTCTCGTGCGTTTCCTGGCCATGCGTAGCCTTCGAGGACACGGATCGCTTCCGGAGAAACGCGAGATCCCCGCTTTCCGACGATACCGCTGGAGCGGATGAAGTGCTCCACGAGTTGGGCGATGTCCTCGCGCCGGTCCCGGAGCGGAGGGATCGGGATCGAGAAGACGTTCAACCGGTAGTAGAGGTCCTCGCGGAATGCACCCGCTCGCATCATCGTTTCGAGAT
>JBGPHU010000089.1:0-12178 GCA_041484545.1 Candidatus Eiseniibacteriota bacterium | reverse complement strand
GGCATAGGCCTCCTGCTTCCCTGCAATGTCGAGGTCACGCAGAACGAGGACGGTAACGCGCTCGTCTCGATCATCGAACCGGAATCCATGCTCAAGGCGGTGCGAGACACGTCCAAGCTCGAAGGCCCGATGCGTGAGGCGCGCGAGCGCCTTCAGAGGGCGCTCGGCAAGGCATGAAGGAAGCGGCCGTCAGGCGGCCACATCTCTGACCATAACGGGCCGGCGATCGGGGTTGACCGCCGGCCCCAGTCGTTCGGCTTCGGTCACGGGCAGAACGGGCACTTCCCAGGGCAGGCCTTCACCGCCACATTCGCCCAGGTCGCGGCGTCGTTGGCCACGATCATTCCGACGGCGAGCAGCGTCAGCACGATTCGCTTCAGCATTTTCTCCTCCTCTTCGGTGTACTTCCCTTGAGCTCGACGATGACCGGGCATTCCCGCAGCGGCCGCGTCCTCGGGCAGGCTGCCCGCAAACGCGAAAGCCGCATGCGCTGCCCCCTCAGTCTGGCGAGCTCCTGATCGACCTGGCCGATCTTCGCCTCGATTACCTTGCAGACGTCATCGCAGACCGCTTGGGGCCGCTCGAGCCCTCGAAGCAGCTCGCGGATCTCCGCGAGCGTGAAGCCGAGCTCCTGCGCCCGCTTGATGAGCCGCAGAAGCGAAATCGCTTCGGGGTCGTAGCGCCGATGTCCGCTCGCTGTCCGCGCGGGGCGTGGTAGGAGGTTCCGCCGCTCGTAATACCGGAGGGTCTCCGCGTTCACGCCCGCCTCACGGGCCAGCTCTCCGCTGCTAAGGTATCTCTCGCTCATATCGACCTGGCTAGGAGGGTAGCTTCCGGACCGCGGTACGGATGCAAGGGAAAACTACCGGACGAACTTGATCGTTGCGGCATCCGCTCCGGACTCCGCGCGAGCGAAGTAGATGCCCCTTGGCGGCAGGTGGCCCTCCGTGGCGCTGGGCGTCCACGAGACCGAATGTTCGCCCGCGGGGAGCGATCCGAGAGCCTTCACCGAGACGAGCCTACCCTGGACATCGTAGACCGCGATCCGTGCCGTGCCTTCACGCGTTGTCGTGAGGGAGAAGGCGAAGTCCGCTCCGGAGACTCCCGAGGCGGAGCGCAGGCGCAATCCGGCGGCGGCGCCACTGGAGCCTGGCTTCGCATCGGCGCGCACACTGCCGGCCGGAAGCCGGCCGGCGAGCGCGGCGCCATTGGAAGCGCCCTGGTTGCGCTCATCCACGATATAGAATCCCCGTCCGAAATCGCTCGCATAAATGCGGCCGTCCGACCCGAAATACGCGCCCCACGTCTGACGCGTGTTGGAACCGCAGTCCTGCTTGCAGGCGTCGCTCTCGTTCCCGTTCGGAAGGTAGAAGGCGGTTTCCACCGGGGCCGTCTTGTCGCTCGTGTCGATGAGCCGGATCCCCATGGCGTAGTTCGCGAGCAGGAGCTGGTTCTCTCCACGTAGATCAAGGTTGTGCGCATCGTAGGTGAAGGCCCGCTTGAACGCCGCGGAAATGGCGTTATTGAACTTCCCGCTGTGGAACAGCGCATTCAGCGCGGCAGCCTGCACGGGATGTCCCATGATGTGCCAGTCCCCGACCAGCGTGGGTGTGCAGTAGCTGGACCCGTCGCATGCGCTGGTGTCGAGGATGTGCACGCCTCCGGTCTCGAGAAGGCCGATCTCATCCTCGAGGTAAACCCAGTTCGCAGACGGCGTGACCGCGGCGTAATGGGCGCTGCGGAGCCCGTTGGTGAACACGTTGTAGTCGAAGGCGCCCACTTCGGCGGGGTTGGCGGGGTCCGTCACGTCCACGATGCGCAGGCCGCTATCCCAGTAACTCACGTAATCGAGGACCCGCCCGCTGCGCGGATGCCGCTGGATGAATCCCTCGTGGGCGAAGTTGAAGCCCTGACAGTAGGGGGGCGGCGGAACGCAGCCGATCCCCTCGCTGGAGGCGTACTGGCTCAGGATCGCGCCCGTCAGAATGTTCACGACCGTGACCTTGAGATTTCCTTCGCTGTTCGCGTAGGCGTAGGGCCGCCCCGAATCCACCTCGGGATCGAGCTGAACGGTGTGCACGCCGCCGGGAACGGCGATCCGGCGCAGAAGCGCCGGGTGGTAGGGATCCGGGCCGATGTCGTAGACGCTGATCCCCTCGAACGCGTCGCTGGAAGACCACTGCTGATGGCTCACCGCCAGGTAATGGCTCACGTGATCCAGGTCCGCGGAATCCGACGTCTGGAGATCGCTCGTGATGTGGGTTGAAAGGCGGTCGGTAAGGACCGGGTTCGCCGGATCCCGAGTGTCGATGACCGCGACACCCTGATCGTCGAAGGAGCCCACGTAGGCGACCTGCCGCGTCGCGTCGGCCGCGACGTTCGAGTACTGGCCCGCCGGCCACGGGGACAGGCTGCCGACCAGGGTCATGGGATTCCCCGCGGCGAGGGCCGAGGGAGGGGAGCACCAGTGGGCGATCACCAGGGCGCCAAGAATTGCGGTGGTTCGGGCGGGATTCATGGGTGCGATTCCTCCACCGGTCTGGGAGTGATTGTCGAGGCAGGATGGGGCATCCCGCATCCGCGCCCACTATACGCCAAGATACGCAAGGACCTACACCGCCTTCACCGCCTGCAAGAGTTTGGAGACGCTGTCCTTGGCGTCGCCGAAGAGCATCATCGCGTTGGGGTCGTAGAAGAGGTCGTTCTCGATCCCGGCGAACCCGGGCTTCATGCTTCGTTTCAAGATGATGACGTGCTTCGCCTTGTCCGCGTCCAGGATCGGCATCCCGTAAATGGGGCTGGATGTGTCGCTCCGCGCCGCGGGATTGACCACGTCGTTCGCCCCGATCACCAGCGCCACGTCGGCGCTCTCGAACTCGGGATTGATGGCCTCCAGGTCGTAAAGCTCCGTATAAGGCACGTTCGCCTCCGCGAGGAGCACGTTCATGTGCCCGGGCATCCGGCCCGCGACCGGATGGATCGCGTACTTCACGTCCACGCCCCGGGCCTTCAGCAGATCCGCCAGCTCGCGAACCCCATGCTGGGCCTGCGCGACCGCGAGTCCGTAGCCGGGGATGATGATCACCTTGCGCGCGTAGGCGAGCATCGTCGCCGCGTCTTCCACGGAGACGTCCCGCACCGACTTCCCGGCCGCTCCCGCGCTCGCCGCGGCGCCCACAGCCGCCGCGGGTCCTCTGGCCTTCACCGCGCCGAACGCGCCGAAGAGCACGTTCGTGATCGGGCGGTTCATCGCGCGGCACATGAGATAGGTGAGAAGCGTTCCCGAGGCCCCGACCAGCGTGCCGCTGATGATGAGCACGTGGTTGTGGAGCGAGAAACCGGTCGCCGCGGTGGCGAGACCCGTGAAGGAGTTCAGGAGCGAGATCACGACCGGCATGTCGCCCCCTCCGATCGGAATGACGAAGAGGATCCCGAAGAGAAGCGACGCCCCCGCGAACCAGGCGTAGACCGCCGGATGGACCGTTCCGGAGGCGACCATCCAGACCGAGACCGCGAGGATACCCAGGAACAGGAGGAAATTGATCGGCTTCTGGAGCGGATAGGTGACGGCCCGTTCGGTGACGAGTCCCTGGAGCTTTCCGAACGCGACGATGCTTCCCGTGAAGGAGATCGCGCCGATCAGGGCGCCGAGTAGGATCGTGACGCCCGCGATCGGGGGCACCGGAAGGCCCGCGCGCGCGAACGCCAGGTACTCGAGGCTGGAGACGATCGCCGCGGCGCCGCCGCCCGATCCGTTGAAGAGCGCGACCATCTGGGGCATCGCGGTCATCGCGACCCGCCGCGCGGCCACCGTTCCGATCACGGCGCCCACCACGATCCCCGCGGCGATGGTGCCGTAGCTCACGATCTGGCGGTCCAGGAGCGTGACCACGACCGCGAGGAGCATCCCGATCGCGGCGAGGGTGTTTCCGTTCCGCGCGGACTTGGGAGAGCTGAGCTGCTTGAGGCCGACGATGAAGAGGACGGAGGCCGCAAGGTACGCGGCGCGGACCAGGTTGGGCGCGAGGTGCGGAAGCGTCACGACCGGGGCGGCCCCACAGCCTTGCCCGAGAACATCTGGAGCATCCGGTCCGTCACGAGAAACCCTCCGACCACGTTGATCGTGCCGAGCACGACGGCCACGAATCCCAGCGCCGCGACAAACGGGCCTTCGGGCATCCCCGCGACAAGCATGGCCCCCACGAGCACGATTCCGTGGATCGCGTTCGTCCCGGACATGAGCGGCGTGTGCAGGACGACCGGAACCTTGGAGATCGTCTCGTAGCCGACGAAGATCGCGAGGACGAAGATCGTCAGATCGGTGAGCAGCTGTTCGAGCACAGGGGTCTCCTTTTCTATCCCGCCGCGGCGGTCGCGGCGCCGTCGGCGCGCAACCGTGTCGCGGCGTGGACGACCTCGCCGTCGCGCGTCACACAGGTGGCGCTGGTGATCTCGTCCGCCCAGTCGAAGCGAAGCGCTCCGTCCTTCGTGAGGTGGAGCAGGAAGGTCGTGATGTTGCGCGAGTACATCTGCGTGGCGTGCACCGGAACGGTGCCCGCGAGCCGCACGGGTCCGTGGATGGTCACCTGGTGGCGCACCACGGTCTCGCCCGGCTGGGTCAGCTCGCAGTTGCCGCCCATGTCGGCGGCCAGATCCACGATCACCGACCCCGGCTTCATCCGCGCGACCACGTCGGCGGGGATGAGCCGCGGCGCGGGGAGTCCCGGAACGCGCGCCGTGGTGATGACGACGTCGGCGTGCGCTGCGCGCTCGTGCAGCATCTGCGTGCCCAGCTTCTGCGCCTCCGCGGAGAGCGGCTTGGCGTAGCCCTGTTCGTCCTGCGCCTCGCTCGCCTTGAGCTCCGGTCCCACGAAGGTGGCTCCCAGGCTCTGGACCTCCTCCTTCACCGCGGGACGCACGTCGTAGGCTTCGACCACGGCGCCCAGCCGCCGCGCGGTGGCGATCGCCTGGAGGCCCGCGACGCCCGCGCCCACGATCAGCACGCGCGACGGGGCGAGGGTGCCGGCTGCGGTCACGAGCATGGGGAAAAGGCGGGGCAGCGTGTCCGCGGCCATCAGCACGGCCTTGTAGCCCGCGATGGTGCTCATGGAGGAGAGCGCGTCCATCCGCTGCGCGCGCGTGCTGCGCGGCATCATGTCCATGCTGAAGCTCGTGACGCGCCGCTTCGCGAGCATCCGCACGACCTCGATGTGGCTCAGCGGACGGAGCATGCAGATCAAAGTCGCGCCTTCGCCCAGGAGATCCGCCTCGTGCTTGCCGAGAGCCGCGTTCTGGAGGGGCGGCTGGATCTTGAGGACCGCCTGCGACTGGGCCCAGAGGTCCGCCGGGCCCGCCGCGATCGCGGCGCCGGCCTCTTCGTACGCGCGGTCCTCGATATAGGCGCCCGCTCCCGCGCCCGCCTCCACCAGCACATCGTACCCCGCGGCCTTGATCTGCCGGACCGAATCGGGCGTGACGGCCACGCGCCGCTCTCCCGCGCCGATCTCCTTTGCGATTCCGATCTTCACGCTCTTGGGGCTCCCCTGGAAACCTCTCGCTCGAATCCATTAGGATGTTCCGCGATGAGGGACGGAAGCCGGAATCCTACCAAAAGAAGGAGAGTCCTTGTGAAACGATTCCCAATCTCGCCCGAGATCCGCGCCTACATCCGGAAGATCGACGGCTACCGGGCCGGCCGTGAGCCGATCGCGCTGATGAAGGCGGCGCCCGGGAAGTTCGCGCGCGCCGTTCAGGGGCTTACCCCCGCGCGGATGCGCCGGAGACCCGCGCGCGGGAAGTGGAGCATCATCGAGATCCTGGGCCATCTCCACGACACCGAAGTCGTGTATGGCTACCGCTACCGGCTCTCCCTGGCCGAGCCGGGATCGCCGATCCAGGGCTACGACCAGTCCATGTGGGTGAAGGAGCTGCGCCACCAGAGCCGCGGGAACGCGAAGCGGCTGCTCGAGAAGATCCGCGTGGCGCGGGAGGGCACGCTCGAGATGCTCCGGCAGGTGCCGCGGCGGAACTGGGAGCGCTATGGCAGGCACAGCGAACGAGGGAAGGAGACCGTGGGCCGCACGATGGAGCTGATCGCGGGGCACGATCTGAATCACCTGGACCAGATCAAGGCGATCCGAAAGAAATACGGCTGGTGACCGGACGGGCGGCGCGAGGAGCGTTCTCGCCCCCGGCCTCTCGCGCTACGCGGGCGTCCGCGCCCCGCGTGTCGCGTCCACGAACGCGCGGAGCAGCTTGCGCGTGGTCTCCGACGTGGCCAGCCGCTCCGGGTGCCAATGCACGCCGATGAAGAAGGGATGGTCGACGCGCTCGATCGCCTCGATGATCCCGTCGGGACTCCGCGCGGAGATCCGGAAGCCGGGCGCGAGATCGCCGATTCCCTGGTGATGGTAGGAATTCACCATGACCGATTCCATCCCCAGGGCGCGCGCCAGGACCGTCCCCGGCTCGATCCGGATCGAGTGCTCCGCGCCGTCCTCGTGCGCGAGCGAGCCCGGGACGTCGTCGGGGATGTGCTGGAGCAGGCTCCCTCCGAAGGCCACGTTCAAGGTCTGCGCGCCCAGGCAGATTCCAAGCACCGGCATGCCGCGGTCCTTCGCCTCGCGCGCGTAGGCGAAATCGGAGTCCGTGCGCTCGCGCGGCGCGATCATGTCCGGGTGGCGCGCCGCCTGGCCGTAGTGCGTGGGATCGATGTCGGCGCCGCCCGTCAGCACCAGCCCCTCCACGCGCTCCAGAAGCTCGCGCGCTTCCTGGCGGTTTCCCACGAGAGGCAGGATGACCGGAAGGGCGCCGCTTCCCGAGACGATCGAGGCGTAATGGGGATGGAGGAAGTACCCGTTCCGCCCTCCGACTTCCCTGAAGTTCGGGCAGATTCCTACGAGAGGTTTGGACATTCGCTCAGTAGCCTCGTGTGAGATCGACGCGGTTCAAGAGTGGGATTCCCGCCAGGTCGCGGCGAAGATTCTCGCGGAAGAGCGCCATCGCCCGCGGCCAGAATTCCGTCGAGTTGCCGGATACGTGAGGAGTCAGGATCACGTTCTCTAACGTATAGAGTTCGCTCTCGCGGGGCAAGGGTTCGGTCTCGAACACGTCCAGGGCCGCCGCACCCAGCCTTCCCTCCCGCAACGCCGCGATGAGATCGCGCTCGCGCACGATCTTTCCGCGCGCCACGTTCACGAGCCAGGCGCCCCGCTTCATGCGCTGGAACGCGGCGGCGTCGAAGAGCCCTTCCGTCTCCGGCGTGAGCGCCGCCGCGATCACCACCGCGTCCGCTTCCGCGAGCATCCGGGGGAGCCCCTCCGGCCCCATCACGAGGTCAAGACGCGGCTCCTCCTCGGGGAGGCCGATCGCTCTCAGGAGGTCTAAGTCCCAGGCGGAGGCCGATTCGGGATGGCGCCGGACCGCGATCACGCGCATGCCGAACGCCAGCGCGCGCCGGGCGATCTCGCGCCCGATCGCGCCGTATCCGAAGAGCCCAAGGGTGCGGCCGTGCAGCTCTTGCGGCCTTCCCGAGCCGACCCACCAGCGCTCGCGGTCGAGGCCCGTCGTGATCTGATCGGCGATCGCCGGGCGAAAGTGACGCGCGAGCGCCACGAGCATCCCGAGGGTGTGCTCGGCGATGGGGACGGCGTGGACGCCGCGCGAGTTCGTGAGCAGGATGCCGCGCCGGAGAACGCTCGGCGTGATGAAGGCGCCCACGCCCGCTGCCGGAGCGTGGATCCAGCGCAGCCGCCCGGCCCGCGCGATGGCGCTCTCGCCCGGCGCCCAGCAGAAGAGGATCTCGGCGTCGGGGACGGCCTTCTCCAGCTCCTCGCGGGAGCCGGCGCGTGTGACCTCGAGGTCCGGGAAATCCCGGCCGAGGCGGTCCGCTTCCGCGTCGGGAATCCTCCACGCTTCGGTGGCGTGGAAGAGCCCGAGCAGGAGACGACGCACGCCGCTGATGTCGCCCGGCCTAGAGCGTCGGGCCCGAGTCGTGGAGCAGCATCCGCCGCAGGAGCGCGACCGGTAGTCCGCCCTGCGTGAGGATGCGCTCGTGGAACTTGGCGAGATTGAAGGACGCGCCCTCGGCGCGCGCGACGTCGTCCCGGAGCTTCCGGATCTGGAGCGCCCCGAGCGTGTAGACGATGTAGGTCGGATCGAACGCCGCGCGATAGGCCTCGCGCTCGGCGTTGGCCCGTTCCATGTGCGCGTGCTGCACGAAGAGCGCGATCGCGTCGTCCATGCTCATGCCCCGCGTGTGCAGACGGAGCCCCACCTGGAACCGGCACGCGCGCACCAGCGCCCAGCGGAGCATGCCGAACTCCACGCGCGGATCGTCCTTCTTGTAGCCCTGGTCGATGACCGCCTGCTCGCAGTAGAGAGCCCATCCCTCGCCGAAGCTCCCGCAACCCATGGTCTGGCGCACCAGGCTCGGCGCCTGCTTCGCCCAGAGAAAGTTGACGTAGTGCCCGGGGTAGGCTTCGTGGATCGAGGTCGAGGGCAGCATCCAGCGGCTGTAACCCTGGAGGTGCTGTTCCACGCGGGCCGAGTCCCAGCCTGCGCTGGGCACGGTGATGTTGTAGTAGGCCTCGCTGGCCTTCGTCTCGAAAGGTCCGGGAGCGTCCAGGCTGGCGAAGGAACGGCTGGCCTCGAACGAGGGCGTGGGACGGACGATGCAGCGCACCTCGGAGGGCACGCCGACGAACCCGGACGAGATGCAGTAGGAACGGATGTCCTCGAGAAGGCTGGTCGCGTACGGGATCAGCTCGGCGGCCGTGGGATGATCGCGGCGCATCCGCTCCAGCAGATCGTCCAGGCTCGCGTTCGGGTCGATGCGCTTACCCGCGGCCGCGTATCGCGCCTCCAGCCGCGCCAGCTCGTCCTCTCCCACGTGGAGCAGGGAATCGATCGGGATATCGACCATCTCGTCGTAGTGGAGCTTCTTCCGGTAGCGCTCCGCCCCCAGGACATAGGAGCCCTTCGAGCGGGGCGCCAGGTCCGTGCGCATCCATTGGATGTACGCCCGGGTGGCCGCCTCGGCGGTCTGTTTCGCCGCCTCGTAGCGGTTCAGGATCGCCGTGTCCTTCACGGCGGCGAACGCGGCGGGCACCTCGTGGTCGAGGAAATCGATCGTACCCTCGAAATCCTCCGAGGCGAAGCTGGAGAACATCGCGGGCGGATTCTTCAGATTCCGCTTCCCGCTCGCGAGCAGCCGCGGCACCTGCGTGAGCCGCGCGGTCACGAGGCGAAGCCGCTCCTGGGGCGGCGCGAAGTTCCGCGCCATGAGGCAGAAGATCGCTCCCGCGTAGTTGTAGGAGCTGGGGTCGTTCTCCCAGCGGCGGATCTCGGTCATGTCGAAGAGGCGGCCTTCGACCTGCCGGGTGAAGAGATCGTAGTCGATCCGCGCCGAATCGCTGAGCTGCGCGACCGCGAGCGCTTTCGCCGCGGCGAGCGATCTGCGTACGCGCGCGACTTCGCGGTCGATCGCGGGGCGCGACAGGTCTTGCAGGCGGCTGTCGTACCGATGCACGCCCCACGTCGTCGCGAAGGAAGGGTCGAAGGCGAACGTGCCTCGCGTGTACTCGCTCACGATCGCCGAGAACCGCTTCTCGGCGGCGTTCCCGGTGGTGGTGACCGGCGCGAGGGGATCTCTCGCGGGCGTCTCGCCGAGAGAAACCCCGGCGGTCAGGAGCGTTGAGAGGACGATCAACATCGCTGCAGACACGCGAGTCATCGTGGGGATCCTCCTCCTTGTTCGATTGGGTGGGCCACGGTATCACGGCGGCGGCTGAAAATCATCTGCGCGGCGACGGGCAGGAGGAAGACGGCGAAGAGCCGCGAAAGCGCGGCCGCTTCGATCCGGTGCGCGAGAACTGCGCCGCCCAGGGCGCCCAGGGCGCCTCCCGCCATCAGCCCCGGCAGGACCCGGCGCACGACGTGGCCGTGCCGGGCGTGGCTCCACGCGCCGACGATCCCGGTGGGAAGAATCATGAGCAGCGACACCCCCTGCGCCAGGTGCTGCGGGTAGCCCTCGCCCAGGACCAGGACGGGAACCAAGATCGTCCCCCCTCCGACTCCAAGAAGTCCGCCGAAAATACCGACCAGGACGCCGAGCGCGACGTTGGCGGCGGCGTGCCAGGGCGAAGGCACGCCGGCGTGCGCGGGGGCCGCGACGAAGATGCGGATGGCCGTCAGGAACATGAGGATCCCGAACGCCTGGCGGAGCCTACGCGCGGTCAGCTTCCGCGCGAGGGCGGCGCCCAGGAGCACGCCCGGCACGGCGCCCAGCGCCAGGTACAGCGCGAGAGGGAAGTCGAGGTTGCCTTGCCGGAAGTAGAACAGGGCGGCGACCATCGCAGTCGCCGTGACGAAGGCAAGGGAGGTCCCCTGGGCTTCGTGCTGGCCGATCCGGAGCGTGTGGACGAGGAGCGGGACGAGCAGGATGCCGCCCCCCACGCCCATGAGGCCGCCCAGGGCCCCGGCCATCAGCCCGAAGAGAAAAGGGAGAGCGTGCGTCCGCATGGAAGCGCGCACCGTACCATAGCTTGCGCTCGCGCGCGTTGACAATGCGCGCTCCCGGTCGGTACTCTGCTTTGAGCCGACAAGGCTATGTTCAACCTACCGCCGATCAAACCTTCACGCCTCTTGTGGACGCTCCTTTTTCTCGGGGCGCTTCTCGTTCTGGTTAATGGAACCGTCATCTACGCCATCCAGACGGCGCACCATTTCCTGGACGAGGAGCTGGGGAAGCGTTTCGAGGCCACGGCGCACACAGCCGCCCTTCTGATCCAGCCCGACCAGCTGGACGCCCTCTTTCCCGGCACCGCCGATTCCCTGCGGGCCGACGTCGAAGCGACCATGGACGCGGTCGAGGCGGCGGACGCGGTCCGTGAGAGCTGGCGCAGACTCGCGGACGGGGCCGGCGCATCGAACATCCTCCTGCTCGATCCGGATCAGCGCTCCGTCCTGGCGCTCCGCGAGTCCACCTCGCAGCAGGTGGGCCGCGCCACGCTGGACGAGGCCGCGTTCGCGCGGGCGATGATCGGCGAACCGGCGCACTCGCGGCTCTTTGAGGAAGGAGCGAATTATCTCAAGGCGGGCTACGCGCCGGTTACGCAGTACGACGGGCGCATTGTCGGAGCGGTCGTTGTGGAGGGAGGCTCGAGCGCCTTCCGTCCCCTGGTCCAGGTTAGGGCCTCCCTCTACGGCGCCGCCTTCCTGGCGTCGATCCTCGTGGTGCTGGTCGGGCTGGGGTACGTACGGACGCAGGCCCGGCTCGCGCGCATCGAGGAGCGCATGAACCACGCCGACCTTCTCGCGACCGTGGGGCAGGTGGCCGCCGGGGTGGCGCACGAGATCCGGAACCCGCTCGCGGTGCTGCGCGGCGCCTCCTCGCGTTTGCAGAAGCTGGACCAGCTTCCGGTGTCGGAGCGGAAGGAACTCCTGAGGATGCTGGACGAAGAGGTCGACCGCATGGGCGAAGTGGTGCAGAACTTCCTGGACCTCTCCAGGCGCGCGGACTCGGAGCCCTCCACCTTCCCGCTCCGCCCCGTCCTGGAGCGTACGATGGAGATCCTGAACGTCGAGCTGACTCGTTGCGACGTGCGCTCCAACATCCGGTGGGAGGCCGAAAACGGAGTGGAGATCCGCGGCCGGCCTCAGGCGTTGCACCACCTATTCCTGAACCTGGCGCTCAACGCCCGCGACGCCATGCCGGAGGGCGGGGAGCTGACCGTCCTGGTGCAAGCGCGAAAGTCCGAACTACACATATACTTTCAGGACAGCGGTCCGGGGGTCCCCCGGCCGCTTCGCTCCAAGATCTTCGAACCCTTCTTTACGACCCGGGCCCAGGGGACGGGTTTGGGGCTGGCGTTCGTGGAGCGGATCGTGAGCGAGCACGGGGGGACCGTATCGGTCGGCTCGTCGCCGAGCGGCGGGGCCCAGTTTCAGATCCATCTACCCATCGAGACATGAACCCATGAGTGACCGGATCCTGATCGCCGAAGACAACAAGAACCTCTGCCGCATCCTCGAGAGCGCGCTGATCGAGGCGGGCTACGACGTCGTTGTGGCGCTCGGAGGGGACGCGGCGGTTCACGAGATCAAATCGCATCCCTTCGACCTCGTGATCTCCGACATGCGCATGCCCGGAGCGTCCGGCGCGGTCGTGTTCCAGGAG
>JBGPHU010000088.1:0-12234 GCA_041484545.1 Candidatus Eiseniibacteriota bacterium | reverse complement strand
TCGGCGCGCTCGCGGACCGGAAGACGAAGCCGGAGGACCTGGCGAGGCCCGGGCACGTGTTTCCCCTGCGCGCCGCGGACGAAGGGGTTCTGAAGCGGCCCGGCCACACCGAAGCCGCTCTGGACCTGGTGCGCCTCGCGGGGCTGGGCTCCGCGGGACTCCTGTGCGAGATCCTCGCTCCGGACGGGCGGATGGCGGACGGACGCGAGCTGATCCGGCTCGCGCGGCGCCACCGCCTGACCCTGGTCACGATCCGTGACCTCATTCGCTACCGCTACCGGAACGAGCGCCTCGTGAAGCGCATCGCGACCTCGCGGCTCCCGACCCGCTTCGGGACGTTCCGAGTGGTCGTGTACGAGAGCCTGGTCGACGGCCATCACCACGTCGCCCTCGTCAAGGGCGCGTCGAGCGGAGGCGCGCGGCTGGTCCGCGTGCACTCGCAGTGCCTCACCGGAGACGTGTTCGGCTCGCAGCGCTGCGATTGCGGCGAGCAGCTCGAGGCGGCGCTGGAGCGCATCGATCGCGAAGGGGCGGGAGCCTTTCTCTACATGAGGCAGGAGGGACGCGGCATCGGTCTCGCGAACAAGCTTCGCGCCTATGAATTGCAAGATCTCGGGCTCGACACGGTCGACGCGAACCTCAAGCTGGGCTTCGCCCCGGATCTCCGCGATTACGGCGTGGCCGCGCAGATCCTCCGCGATCTCGATTATTCAAAGGTCCGCCTCTTGACCAACAATCCGAAGAAGATCGAGGCGCTCCGCGACTACGGGATCGACGTGGTCTCGCGCGAGCCTCTCGAGATCGTCCCGAACGCCTCCAACGCCCGGTACCTCGCCACCAAGCGCGAGCGCCTCGGGCATCTGCTGGAGCGGACGGCCTCCTCGGGCGCCCGTCCGGGACGCGGGAACGGGAAGCGGGGGCTTCCAGCATGAGCAAGGCCCCTCTCCGCGCGCCGGCGCGCGCCGGGGCTGAGCCCACACCGCGCTTGCTCGAGGGATCCCTCGACGGAGCGGGCCTTCGGGTGGCCATCCTCTTATCCAGGTTTAACGAGGCCATCGGAAGCCGCCTCCTCTCGGGCGCCCTCGGGGCCCTCGCGCGGAGAGGCGTGAGGCCGCGCGACGTCCTGGTCGTGAAGGTTCCGGGAGCCTTCGAGATCCCGTCCGTCGCCCGCCGGCTCGCGCGATCGGGACGTCACGACGCCATCGTCTGCCTGGGCGCGGTCGTGCGCGGGGAGACGCCTCATTTCGACTACGTCGCCGGCGAGGCATCGAGAGGGATCGCGCGCGTATCCTACGAGACGGGCGTGCCGGTGCTCTTCGGGGTGCTGACCGCGGACACCGTGGAGCAGGCGCTCGACCGCGCGGGCGGCAAGCACGGGAACAAGGGCGTCGAGGCCGCCGAGGGCGCGGTGGAGATGGCTCGGCTCGTGCGCGCGCTCGGCGCGAAAGGGAGGCTGTGAGCCGCCGCCGGCACGCGCGCGAGCTGGCGTTCCGCGCGGCGTATCAGGCGGACGTGACCGGAGATCCGATCGAGCGCTGCCTTCAGGAGATCCTCGAGGACCTGGAGGAGGAGGCCGATGCCGAGGCTCGCGCCTTCGCCGGGGCGCTCGTTTCCACGCTCGCGCAGCATCAGCCCGAGATCGACGTGGTGGTATCCCGCATCGCCAAGAACTGGTCGCTCGCGCGCATGGCCGCCACCGACCGTTCGGTGATCCGGCTCGCCGCGGCGGAGCTTCTCTACCACGTCGAGGTCCCGGTGCGGGTTGCGCTTGACGAGGCGATCGAAATCGCCAAGAAATACGGCATGGAAACCTCCGGCGCCTTCGTGAACGGCATCCTGGACCGGTTGGCCCATGACGCCAGGCCTACAGGATGAAGACGGCCATTCTCTCCGACGTTCACGCAAACCTCGAGGCCCTGCAGGCGGTCCTCAAGGTGGTCGACGAGCGGGGCGCGAGCCGGATCCTCTGCCTCGGTGACGTGGTCGGCTACGGGGGAAGCCCGAACGAGTGCCTGAACCTGATCCGGGAGCGTTGCCAGATGGTGCTGCTGGGCAACCACGATTCCGCGGCGAGCGGGGGCGGGGAAGCCGCGCGCTTCAACCCGAACGCGAAGGCAGCCGCCCTCTGGACCGCGAAGGTGCTCACGAACGAGAACCGCGACTACCTCCGCGGCCTCTCGCTCTCGAAGCATGTCGAGCCCTATTTCTACGTGCACGCCTCGCCGGCGGCGCCGCGGGACTGGGAATACATCTTCGACCGGTTCGACGCCGAGCCGCAGTTTCAGTTCTTCGCCGAGCACGCGTGCTTCATCGGGCACACGCACCAGCCCGCCATTTTCGAGCGCTCCGCTTCGGGCTGCGCGTCCCTTCCTCCGACCCAGCTCAGGTTCGATCCGGTCCATCGCTACATCGTGAACGTCGGCAGCGTGGGGCAGCCGCGCGACCACGATCCGCGGGCGTGCTTCGTGGTCCTGAACGAGCCCGGGGGCATGATCGAGTATGTCCGGGTGCCGTATGACATCGAGGCTTCCCAGGAGAAGATCCGCGCCGCCCGGCTCCCCCCCGTTCTGGCCTCGCGGCTCACGACCGGGGAGTAGCGCGTGCGGAAATCCACCGAAGCCCACTGGACGCGCTTCTGGCGCGAGCGCGCCGCGATCGACGACGTCTATCCGACCGAAGGCCGCGTCGTGGAGCAGATCCTCGCCGAGACGCCCGTGCGCGGGAAGCGGGTGCTCGAGGTGGGGGCGGGCTCGGGGCGCGACAGCGTCACGCTGGCTGCGGCCGGCGCGACCGCGATCCTGCTCGACTACTCGGCCGCCTCGCTCGAGGTGGCGAGGGGCGTGGCGCTGCGGGCGGGGCAGCGCGTGCACCTGGTCCGCGCGGATGCCCTCCGGATGCCGTTCCGCGACCGCGACATCGAAGTCGTGTTCCATCAGGGCCTCCTGGAGCATTTCCGCGATCCGAACCCGCTCCTCCGCGAAAACGTGCGCGTGCTCGGCACCGGGGGAATCCTCCTCGTGGACGTCCCCCAGCGGTTCCACATGTACACCGTGCTCAAGCATTTCCTGATCGCGCTCGGCAGGTGGTTCGCGGGCTGGGAGACCGAGTTCACGATCGACGAGCTCGAGGGCCTCATGAGAGACGCCGGGGTCACGGTGACCCGCCGCTACGGGAGCTGGATGGTTCCGGGCCTTCTCTACCGCTCGATCCGGGTCGTGCTGCTCCGTTCCCGCGTCGCCCGGCTGCCGCTCTATCCGCCTCCCCTTCCGGTCCTCTCCCGTATCGCCTCCGCGGCGCGCGCGCGATTCCGGAACACGCGGGTGTCCTTCTACACATACTTCGTCATCGGGGCGCTGGGGCGAAAACCGGCGGAGCCACCCCGTTCCGGTGCACGAATCGGTTGAGGATCCTCGCGTTCAACTGGAGGGATCCCACCCACCCGGAGGCCGGCGGGGCGGAGCTGCATCTCTCGGAAATCCTGACCCGGGCGGTGCGGGACGGCGACGAGGTGACCTGGCTCTCGGAAGCGTACCTCGGCTCCAAGCCGGAGGAGCGTTTCCGGGGCATCCGAATTCTCCGGAGGGGATCGTGGTACAATGCGCATCTTGCTCTGGCCCAGCTTTACCGGCGGAGGCTTCGGGGGGAGCGATTTGATCTCGTTCTTGAAGACATCAACAAGGTTCCGTTCTTCACGCCCTGCTACGTCCGCGCCCCCGTGCTCGCCGTGGTGCCTCATCTGTTCGGCGCCACCGTGTTTCGGGAGGCATCGCCTGCCGTCGGCGGGCTCGTGTGGGCCCACGAGAGCTTGATTCCGCTCGTGTACCGGGACGTTCCCTTTCTGACGATCTCCGAGAGCACTCGAAGCGATCTCGTGCGCCGGGGAATTCCGCGCGAGCACATCGACGTGGTTCGTTGCGGCCTGGAGCAGAGCGCCTACTCGGTGACCTTGCCGCCGGAGAACCGCGAACGGCCCGTCATCGCGTTCGTCGGAAGGCTCCGGAAGTACAAGGGCGCGCAGTACGTCATCCGGGCGCTCCCGCGCGTCATGCGCCGCGTGCCCGGCGCGCGCCTCACGATCGTGGGAGACGGTCCCTACCGGGAGGCCCTGGAATCCCTCGCGCGATCGCTCCGGATACAGGATCGCGTGGAGTTCCTGGGCCCGCTCAGCCATCCCTATAAAGTGGAGGCCCTGAACCAGGCCATGGTGGCGGTCGCGCCCTCGCCCAAGGAGGGATGGGGCCTCACGGTCATCGAGGCCAATGCGTGCGGAACGCCGGTCGTGGCGAGCCGGAGCCCCGGCCTCATCGAGTCGGTCCGGGACGGCGAGACCGGGATCCTGGTCCCGCACGGAGACGTGGACGCCCTGGCCGACGCGATCGGGAACCTGCTCACCGATCGGCCGCTGCGGCTCGCCCTGTCCGAGGCGGGACTCCGGTGGGCCCGCGAGTTCACGTGGGACCGCTGTTACAAGGACAGTCGCGCCGTGATGGAACGGGCGGCGGGAGCGCTCGCGGCGTGAGCGACGGCTCGAAGTCGGTGCTTACAAGATTTAAGCTCCCGCTCATCCTCTTGAAGATCCTCCTGAGCGTTCTGCTCTTCGCCTACGTCATCACCAAGGTCTCGCCGCGCAACGTGTGGGCCACGATGAGACCCGCCGATCCGGCCCTGCTCGGCGCGGCGGCGGGGCTCTTTCTCCTCTCGAGCCTGATCGGAAGCTGGCTCTGGGCCAGACTCCTGCGCGCCCAGGGTGTTTCGATTCCCTATCCCAAGGCGGCGTCGTATTACTTCGTCGGGCTGTTCTTCAACAATTTCCTTCCCTCCAACATCGGGGGTGACATTGCGCGGATCTCCGACGCGTCCAAGCACGCCGATCGCGTGAGCTCCGTCTTCTCGGCGACCCTGATGGATCGCCTGATCGGGGTGATGTCGATCGGATTTCTCGCGGTCGTCGCTTCGGTCGCGGTGCTGGACCGTCTCCACCTGTACGCCATCTACTGGACCACCCTGGCGGTGTTTCTCCTGGCGGTCGCGTTCTTCGCGGCCGTCTTCCATCGCGGCATTCTCGAGGCGTTCGAGCGTCCGTTCCGGGCGATCGGCGCTCAAAAAGTCGAGCGCGGCATCGCTCGGATCATGGACGACCTGCATGGATTCAGGAACCAGGGCGGCGCGCTCGCCGCAGCGTTCGTCGCGTCCACGCTGGTCCAGATCAGCCGCATCTACGTCCACTATCTCGTGGGCCTCTCCCTCGGGGTCCGGATCTCGATCGCGTACTACTTCCTGTTCGTGCCCGTTCTCGCCGCGCTCATCTCCCTCCCGATTTCCCTGAACGGGCTCGGAGTGCGCGAGGGAGCCGCCGTCGTGCTGTTCCAGATGGCGGGGCTGTCGCGGGAGCAATCGTTCTCGATCCCGTTCCTCACGTACATCGTTTCGGTGCTGATCAGCCTGCTCGGGGGGCTCATCTTCATCTCCCGCACACCGCGCCGCGCCATCGGAAAGCGCCTCGAGCGGCGCAAGCTGGAGCGCGCCGCGGGGGGTGATGGAGCGCCCCACGGGGCTGGGCCGGACGCCGCTCCCCGGGGAAGGCGCGCGTGACCTGGTCCAAGCGCTGGCATTGGATCGCGGCGGCGCTCGCGCTGGGCGTGCCCCTATTCGTCTACATCCGCACCCTCACCCCGACCGTGCCGTTCTGGGATTCGGGGGAGTTCATCGCGACCTCCTACATCCTGGGGCTTCCGCACCCGCCGGGGAACCCGGTCTACACCATGCTGGGCCGGATGATGAGCCTGATCCCGCTCGGCGGCGTGGCGTGGAAGGTGAACTTCATGAGCGCCCTGGCTTCGGCGCTCGCGGCCTTCTTCACGTTCCTCATCGTCGTGCGCGCGATCCGACGCTGGTACGCGGATCTGCCGATGAGTCCCGCCAGGCAGCTCGCGTGTCTGGTGGGAGGGCTGACCGCCGCCTTCTTCGTCGCGTTTTCCAATTCCTTCTGGGACAGCGCCGTCGAGGCCGAGGTCTACTCCTTGTCCTCGTTCCTGGTCGTGTTCAGCATCTGGCTGGCATTCAACTGGTGGGACCATCTGGGCGAGACTTCGAACGACCGGATGTTGGTGATGATCGTCTACCTCCTGTCGATCTCCGCCGCGGTCCACCTGGGTACCATTCTCGTCGCGCCGGGACTCCTCGTCCTCTTCGTCCTCGCGCGTCCGCAGTATTTCAAGACCGGACGGTTCTGGGCGTCGGCCGCCCTGCTCGGCGGGTTCGTGCTCTTTCTCTGGTACAACGAATTCTCCGCCGACGTGGACGTCCCGCTGCCGCTGATTCTGATGGTCCTCACGGTGCTGTGCGTGGTGTACGTGCTCAACCGCAAGAAGCTCGTGAAGAACAACCTCTTCACCTGGTGGACCCTCGCCCTGGTGATCGGGTTCTCGGTGCAGCTCTTCCTTCTGGTCCGGAGCCAGCAGCATCCGGCGGTGAACGAGGGCGCGCCGGAGACGTTCAACACGTGGAAGGACTACCTGCTGCGCAAGCAGTACGGCCCCTCGAACCCCTTCGAGCGGCGGGCCGACGTCTGGTACCAGATCAGCCACATGTACCTCCGGTACGTCGGCTTGCAGTTCCGGCTGACGGACGGCTTCGGGCCCTTCGGCCCGGGCTCCTTCTGGGTGATCGCCGTGAACGCGATCCCCTACCTGCTGCTCGCGATCGGCGCCTGGTGGAACTGGACGCGCGACCAGAAGACCTTCTGGTTCTTCCTGGCGCAGAACCTGATCATGGGCCCCGCGCTCATCTTCTATCTCAACTTCACCGATCACGAGGTTCGCGAGCGCGACTATTTCTTCACCAACTCCTACCACTTCCTCGCCATCTGGATGGGGATGGGCGCCGCGGGGGTCCTGGACTGGCTCGCGCGCGCGTTCGAGCCCGCCCGCGACCCGGCGCCGCCGGCCACGGCCGGGGCGGCGCCGCCGGCGCCGGCAGGCGGAGCCGCGTTCGGTGGGGAACGGGCCGGTCTCTGGATCGGGGCCGCAGCCCTGATCGGGATCTCGCTCCTCCCGGCCAAGGAGGGCTGGTACGAGCACGACCGGTCGGGCTTCTACATCGCGCACGATTACGCCTACAACATGCTCACGCCGCTCGCGCCGAACGCCCTCGTGATGACGAACGGGGACAACGACACCTTCCCGCTCTGGTACATCCAGGAAGTGGAGCACGTGCGCAAGGACGTGCGCGTGGTGAACCTGAGCCTCCTCAACACCCCGTGGTACATCAAGCAGCTCCGCGACCAGGAGCCGAAGGTGCCGTTCTCGCTCACCGACGCCCAGCTCGACGCCATCCAGCCTTACCAGGACGAGAAGACCGGGAAGGTCGTCTGGGTCAAGGATCAGGCCGTGGCGGACATGATGAAGACCAACCAGTGGAAGAAGCCGGTCTATCTCGCGGTGACGGTTCCCGAGCAGCTCGGATACGAGAAGAATCTCACGCTGGAAGGTCTCGTGTTCCGGATCGATCCGCACGAGGTGGCGGATCACGCCGTCGACGCCCGCAAGACCCTCGACAATCTCTACCACGTGTTCCGCTACGGCGGTCTCCTGAACAAGAATCGGGACTACGACCGGTCCGTGTACAAGGATGACAACGCCTACAAGCTGGTGCAGAACTACAGCGCGGCGCACGTGCAGGTCGCCTACCAGCTCCAGCAGGCGGGACAGAACCAGGACGCGCTCCGCGTGCTCCGCGACGCCGTGAAGATGACGCCCGATTTCCCGGGCCTCCTCGAGTATCTGGGCAAGACCTACCAGGACATGGGGGACACCGTCTCCGCCGAGCGCGTGTTCCAGGACGCGCAGAAGCGCTTCCCGAATGCCGCCGAGTTCTATTTCCACCTGGGCGTGATCCACTGGCAGAAGGGGCACAAGCTGCGCCGCGCGGATCTGGTCGAGCAGGGTCTCGCGGAGCTCAGGCGCGCGTGCGAGCTGGACCAGCGCTATTTCGACTGGTTCGGGGGCCTCTTCAGCGCGCTCTGGCTGGAGGGCCGCAAGCAGGAAGCCGTGGACGTGCTGCGGACCTGGTCGCGGGCGCACCCGGAGGATCCGCAGGGCCAGGCGTGGCTCCAGACGTACGAGGATTCGATGCGGGTGCTCCAGGGCGGCGCCACGCCCAAGGCTGCCCGGCCGCGCGCGGCCGGAGGGCGCTGACGAGCCGTGCGCGCGCTCGTGACGGGCGTCGCGGGGTTTCTGGGGTCGACGCTGGCCGAGGCGCTCCGGGATTCGGGGTTCGAGGTTCTGGGCGTGGACGCCTTCACTTCGAACTACGAGCCGGCGCGGAAGCGATCCAACCTGGCGCGCCTGCTCGGCGATCGGGGATTCCGGCTCGTCGAGGCGGATCTGCGCACCGCCGATCTGAAGCCCTTGCTCGACGGCGTGAGCCACGTCGCCCATTTGGCCGCGCTCCCGGGCGTGCGGCAGAGCTGGGGGGAATCGTTCCGTGAGTATGCCGAGCACAACGTCGTCGTCACCCAGCGGCTGCTCGAAGCCGCGCGGGGGCGGGCGCTCGTCAAGCTCGCCGTCGCATCCAGCTCCTCCGTGTACGGCGCGGCGCGACGCGCTCCCACGCCGGAGGATGAGCCCCGCCGGCCGATCTCGCCCTACGGCGTGACCAAGCTCGCGACGGAAGCGCTGGTCTACGCCTACAGGGCCGAGCACGGCGTGCCCGCGGTCGCGCTCCGATACTTCACGGTCTACGGGCCGCGACAGCGCCCCGACATGGGTTTTCACCGGTTCTTCGAGGCGGGGCGCCGCGGCGACCCGGTCACGATCTTCGGGGACGGCGGGCAGACACGAGACTTCACCTTCGTCGACGACGCCGTCCAGGCGACCGTCGCGAGCCTGACGCGCGAAACGCGCGAATTCGCCTACAATGTCGGCGGCGGCCACCGGGTGGCGCTCCGCGAGGTGCTCGACTCGATCGAGAGCCTCCTCGGACATCCGCTCGAGCGCCGTCACGTTGAGCCGCAGCGCGGGGATCCGCGCGACACGTCGGCGGACACCAAGCTCGCGCGCCGCGACCTGGGCTACGAGCCGCGCACCTCACTTCAACAGGGGCTCTCGCGCCAATGGGAATGGCAGCGGAACACGTGATGGAGACAGGAGCGGTCCCGTCCGCGTCCCGGCACGCGGTGGAGATCACGGCGCTCATCCCCGTCTACAACGAAGCCGAGAATCTGAAGCCCTTGCTCGAGAAGCTCACCGCGGATCTCGCGGCGCTGGGGAAGAGCTATGAGATCCTGGTCGTGGACGACGGGTCGACCGACGCCACGCTGGAGGCGCTCCACGAGCTTCACGGGCGCGTTCCGCATCTTCGCGCGATCGTCTTTCGCAGGAATTATGGGAAGTCGGCGGCGCTCTCCGTCGGATTCGCCGCGGCGCGAGGGCGGTTCGTCGTCACGCTCGACGGCGATTTGCAGGATGATTCCGCGGAGATCGGAGGCCTGATCGCGAAGCTCTCGGAGGGCTACGATCTGGTTTCCGGCTGGAAGCAGAAGCGGAAGGACCCGGTCTCCAAGACCATTCCGTCGAAGCTCTTCAACGCGGTGACCTCCTCGATGACCGGGATCAAGCTCCACGACATGAACTGCGGGCTCAAGGCCTACCGCGCGGAGGTGGTGAAGACGATCCAGCTTCGCGGCGAGCTGCACCGGTTCATCCCGGTGCTGGCGCACTGGAACGGGTTTCGGGTCGGAGAGATGCGCACGGTCCACCATCCGCGGCTCCATGGGAAGACCAAGTTCGGGCCGGCCCGGTTCCTGAACGGATTCCTGGATCTCCTCGCGGTCATGTTCCTGAACACGAGCTCCAGGCGGCCGCTCCACCTCTTCGGCAGGATCGGCGTGTTCTTCGCCCTGGTGGGCGCCGCGATCACGATCGGATTCTCCTGGCGCTGGGTGCTGGGGGAAGGGCTAAGGCTCAGGCCCGCGCTCCTCTTCGGGGCCGTGCTGATCATCCTCGGGATCCAGTTCATCTCGATGGGATTCCTGGGCGAGCTCATCGCGAGCACCCGCGCGCACGAGCCCGACTACGCCATCCGGGAGAGGCTCTAGACACGGCGCGTCGGCGGGAGAACCGTTGAGGGCCGCGATCCTGGGTCCCACCTACCCGCACCGCGGCGGGATCGCGCACTACACGACGCTTCTTGCCCGGGCCCTCCACGCCCGCCACGAGCTTTCGATCGTTTCCTTCAGGAGGCTCTATCCGGGAATCCTTTTCCCGGGAACCACCCAGTTCGACGCGAGCGGCGCCGCCATCGAGCCTCCGGTGCCGCCCGAGCCCATTCTCGACAGCCTGAACCCGCTCACCTGGGAGCGGGCCGGCGCGCGGCTTCGGGCGATCGAGCCGGACCTCCTGGTCGTGCCCTGGTGGCACCCCTTCTTCGGACCTTCGTTGGGATGGGCGGCGCGCCGCGCGCAAAGGGGGAAGGGAAGGCCCGCGCGGATTTTTCTCTGCCACAACGTCTCGCCCCACGAAGGCACGCCGCTTGATCGCTCGCTCACGGCGTACGGCCTGGGCGCGGCGGACGCCTTCCTGGTGCACGCGCGTTCCGAGGCGGTGAAGCTGGAGCGTCTCGCGCGCGGACGCCCGGTTCGCGTTCATCCGCATCCGTCCTATGAAATCTTCAGCGAGCGCGCGCCGGGTCGCGAGGAGGCGCGCGCCTCCCTCGGCCTCCAGGGACGCGTGATCCTCTTCTTCGGCTACGTTCGCGCCTACAAGGGTCTCGAGGACCTCCTTCGCGCGCTGACGATCGCGCGGCCGGACGCCTGGGACCAGCTCCTGGTCGTGGGAGAGTTCTACGACCCGCCCGAGCGGTACCGCGCGCTGCTCGCGGACCCGCGGCTCTTGGACCGGGTCCGCGTCGTGAACCGATACGTGCCGAACGAGGAGGTCTCTGGCTACTTCGCCGCGGCCGACGTGGTCGCGCTCCCCTACCGCGAGGCGACCGGATCGGGGATCGCGCAGGTGGCGTTCGGGGCGGGGGTGCCGGTGATCGCGACGCGCACGGGCGGGCTGGAGGAGACCGTCGAGGAGGACGTTTCGGGGCTTCTCGTCCCGCCGCGCGACCCGCCGGCGCTGGCCCGCGCGATTGAGCGGTTCTTCGACGAGAACATGGGGGCGCGGCTCCGCGAGGGCGTGGCGCGCGACCGGCGCCGGTTCACGTGGGACGGACTCGTGGACGCGCTGGAGTCGCTCGTGGCGGAGTGCCTTCGATGAGCGCCCGGCCGACGTGGGCCCTGGTTCTCGCGCTGAACCAGCTCCGGATGACGCGCGAATGCCTCACATCCGTCCTCGCGCTCGATCCTCCGGCGGACCATGTGCTCCTGGTGGACAACGGCTCGACCGACGGAACGGCCGAGGCGGTGCGCGCCGAGTTCCCCGGCGTGGAAGTGCTGCGGCTTACGCGAAATCTCTATTTCGCGGGCGGCGTGAACGAGGGAATCCGCCGCGCTCTCGAGGCAGGCGCCAACTCCATCCTTCTTCTGAACAACGACGTCGTGCTCGAGCGCGCCGCGCTGGAGAAGCTGCTGCGGGCGCTGGAGGCGGATCCGCGCCGCGCGGCGGTCTCGCCGAAGATCTACTACTACGACGCGCCCGACGTGATCTGGTTCGCGGGCGGCATCGTGGGCCGCGGATGGGGCCTGATCCGGCATCGGGGCGTGAACGTGAAAGACGAGAAATTGCAAGATTCCCCGCGCGACGTCGACTACGTCTCGGGGGCCGCCGCGCTTCTTGCGCGGGGGGCGCTTATGTCGGTGGGACTCCTCGATCCCGATTACGTCATGTACGTCGAGGACGTGGACTGGTGCGCGCGCGCGCGGGAGCATGGGCTGGTTCTCGGGTACGAGCCTTCGGCCAAGGTGTGGCACCACGTGTCCGCGACGAGTGGAGGCGGACTGACGCCGCTCAAGGCCTACTACCGTCTTCGGAGCGGGGGACTCTTCCTGGCGCGGCATGGGAAGCGCTGGGGGCGTCCCTTCTCCTGGGTGGCCTACCTGGCCTGGACGCTCTGGCTTCTCCCGGGAGCGCTCGTGCGAGGAGACGGGCGCTCGGCGGCGGCGCTCCTCCTCGGCTTCGCGGATTTCACGAGGATCCTGCTCGGCCTCCGGCCGTCCGTTCGTAGGCCTGAATCATTCGCTCCGCCAGCCTCTCGACGCTGAATAGGGCCGCGCGCTCGGGCCCGCGGGCG
>JBGPHU010000087.1:0-12290 GCA_041484545.1 Candidatus Eiseniibacteriota bacterium | reverse complement strand
CTTTCTTCTGCCGGCGGCCGTGCTCGGGATCGCCGCGGGGCGCTGGCTCTGGGCGGATCGATCGAGAACCGGGACGTCCCTGGCGCTCGTGGGGATCGCCGCGATCTCGCTCCTCTCTTTCGTGCTCGTGAACGCGAGCGAGCAGGCCTCGGTGCGGCGGTTCGGCGCGTTGATGGACGATCCGGGCCGCGTCTCGCCCTACGGAAGGTCGTACGGCGCGAGCGTTCTCGAGCTCTACTTCCGCGATCGAGGGCAGTACGCCGAGGCGCTCGCCCACGCGCGCGCGGCGGTCGCCGCCGAGCCGACCAATCCGCGCAACTGGACCAACGTGGGCTACGAGCTGATGGCGATGGAGCGGCACGCGGAGGCGATCCCCTACTTTCGCGAGGGCATTCGAAGGGGACCCGACCGCTGGGAGGGAAGGTACAACCTCGGCCTGAGCTACATGAGGCTGGGCCGCTATGAGGAAGCGGTCCCACCGCTGCGTGAAGCCGTCGCGCTCCAGGGGAACCTGCCGGTCCTGCGCCATAACCTGGGCCTAGCGCTCTATCGGAGCGGACACGCCGACTCCGCCCTCGTGGTATGGCGCTACATTCTCCTCCGCTGGCCCGAGTACGGGGCCTCACTCCAGCCGACGAAGGAGCGCCCCGCTCCCTGAGCGCGCCGACGCGAACTGGAGCGGCCTCTCCTGTGCTAGGATGCGCCGTCCCGATCAGGAGGGCTGATGAGGCGTCTGCTCGATTTGGGCCTTCGGTTCGCGTCATTTCTCTATCTTATCTTCCAGTTTCTCGTCGTGGGCTTGGCGCTCCTGCCCGCCGTCCTCTTCGTGAAGATCTTCTGGCCTCTGGGCTCGCCGCTCCTCCTCGCCTTCGCCTTCGGCGTCGGGTATCTCATCTTCGGCCTCGCCTATCTCGCGCTGGTGATCCTGATCCGCCACCTCATCGCCTTTCGAAGCCGCGAGGGAGACTACCCGTTCGTCTCCTCGTACGCGATCCGCTGGGCGTTTCTCGGATCGCTCGTCGGGCTGGCGAAGATCCTGATCCTGGACCACCTCAAGGGGATGCCGCTCCTGAACGCGTTCTTCCGCCTGATGGGCGCGCGGATCGGCAGGAACGTCCTCATCAACACGTGCAATATCTTCGATTTCGATCTCATCGAGATCGGCGACAACGCGTTCATCGGCGGGGACGCGGTGATCATCGGCCACGTCTGAGAGCGCGGCGAGCTGCGCATTCGCCCCGTCCGGATCGGGGCCGGGTGCACCGTGGGGCAGTCCTCGGTCGTGTTCCCGGGAGCGACGATGGAGGAGGGATCGATCCTGGGCGCGCTCTCGCTCCTCCCCAAGGGAAAGACCCTTCCGGCGGGGACCGTCTGGGGCGGGAACCCGCTACGCGAGATCCATCGCGAGGGAAACTAGGTGGCGTTCGAGCACCCGCGCAGCCGGCGCAACGATCGCGACCACATCCTCCTCTCCTGCTTCTGGCTCGCCTACAACTTCGAATGGGGCGCGCTTCTCCCCGTGGTGCTCCCGAGCCAGATCGCGGCGCTCGTGGGGGACGCGCGCAAGGAACTCTTCAACGGCCTCGTCCCCGCCGCGGGCGCGGCGCTCTCCCTTGTCGCGACCCCCATCGCGGGCGCTCTTTCCGACCGCTCCCGGAGCCGGATGGGACGCCGGCGGCCGTTCCTCGCCTCGGGAACCGCGATCAACATCCTCTTCCTGCTCCTTCTCGCGAGGTTTGGAGCCGGAGGCAACATCGGCCTCTTCCTGCTCTGCTACCTCGGCGTCCAGCTCGGAGCCAACTGGGCCGGCGGGCCCTACGCGGGACTCATTCCAGATCTCGTGCCCTCGAAGCAGCGCGGACAAGCCAGCGGCTGGCTCGCGCTGATGACCGCGATGGGCACGCTGCTCGGCGTGATGGCCGCGGGGGCCTTGATCTCGGGTGGAGCGTATGGCCCGATCTACGCCGTGATCGCGGGGACGCTCGCCGTGCTGTGCGCGGTGACGATCGTGGGCGTAAAGGAGCGTCCGCTTCAGGAAAGGCCGGCGCCGCTCCGGGCGCGCGCCTTCGCCGCTTCCTTCCTGCTCCGTGGCCCCCGATACCGGGACTTCTACTTCGTGCTGTTCACGCGCGCGCTCGTGACGATGGGAATCTACTCGGTGTTCACCTTCTTCCAGTTCTTCCTGAAGGACGTGGTGCGCTCCGGAAACCCCGTCCGCGACGCTTCCTACCTGGTCGGGATCATCATCGCGGTGGGAATTCCCACGAGCCTCCTCGCCGGGGCCCTCTCGGACCATTTCGGAAGGAAGCCGCTCGTCTATTGGAGCGGAGGGCTGATGGCGGCCGCCTCCCTTCTCTTCGTCTGGGTGGGGAGCCACCCGTCGCTACCCGCAATGTACTGGATCGGCGCGCTCTTCGGCGTAGGCTACGGCGCCTACCAGGCCGTGGACTGGGCGCTGGCGATCGACGTCCTTCCGCAGGGAGAGTCGGCCGCGAAGGACATGGGCATCTGGCACGTCTCGCTCGTCCTGCCCCAGGTCTTGGCGCCGGCGCTCACGGGAATCGTCCTGGCCGCGCTCAAGCCGCACTCGCTTCTCCTGGGATACATCGTGGTCTTCATCATGACCGCCCTCTGGTTCATTCTCGGAACCGTCTTCGTTCGGCAGATTCGGGGCGCTCGATGACCCGCGCGCGCCAGCGCGGCCCCACCGGCGGGAGGCGACGTGGCTCTCTATGACGTGAAGCCTCGCTTCCGCGCCCTGCTCCAGGGAATGGTGCCTTTCCTACGCCCCATCCATCCGGACGCGATCACGCTCGCCGGGCTCGCGTGCTCCGTGGGCGCCGCGATTCTCTTCCAGGCGGCGGGACAGGAGCCCTGGCTCTTTCTGGTCATTCCGATTCTGCTCCTCCTTCGCATCACGCTGAACGCGCTCGACGGCATGGTGGCCCAGGCGACCGGCAAGGCTCGTCCGTTCGGCGAGGTGCTGAACGAGGTGGCCGACCGCCTGAGCGACGCCGCGATTCTCCTCGGCATCGCTGTCTCGCCGCTCTCCTCGCTCGCGTGGGGGGCTCCGGCCGTAGTCCTCGTGCTCCTCTCGAGCTATGTGGGCATCCTCGGGAAGGCCGTGGGCGCCGGTCGCCAGTACGGCGGCCTTCTCGGCAAGGCGGACCGCATGCTCTACCTGGGACTGGTCTCGATCCTGGCGTCTTTCGTCGGGAACCCGGCGCTCCTCACGGCGCGCGGGCGGCCTCTCACGCTGTTCGACTGCCTGCTCGGCGCGTTCTCGCTCCTCGCGGCGATCACCATCGTCCAGCGCGCGATCGCGATCCACCGGGCGCTGACTCCGGCGAGCCGCCCACGATGAGCGGACTCGGCTTCCGGGATCCCGTGTTTCACTTGTATGCCCTGATCTGGCTGGGTCTCCTCCTCGCGGGAGGCGCGGCGCTGGGGCTCCTCGCCCTCGCGCGCCGCGGAGACCCGGCCGTGCGCTCGGCGCTCGTCACGTACCGGAGCTGGTGGGTGATCCTGCCGCTCATGGCCTTTCCGCTGGGCCTGGGGCGCCTCGCCACGATCGCGGCGGTCACGCTTCTCTCGCTCGCGTGCTTCCACGAGTTCGCCCGCGGCACGGGCCTCTACCGGGATTGGTACTTCACGGGGACCGTGTTCCTGGCAATCCTGTTCCTCAACTACGTGGCGTGGATCCGCTGGTACGGCATGTTCCTCGTGCTGCCGATGTACGCCGTCGCGTTCCTCCTGATCCTTCCGGTGCTTCGAGACCGCACCGAAGGAATGATCCAGAGCGCGGGGCTCAGCATCATGGGCTTTCTCTACTTCGGCTGGTTCCTGGGGCACTTGAGTTACCTCACGAATCTGAAGTACGCGCTTCCCTATCTCCTCTTCCTGACCCTCGCGGTCGCGCTGAACGACGTGGCCGCCTTCGCGACGGGAAAGCTCTTCGGCCGCCGGGCCCTCGCCCCGCGCGTCAGCCCCGGGAAGACCTGGGGGGGCGCCATCGGATGCGTGGCCGTGACCGCGCTTACGGTCTGGGCGCTGCGCTCCCAGCTTCCACGGTTCGGTCCGATGCAGCTCATCCTCTCCGCGCTCATCGTGGGCGTGGGCGGCCAGCTTGGAGATCTCGTCATCAGCTTCGTGAAGCGCGACCTGGGCGTCAAGGATCTGGGGGCCGTCTTCCCGGGACACGGAGGATGGCTGGACAGGTACGACAGCCTGATCTTCGTCTCGCCGCTCTTCTTCCACATGATCGCGTTCTACTACGAGCGCGGCATCAGCCTGAGCCCGGGTGGATGAAGCGCTGGACCTACAGCCCCTCGCCGCTCCTCGACAAGACGCTCGCCGAGCGTCTGACCACCTTTCCGCGCGACCCCACGCTGACGGTGTACGGCCTCAGATTTCTCGGCATGCTCTTCCTGAAAGCGTTCTTCGCCTGTTTCTTCCGCCTCCGGATCCTCGGACGGAAGCGCATCCCGAGATCGGGAGCCTTCGTGCTGGTCGCCAACCACGCGAGCCACCTGGACGCGGTCGCGCTGGCCTGCGCGCTGCCAATCAAACAATGGCATCACGCGTACGCCGCGGCCGCGCAGGACTATTTCTTTCGCGGAATCTTCCGCTCGCTCGCCGCCGTCGTGTTCACGAACGCGATGCCGTTCGACCGTCGCGAGAACCCGAGGGCCAGTCTCGAGCTCTGCGCCGACGTCCTGCACGTCTCCCACGAGGCGCTGATCATGTTCCCCGAGGGGACACGCTCCCCCGACGGAGAGGTCCACGAATTCCTCCCCGGCGTCGGAAGGCTGGTGGCGGGCACCGACACGCCGGTGCTCCCCGCCTACATCGAGGGCGCTTACCGCGCGTGGCCGAAAGGGAGCGCCATCCCGAGGCCGCGGCGTGTCACGATCGCCATCGGCGAGCCGCGGCGCTACGCCGACGCGCCCGCAACCCGCGCCGGGGCGATCGCGGCCGCGGCCGACCTTCGCCGCGCCGTGATCGAGACAGGGGAATGCGTCCGGAAATCCTGACCTTCGACGTCTTCGGGACGATCCTGGACTGGCGCCGGGGTCTCGAGCATTCCCTCCGCCGCCACGGCGCCGGGCTTTGCCTCGAGGACTTCGATCGCGTGATCGACCTCCAGGCCCGGCTCGAGGCCGGGCCCTTCCGCTCATACGCCTCGATCGTCGCCTCCAGCCTCGTGCGAGTTCTCGGAGTCCCGCCGGCCACGGCGCGCGCGATCGGCGAGGAGGCAGGAACCTGGCCGCTCTACCCCGATTCCCGCGAGGCGCTCCGGCGCCTTCGGACACTCGCGCCCTGCGTCGCGACCACGAACAGCGACCCGAAGCACGGAAAGCAGGCGCAGCGTGAGCTGGGGTTTTGTCTCGACGGGTGGATCTGCGCCGAAGAAACCCGATGCTACAAACCGGATCCCGGCTTCTGGCGCCACGTCGCGGCGAAGCGCCGGGTCTCCTTCGGCCCCGGCTGGTGGCACGTGTCCGCGTATGCCGACTACGACCTTGCGACCGCGCGGCGACTCGGGCTGACGTGTGTCTTCGTCTCCCGCCCGCACGCCCGCTACGGTTCGGCCGACGTTTCGGTGCGCGACTTGGCCGACCTGGCCGACCGCCTCGCGGGGGCGGTCCGGCCGCGATAACCCGAGCCGGATGTTCCGAGGAGGATAAATCCAGTAGAGTGATCCCCCCATGATCGGGACCACGCCAGACGACTTCAAGCTTCCGGATCTCCGCATCGTTCCGTCGGCCCTCCTCGTGCCGCATGAGCGCGAGGACGACCGGCGCGCGGAGCGTCTGTCGGAGCGTCTCCGGCGCGCGGGGGTGCTCAAGAATCCGCCGATCGTGACGGAGGTGAATACGTCCGAGCGCGGCGAGTGCCTCGTCGTGCTGGACGGGGCGAACCGCGTCTCCGCCGCGCGCGATTTGGATCTGCCTCATTTTCTCGTGCAAGTGGTCCGCTACGACGATCCTTCGATCGAGCTCACCACGTGGCACCACGCGCTTTCCGAATTCCCCCATGAGCGGCTGGAGCGCGAGCTGGCCCAAGTTCCCGGCCTCACGCTCCGGCAGGAGAGCTTGAGCCACGCCCGCGCTCTGCTCGCCCGCCGCGAGGCGATCGCCTACGTCGTTTCCGCCAAGGGTGAGGCGCTCACCCTGCTGGGCGACCACGGTCTGTACGAGCGGAACGCGCTCCTGAACGCGCTAGTGGATCTCTATCGCGAGCGAGCGCCCTTCCACCGGGTCGTCCGCGATTCGTTGAGCGAGGCGCGGGACCATTTCCCCGACGTCACGGCGCTCGTCGTGTTTCCCAAGTTCCATCCCGACGAGATCATCGAGATCGCCACGAGCGGCGCGCGCCTGCCCGCCGGGATCACGCGACACGTGATCCCCTGGCGGGCGCTCCGCGTCAACATCGCCCTCGAGCTTCTGGCCGACCCCGGCCGGTCGATCGAGGACAAGAACCGATGGCTCAAAGCCTGGATGGAGGAACGGACGGCCCAGAAAGGCATCCGCTTCTACGAAGAGAGCACCGTCCTGTTCGACGAGTGAATCGGCGTGCCGGAAGTCGTTCGCGGAGGTAGCGCCGGCGGCCTTCTTGCCGGCGTCGTGATGGCATAGCCTTCGGCCGTCGTGGTACCCTGGTTCCTCAGTTCAGCCGCCACAGACACTTCGAAACGAGGAACCTCCCATGCGCATGCACCTCAAGCTGGCGATTCCATTCCTTCTGTTGTTGGCTTTCAACAGTTGCGCCCGCGAGAATCCGGTCTCGCCGGACGGCTTGGCCGCCGCGGCCGGTTCCCCTTCGTTCGCCATTCGATCGCCCGGAGATCCTTTCCTGTCCGCGCCGGGGCTCGAAGAGTCCGGGGCGGCTCCCGAGGACCGCGCGCTGTTCGAGCGCCTGTCGCGTCGCGGCGCGCCGCGCCAGGCGAGCGCCGGACCGAATGCGGTGGTGGTCTGGAACCGCCTCACCACCGAATTGGGCGTGGACGCCAAGCTTCCTCCTCCCCTCCTGGCGCGGGACTACGCACTGGTCCAGGTCGGGATCTACGAGGCGCTGGTCGCGTCCGGTGACCACCGCCGGGGGCGCCTGCCCGAGCATTCCGTCGCCGCGGGAACCGCGTCCCGCATCCTGAGCGATCTCTTCCCCGCCAAGCTCGCGCGCATCCAGGAAGTCGCCGCCCTGGAGATCGCCCTCGACGAGGGGTCGGCCGGCTCGGGCCTCGGCGGCTGGGCGCTCGGGAACGCGATGGGTCGCCAGATGGTGGAGCGCGGCCGTTCGGACGGATCGGACGCCACGTTCGCGGGAACGCCGCCGACGGGCGACGGGATCTGGACGGGGACCAACCCGGTTCTTCCGATGTGCGGCGCCTGGAAGACGTGGGTCCTGGAGTCGGGCTCCGAGATCCAGCCCGAGCTGCCCTATGCGTTCGGATCGGCCGCGGATCTTCAGGACGTTCAGGAGGTCCTGGACGTCTCGCTGCACCGGACCGCCGAGCAGATCGCGATCGTCCACAAGTGGGCGGATGCCTCGCCCCCCGCCATCTGGAACGCATTGCTGAACGATCGCATCGCGTCCCAGGGCCTCGACCTCGTCGCATCGGCCCGGGCGCACGCCTATCTCAACGTGGCGATGGCCGACGCGTTCATCGAATGCTGGGCGTGCAAGTACAAGTTCTGGATCGCCCGCCCATTTCAACGCATTCCGGGGCTCACGACCGTGATTCCCACGCCGAATTTTCCTACCTACACATCGGGGCACTCGACGATATCCGCCGCCGCCGCGGTCGTGATGGGAGAGGTATTCCCCTCCGAGCGCGATTACTTCGTCCAGCAGTCGCTCGAGGCGGCGATATCGCGCCTCTGGGGCGGGATCCACTTCCAGCATGACAACGAGCAGGGCACGGTCGTCGGCACCCTGGTCGGCGAACGGGTGGCGGAGCAGATGCGCTCGGGCAATCCGCGTCGGCTCCTCGCGCGGTACGGAGCGGGGCCGGCCCTCTCAGCGCTCGGCGAGTAGCTTGACGATTGCGGCCCGCATCGCCCGGTAGTCGCGCCGGGCGCGTGGGTCGCTCGAATCCTTCGCATAGATCCCGCCGGGCTGGACGTGGCGGACGATTCCCTTGCGGTCGATCAGGAGCGACGCGGAGGTGAACGCCGCGTCGGGGACGCGGTCCAGCCACAGCCGCCGGAGCGCGCTCCATTCGTCATCGACGGCCACCGGGAAGCGGAACCCGAACGCCTCGACATACTCGCGCACCCGCTCGACCGAGGTGGGTTGGGGGCGCGGCTTGGGTGTGTGAAATCCGATTACCACGAGGCCCCTGGGGCCGAACTCGCGGTCGAACTCGTTCAGCGCGGGAGCGGTGCCCCGGCACAGCGGGCATCGGGCGTCCATGAAGAAGCGCACGAGAACGACGCGGCCCCTGAGATCCGCGAGGCGCAGCGGCCCCCCTTGGACCCACCGCAGCCCGGGCCAGTCGGGGGAAGGCGTTCCGATGATGTCGCCGCCTTGGCCGAGCGCGAGGGCGGCGGCCAGAAGAAGGATGCCCATCGCCCGATTCTACACCGGGCGACCGGTCGCGTTCCTGTCGCCCGCCCGCAGGGCATTGCCCGGCCGACGCGGAGCTTTCACCTTGTAACGCGGCCTCTTAAGACCGAAACTGGCTGTCCGGGCCATGTTCGGGCCATGTCCGAGTCGTAACGACCCCATAACCCTGGAGCGTATGATGGCGGGAAGAGGAAATCCGTCGTTCCTCAAGAACCAGAAGGCCAAGAAGCGGGCGGAGAAGGCGACCGAGAAGCGCGCCGCGCGACAGGCGCGCAACGCGGAGAAGGCGGCTGCGCGCGCCGCCAAGACAGAGGGCGAGGTTTCTCCGGAGATGCTATCGCCCGAGCCGGAAGACGCCGTTCCGGACGAGCCCGAGGCTTAGCAGGCGGGCCGCGTGATGCCGGACACCCCGAGAAGGCTGCGCAAATCCAAGGATCGGATGATCGCCGGCGTGTGCGGCGGCATTGCCGCGTGGCTCGGCTGGGACCCCACGCTGGTCCGCGTGCTCTACGTCCTCATCTCCATCTTCAGCGCCGCGTTTCCGGGCATCTTGGTCTACATCATCCTGTGGATCGTGATGCCCAACCCGGACGCCGACTAACCCCCAGCACTAGGCGCCTTCGCGCCTACCTCCTCCCCGCGTCACGAAGAGGACCGCCGTAGTCCAGGTTGGAAACAGGTCCAGCGCGGGAACGAGCTCCGCGATGAACGTGGGCAGGAAGGCGAAATGCCAGCCCAGCAGCAGGACGAATCCGGATCCGGCCATGAGGTCGAGCGCGTCGTTCAACGGCGAGGCCGCGCCCCCGAAGAAGGCGGGCACGGCGAGGAGCTGGACGCCGTCCACCGCAACGGCAAGGGCCCGGGCCGCCCAGACCCGGGCCGAAGACGGAACGGGGCGCGCCGGTAACACGCCCTATTTCGTTTCGCCGCGGAGCTCTTTGAGCTTCTGCTCGGCGTCCCTATTTCGGGGCTCGAGTTGGATCGCCTTCTCGTAATTCTGAATGGCGAGGTCCTTCTGCCCTGCCGCCGCGTAGGCGTCCGCGAGGCTGGAGTAGGCGAAGGATGAGTTGGGATTCTGCTGAACGTTCAACTGGAAGACCCGGACGGCATCATCGTGGCGGCCCTTCGCCATCATGGTCGCCCCCAGCTCATTCAGACTGCGCTCGCTGAAATCGTAGGAGCCCGCGCCGTAGAACCGCTCCCGGAGGAGCGTGTACCGCGCCACCGTGCTGTCGATTCCCGCCGTCTCGTAGACCCCCGCCAGCTCGTCCGTCAGCGACAAGGGACGCGGCCTGCCTCGATGACAGGTGATGCACTGGACCTCGACGCGGTTCGGCTCGGGAAACTTCATCTTGCCCAAGCTCCGGTTGACGTCGCGCGCCATCTTCATCATGCCGCGCGCCACGTCCTTCGTGGGCTTCTGGTCCGAGACGAAATCGAATGTGGTCAGCGGCTGGCCCTCCTGTCCTACGTGGCAGAAGGGGCAGCGCACGCCGAGCGAACGCGTGAATCCGATCATGGTCGCCTGCAGCTTTTCCTTCGGCATGTCTTTGGGAAGAACCTTGAGGTTCTTCGCCCGGTCCGGCCACTCGAAGCGGGGCTGGGCGTTGACGGAGCGAGCGGACGTTGCGGCGGTCAGTGCGATCACGGCAAGGACGGTCGAAGCGAAGCGAACACGATAACGGGAGATCATCACGGCTCCTTTCCGGCGCGGGTTCCGGAGAGTATACCCCAGAGCCTGCTCACCGAGACGCGGCGCCGATCCCCGCGGCGCGCCCCGTAGCCCAGGCCCACGCGAAGTTGTAACCGCCGATCGGACCGAACGCGTCCAGGATCTCGCCGCACAAGTAGAGTCCCGGCCGGATCCTGCTCTCCAGGGTGCGCGGGTCGATCTCCTCGAGCGCCACGCCGCCGCCGGTGACCTCCGCGCGCTTGTAGCCCTCGTCCCCCGTCCAGTAGAGCCTGTGCCTCGTGAGCGCCTCGACCAGCCGCGCGCGCTCCTCGCGCTTGAGCTGCGAGCGCGTCCTGCTCCCATCGACGCGCGCGTCGCTCAGCAGCGCCTCGGCCAGGCGGGCGGGAAGGCGGGCGCGCAGGATGCCGAGCATCGTGCCCTCCTCCTCGCGGAAGAGCCGGTCCCAGTACCCGGCCTCGTGCGCGGTCCAGCGCACGAAGAATTCCTGGGGCGGCCCCCCGGCGCGCCGGGAACGAACGGCCAGGTGCGAGACGTCGAGCACCGAAGGCCCGCTATAGCCCTTGTGCGTGAAGAGGAAGCCTCCGCTCGTGACGAGGCTGCGTTTGGGGCCGGGAGCTTCGATCGTGACCGGGAGCGAGATCCCGGCCAGGGCCGCGTACCGATGCGGCTCCGCCGTGAGCGGCGTGAGCGCGGGGTAGGTTTCGTGGATCGTGTGCCCGAGGGATCGCGCGATATCGAGCCCGACACCGTCGCTCCCGGTCGCTGGAACGGAAAGCCCTCCGCTCGCGAGAATCACCGCGGACGCGCGGATCGCCGCGCCGCCGGCCAGATGCACGGTCCAGGACGCGGCGCCGGCTTCGACGCCCGTCTGCTCGGGCCGGTCGGCCCCCGACGGCGAAGCGTCGGGCGCGAGCCCCGTGACGTAGGAATCGAAGCGGGTCTCCGCGCCGGAACGGACGGCCAGATCCCGCAAGGCGTCCCGCACGTCGCGCGATTTGTTCGAGACCGGGAAGAGCTTCCCCGTCTCCTCTTCGAGGGCGAGCATGATTCCCAGCCGCTCCTCGAAGAAGCGCCGCTGCTCGCGGAGCGGCCACGAAAGAAGGAGCTTCTTGAGCGTGTTCGGCGAGGACGCGGTGACGAATCGTCCGGGTGTAAGGACCGAAGGGAGGACGTTGCAGCGGCCGCCGCCGCTCATGAGGATCTTCCGGCCGCCATCGTGCGTGCGCTCGAGAAGGAGCACGCGGCGCGAGGGCCCGGAGCGCGAAGGCGCAAGGCGCGCGGCACGGCCCGAGCCTACGGCGGCCTCGGGGCGCGCCGCGAAAATCGCGGCCATGAATCCCGCGGCTCCCCCGCCGACCACGACGATGGGCAGACCGTCTTCCCGCACCGGGTGAGCTATCTCAGGATCGCCATCTTCTTGGACGACGTGTGCCCATCGGGATAGGTGATCACGTAGAAGTAGATTCCGCTCGCGGAACGCGTCCCGGAATCCACGCTCCCGTTCCAGCGCGCGGCGTGGATTCCCGCGGGCTGCACGGCGTCGATCAGTGTCCGCACCAGACGGCCCCTCACGTCGTAGACGCGAACGGCGACGCGTCCCGGCGACGCGAGGCTGTACGGAATCACGGTCTCGGGGTTGAACGGGTTCGGGCGATTTTGCATGAGCGCGTCGACGAAGGAAGGTATGGGTGTCACGCCGACGCCCGCCGCGGCCAAATTGCCGTTCTGGATGGCGTAGAGAGGACCATACGTGCCGGTCTGGAACCCAGACAGGACTGCCCAGTTGCCGTACTTGTTCGCGTCCGTCGGGCACGGCCAGCAGGAGACCGTATCCGCTAGGGTTCGCGGTCCGCGGCAGCTCGTCAGGAACTTGTAGAGGACCTGAGCACGGTTATCGAGGAGGTTCTCGCCACCCTGGCGAATGAACTGGATCGAGAAGCCGTACGAGAGCGCCTTGTTCCGGTCGTGATCGTTCAGCACGTCACGCTCCGTCATGTAGGACACTCCCGCCACGTTCGTCACTGAGGCG
>JBGPHU010000086.1:0-12372 GCA_041484545.1 Candidatus Eiseniibacteriota bacterium | reverse complement strand
CGGCGCGGGTGGTGTCGCGGACCACGATCCTCCATCCCCCCTCCGTCGGCTCGAGCGCCATGCGAAGTCCGTCCCAGAGATCGCGCTCGAAACGGCTGCCCCGGCGGACCGACCCGCTGATATACGCGGTGCGCCCGCGGACGAACGTATGCTCGGGACAGTTGTCGCAACCCTCGCCGGCCAGGTCGAGGGTGTCCGGACCCACGAACTCGGCGCTCATGCGGTGCTCGTACGACTCGAACCATCCCTCGAAGTCCAGGTAGTCGATCGTATCCCGGTCGACGCCCGACTCCTCCGAGAAAAGGAAGCGGCCCCGGCAGAGAACGCTGTCCCGCGTATCGCGTCGCTGGTGGAATTCGTAGGTCAAGTCGGGGTTCAGGATCAGCGTCCTCGACGCGCCCTTCGTCACGGGGTCCGAGACGGCCACCGTTCCCTCGCTCTTCACCCAGAGCCAGGTGTCGAGGAACCGGCCCAGATCAGGAACCACGGCGGCTCCGGAGGCCGGCGCCGCATGCCCGAGGAGCGCCGCGAGGCAGAGGGCCGCGGCCGTCCGGCTCAGAACGCGAAGACGCGCGAGAACGGGTTCTCCCCGGAGGGTCACTGCGGACCCTCAGCCGCTCGCGATGAGCGACCGGTCGATCGCGCCGAGATCGGGACAGCCGCATAGCGCCATCGAGAGCGAGAGTTCCTGCCGGAACATCTCCAGCACGCGCGTCACACCCTCTTCTCCCGCCGCCGCGAGCCCCCAGAGGCAGGGGCGTCCCACCAGCACCGCGCGCGCGCCGAGGGCGAGCGCCTTGATCACGTCGGTCCCGCGCCGCACGCCGCCGTCCATGAACACCTCCGAGCGGCCCGCGACCGCGTCCACCACGCGGGGGAGCGCGCGGAGCGTGGCCTCCGCGCCGTCGAGCTGCCGTCCGCCGTGGTTGGACACGATGATGCCATCGACGCCCCGTTCCACGGCCAGCACCGCGTCCTCGGCGGCGATGATGCCCTTGAGAAGGATCGGAAGGCGTGTCTCCCCGCGGAGCCACTCCACCGCGTCCCAGGTCAGCGAGCAGTCGAACTGGCGCACGGCATATTCGTGGAAACTCTCGCCCATCTCGGTCGCGTCGAATTCAACGCCCTCGAAGTTCCGCATGGAAATGCCGGGAGGGAGGGTGAACCGGTTCCTCACGTCCCTCTCGCGGGAGCCCAGCCGCGGCGTGTCCACCGTGAGGCAGAGCGCGCGATAGCCCGCCTGTTCCGCTCTCCGGATCAGGTCCCGGGCCAGGGCGCGATCCTTGTACACGTAGAGCTGGTACCAGAGCGGTCCGCTCGCGGCGCGCGCGATCTCCTCGATCGTGTAGGTGGAGATGGTGCTCGCGACCATGAGCGTTCGCGCGGCGCCCGCAGCCCGCGCGGTCGCCAGCTCGCCGTCCGGATGCGCGAGGCGGTGAAACGCGGTCGGCGCGATGAGCACCGGCATGGAAACGTGGGCGCCCAGCACCGACGCGGACGTGTCGATGCGGCTCACGTCCACGAGCACGCGGGGCCGTAGGAACACCTCGGCGAAGGCGCCGCGGTTCGCCGCGAGCGTTCGCTCGTCCTCCGATCCGCCGGCATAGTAGTCGTAGAAGGCGCGCTCCATGCGGTTGCGCGCGATCGTCTCAACGTCGAGGACGTTCGCGCAGCCTTCGATTGCCGCAGCGGGAGGCGGCACGCTCCGCGGCGAGGCCTGAGGCAGCTTCGTCGAGGGCTTCCTCGCCGTGGATTTCCCAGGCGAGGCGGATGCCTTGGGCGCGGGCCGCTTCATTCGGCGGCAACCTCTTCGATCACCCCACCGGCGAAGACCCGCTCGCCCTCGTAGAGGACGAGTGACTGCCCCGGCGTCATGGCGCGCTGGGGTTCGGCAAAGGTGACCGTCGCGGTATTTTCCTCGCCCGGCGCGAGAACCGCCGGGGCGGGCGCGTGAAGGTAACGGATCTTGCCGAGCAGCTCGCGCGGCCCGTCGGGACGGACTCCCGAGGTGTAGCTGACCCGCGAGATCCTGGCGCGCCGCTTCAGGAGCGCCTCCTCGCGGTCCACGGTGACGGTCCCGGTCGTCGCGTCGATGGCGCTCACGTACACCCTCGATCCCGCCGACACGTTGAGGCCGCGGCGCTGGCCAATGGTGAAGGAGTGGACGCCTTCGTGCCTGCCCAGCGTGCGGCCGGAGGGGTCGCGCAGGTCGCCGGGCTTCGACGCCTCGAGCCGCTCGGGGAACCGCTTCCTCAGAAATTCGAGGTAGGTCTTCCCTTCCACGAAACAGATGTCCTGGCTCTCCCGCTTGTCCGCGACCGGAAGCGAAAGCTCGCGCGCCTTCTCGCGCACCAAGGCCTTGGGGAGGTGTCCCAGCGGGAAGAGCGACTTGCGGAGTGTCGCCTGGGAGAGCCCCCACAGCACGTAGGACTGGTCCTTCGCCGGGTCACAGGCGCGCTCGAGCGTGGCGCGCCCCGCTTCGTCGAAGCCGCGACAGGCGTAGTGCCCGGTCGCCACGTAGTCGCAGCCGAAGCTCTCGGCGCGGCGCATCAGCTCCCCGAACTTGAGCCAGTTGTTGCACTGGACGCAGGGATTGGGGGTGCGCCCGGCGAGATACTCGCCCACGAAGTCCTCGATCACGTGCTCGCGGAAATCGTCCTCGAGGTTCAGGACGTAATGACGAAAGCCCATGCGCCGCGCCACGGCGCGCGCGTCGTCGATAGCCTCCAGCGTGCAGCATCCGCGGCTGGGGCTCGGCCCCTCCGCATAGCACCAGAGCTTCATCGTGACGCCGATGACGGTGTGCCCGCGCTCGGCCAATGCGGCTGCCGCGACCGAGGAATCGACACCTCCGCTCATGGCGACCAGGATCGTCGATGGCTCGGCCGGAATGAAGTTCGTCACGGGAGCGGTCAGGAAGCGGCGGCGGGCGAGGCGGCGCGAATCTTGGATACCACGGCGGGGAGGATCTCGAGGACGCGATCGATTTCCTGCTCCGTGCTACATCGGCCGAGGCTGAAGCGCACCGCGGCCTGCGCGACCTCGCGGGGAACGCCCATGGCCAGGAGCACGTGCGAGGGATGCGAGGATCCCGCCTTGCAGGCGGCCCCGCTCGAGACCGCGATCCCCTTCATGTCGAGCGAGAGGATCAGGTGCTCCCCCTCGGCGCCCACGATCGACAGATGCGAGGTGTTGGGGACGCGCGCCGCCCCCGCTCCGTGGAGGATCACGTTCGGCACGAGGTCCATCAGGCTTCTCTCGAGCCGGTCGCGAAGGCGTCCCATCCTGGGCGCGCTCTCCGCAAGCTCCGCCAGCGCCAGCTCCGAGGCCTTGCCGAGACCCACGATGGCGGGCACATTCTCGGTCCCGGGCCGGCGGCCCTTCTCGTGCTCTCCGCCGAACTGGAGCGGAACGGGCTTGAATCCGCGCTTCACGTAGAGCGCTCCCACACCCTTCGGTCCGTAGAACTTGTGCCCCGCGATCGTGGCCATGGTCGCCTGCCAGGCCTGGACGTCGATCGGGATCTTGCCCGCCGCCTGTACGGCGTCCACGTGGAAGGCGACGCCGCGCTTCGCGCAGACCGCGCCGATCTCCGCCACCGGCTGCACGACCCCGGTCTCGTTGTTCGCGGCCATGACGGACACGAGGGCCGTGTCGGGACGGATGGCCTCCGCGACGGTCTCCGCATGGACGACGCCGTGCGCGTCCGGTTGAACGCGCGTCACCGCGTAGCCCTCGCGCTCGAGCGCGTCGGCCGAGTGGCGCACCGCGTCGTGCTCGATGGCGCTCACGATCACGTGGCGGCCCTTGAAGGGCAGCGCTCGCGCGCCGCCGATCACGCCCAGGTTGTCCGCCTCGGTCCCACCGCTCGTGAACACGATCTCGGCGGGCGTCGCGTTCAGGAGCGCCGCCACCTGCGCCCTCGCGTCCTCGATGCCGCCCTTGGCTTCCTGGCCGAAGGCGTGGGCGCTGGAGGCGTTCCCGAAGTGCTCCCCGAAATAGGGCAGCATCGCCTCGAGGACTTCGGGGCGCACCGGCGTGCTGGCGTTGTGGTCGAGGTAGATGCGGGACATGGGCTGGGTCCTCCGGGACCTACTCAGGCTAACAAAGCAAAGGGGCCGAGCGCAACCGCCGCCCGGCCCCGCGTGGATCTGGCTGCGTCTCTTACTTGCCGCTCTCGGAGTCTTCCCCGCCCTTGTCGTCGTCGGTCTTCGTGGCTTCCTTCGCCTTCTGGACGGTCTCGGCGCCGGGGTGCCCCTCGGTTCCCGCCGAAGCGGCGCTGCCGGAAGCCTTCGGTTCCGCGGCCTTCATGTCCATGCCCGCGCCGCCGCCCATGCTCGACTTCACTTCGGCCGGCTTGCCCTCGGCGGGCTTCATAGCCTCCGCCTTCTTCGGGCTGCCCGTGCTCGCCGTGTAGGCGCTCTTCGACATGATCTTCACGCTCTTGAGCGTGGTCCAATCCATCGGCTTGCTGTTCTCGCCGGGCATCGACGGATTCGGTCCGGTCGGCGAATTCGCGATCTTTTCCAGCACGTCCATGCCGGCGATCAGATGGCCGAAGCCGGTGTAATGGTGGTCCAGGCTGGACGCGGTGCCGTGCACGACGAAGAACTGCGAGCCCGCGGAGTTCGGCGTTCCCGTGTTCGCCATGGAGAGAACACCCTTCACATGCGGGTGATCGTTGAACTCATCGTTGATCGTGTAGCCGGGGCCGCCGGTGCCCAGATCCGATGCGTTCGGACTCTTGGACTTGGGATCGCCGCCCTGGATCATGAAACCCTTGATGATCCGGTGGAAGCCGGTGCCGTCGTAATAGCCCTGACGCGCGAGCTTCTTGAAGTTCGCAACCGTGAGCGGCGCGTCCTTCTCCCAGAACTCGACGACCATCCGTCCCTTGGAGGTGTCGAGGACCGCCACCTCGTCGGAGGCGCCATTCGGCGCCGGCTTCATCGCCTTCGAGGCGGGTTTCGCCGCCTTGGCGGCCGGAGCTTTGGCTGCCGGAGCCTTGGCCATCGCATCGTCGGCGGACGCGCCGCCGGCCACGAGCATGCTCAGAGCCGCGCCGAACAGCGCACATCGCATTCCCTTTGAAAACATCGATTCCTCCTCGGTCAGTGGGTTCAGCCCGTGATCGGGCGCTACTTCGATTGGAGCAGTCGCACGATGCGATGCTGCCGTTCCAGCTCCCGCTTGGCGGCGTCGGTATACGCGGGGTCCACCAGGGTCGCCTCGAACACCGGGATGGCGTCCGCGTGGCGACCCAGCTTGTCCAAGGCCTGAGCCCAGCAGAAATGCAGACACGCGCTCGAGCTGTCGGCCGCGAGCCCCTCGTGGGCGATGTTGATCGCGCTCTCGTAACGGTTTGCGTCGTAATACGCGTACGCCATGTTGCAGTAAACCCCTTTGTAGTTCTCCTTGTCCAGCCGGACGACTTCGCGGAACTGCTCGACGGCGCGGTCCACCTTGTTCGATTTGGCGTAAGCCTGCGCGAGATAATACCGGTCGACGGTCCCGAGCGAATCCCGGATCGCCTCGTAATGGCTGATCGCGAGCGGGTAACGCTCCAGTTTGAAGTTTACCCAGGCTAGCTGCTTTTTCGCCGACAAATCGAGGGGCGCGAGCTGCAAGAGCTTCGTATACGCCGCGGCCGCTTCGGCATAGAGCCCGGCGCGTATCGCGCAATTGGCCAGCCCACGAGTGATGTCGGCGTCATGCGGGTTCAGCTCCGCGGCCTTGTAATAGGCCGACATGGCCGCCGGGCTCAGGCCCTGGCGGGAATAGACGTCCCCGAGCGCCTGGTGCACGCGCGAGAGGCTTGTCGGGTCGTCGCGCGCGATCCTCATGGACCGCGAGCAGATGTCCTCGGCCTCCGAGTACTCGCCGATCTCGGTCAGCGAACGGGCGAGCGAGAGACGCGACTCGATATCCTCCGGAGCGAGCGCCACAGCCTGCCGGTACGCGCCGGCCGCGCGGTCCACGTCGCCGGTCGCCGCGTAGGCGTCGCCGAGCGCCTGTAGGGCCGAGGCCATCTGGCCCGACGACTTGGTGGCCCGCTCCAAGAGCGGCACCGCCTCGGAGTACTGGCCGCGCTGGACCGCGATCCGGCCCAGGCCCGCGACCGCTTCGAGCGATCCGGGATCCGCCTCGAGCGCGAGCCTGAACGAGTGTTCCGCCTCGTCGAGTTGGCCGCGCTTCATGAGGTCGTTCCCCGCCTCGACGTCGCGCCGCGCCTCCTGCTGCCTCGAGACCGATCTCTGCTGCGCGGAAGCGGACGTTTGCGAGCCGGGGGATGGGAGGACTCCTTCCGGAACCGCGCGAGGCCGTCCCTGGGAAGCGCATCCGGCGGAGAGAAGGAACAAGGTGATGACCAGCGCGTGGGCGCTGCTGGAGGGCTGCTTCAGCATGAGTCCGGGCCTCCTAGGGTCATGGCTCAAGCCAGGCTCTCTGTGTCGGCGGGAGCTAATGCTTCTCGGTCGTGACTCCGCTCGGTTGGATGATCTTGCTCTGCTGGGAGCTGAGAAAGTCCTCGAGGATCTGGATGCTGCTCTTGGCGCTTTGCGCGACGACCGTCGTGGAGTCGATATCAACGACCCGCTTCCAGTACGTGAGCGCCATCTTGAAGATCTGAGCATCCGCGAACGCGACCCCCATGTTGTAGTTCGCTTCCTGATTCCTGTCGTCGTACTGAAGCGCCTTGCGGTAGAGCGCGGTCGCTTCCGGAATCTTTCCCTGCGCGTACTCCGCGTTGGCCATGTTCGTGATCGCGCGGACGTTCGTCGAGTCGATGGCCAGCGCCTTCTTGTATCCCTGCGTCGCCTCGTCCTGTTTCCCCAGCTCCGCCTGGATCAACGCCATGCTGACCCACGCGTCCGCGAGCGGTGGAGTCAACTCGGTGGCTTTCCGGAACTCGCTCAGCGCATCGTCGCGGCGTCCCTTCGCGACGTAATAGTTGCCCAGGTTGTAATGCGCCCCGGGATCGCTGGGGTTGATCTTGATCGCTTTCCGGAATTCGCCCAGCGCGTCGTCCGGGCGCTTCTGGTCCATGTACACGGCGCCGAGGCTCACGTGCGCCACCGAATTGTTGGGCGCCATGGCGATCAGCTTCTTGTAGGTGTCGGCGGCTTCCTGGTAACGACCGGCCCGGCGATAGGCGCCCCCGAGCGCCAAGTAGGCAGAAGGATCTTTCGGCGATTTCTGCGTTAGCTGAAGGCCTTCCTGCACCGAAAGCACAGGTGCGGCGGCCGTGGATGCGGAACGCCTTGCCGAAGAAGCCTTGGAGGTAGCCTTTGGCGCCTTGGACGGCTTGGTCGGCTCGGATTCTGCCCGGACGGCGACGGCCACGAGGATTAATGCAATGGCGCCGCAAAGGGCGACTCGATGACGGCACGCGCGGCTGCAAAGGATCATAATGTGTTTGTAGGTAAGGTGGCCAACGACGGGCTACGCTATCGATTCTGTACCCCGAAGTCAACCGGGTTCTCCCCGCGTCCAAGCCCGGAACCTGGCGCCTCGCCTCAGGGGAGGGCCACCGCCCCTACGGCGCCCCCGCCGGCATCCGGTATTGCAGCGCCTCGGCGACGTGCTCGGCGAGCACGCGCTCCGAGCCGGCCAGGTCGGCGATGGTGCGGGCGACGCGCCGGATCCGGACGACGCCGCGCGCTGTGATCCGGAACGCCTCCGCGGCGCGCCGGACGAGCTGCCGGGACTGCGCGTCGAGCGGCGCGACGCGGTCCAGCACGCGCGCGCTCAGCGCGGCGTTCCGTCCGTCGGAGAGCGTCCTCCCCGAGATGATCGCGCGAGCCCCGACGACGCGCTCGCGCACCGTGGCCGACGACTCTCCGGGACCTACCGCGAAGAGGTCGTCCATAGGAACCGCCGGCACCTCGAGCATCAGATCGATCCGGTCCAGGATGGGCCCCGACACCTTGGACCAGTAGCGCGCCGCGGCGGCGGGCGCGCACCGGCACGTGCGCCTCGGGTCTCCTCGCGACCCGCAGGGGCATGGGTTCATCGCCGCCACGAGCGAGAAGGCCGCGGGAAACACGGTGGCTCCTCCGGCGCGCGCGATCGAGACGTAGCCCTCCTCCAGCGGCTGCCGCAGCGCCTCGAGCGCGTTCCGATGGAATTCGGGCAGCTCGTCGAGGAAGAGGACTCCCCGGTGGGCCAGACTCACCTCGCCGGGAAGCGGTCCGCGGCCTCCGCCGACCAGCCCCGCGTCGGAGATCGTGTGGTGGGGCGCCCGAAACGGTGGGTCGAGGATGAGCCCGGCGCCGGGGGCGAGCCGGCCTGCCACCGAATGGATGGTGCTGACCTCGACCGCCTCCTCGCGCGCGAGAGGCGGCAGGATCCCCGGCAGGCGCTTGGCGAGCATGGTCTTCCCTGCGCCCGGCGGCCCCACGAAAAGGATGTTGTGGCCGCCCGCGGCGGCTATCTCGAGGGCCCGGCGGGCCACGGCCTGTCCGTGCACCTCGGAGAGATCGGGCACCTGCTGACGTGGCGCGTGGCCGTCCTCGCCCTCAGGGCCTCGACCGCGAGGCTCGGCGATCGCCGGGGCGTCGTCCCCCCGCAGCTCCCGCAGCGACTCCAGGGCCAGGAAAGAGATACCCCCGATCGCGCGGGCCTCGCGCGCGTTCTCGCGGGGGATTACGACGGGGCCCCTGCCCTCGCGCTTGGCGGCGGCCATGACGGCGAGGATCCCGCGCACGCCGCGCAGGGAGCCGTCCAGCGCCAGCTCTCCCACGAACACTCCCTCTTCCAGCGCCGCGCCGCGCGGGATCTGGCCCGAGGCGAGGAGCAGCGCGACCGCGATGGGAAGATCGAAACGGGCGCCTTCCTTGCGGACGTGCGCCGGCGCCAAGTTCACGGTGATCTTCCGGGCCGGGAATTCGTATCCGCAGTTCCGGAGCGCGGCGAGGACGCGCTCGCGGCTCTCCCGCACCGCCGCGTCGGGCAGCCCGACGATCGAAAAGGTCGGAAGGCCGGCGCCCAGGTCCGCCTCGACCTCGACGAGCAGTCCCTCGATTCCCTGCGTGGCGCAGCTGGTGACACGGGCGAGCATGGGATTCGTTTCCGGGGGAGAGCGGGGCGGACGTGGAGAGGAGAGCGGGGTTCTCGCGAATTACTCGAACTTCTGCTTCAGCTCCTCCAGGCTTGAGATCGCGACCGACGGCTTCACCGATGCGGCCGCCCTGGCGTCGAAGGAATTCGGGATCGCGGTGACGTGGACCGTGACCAGTCCCATCGCCTGCGCTCCTTCCACGTCGTGATACAGCGAGTCGCCGACCATCGCGATCTCCCCGGACGCAAGGTCCCAGCGGTCGAGCACGGCGCGAAACGCCTCGGCGCGCGGCTTCCGGATCCCGATGTCCGCCGATACGACGAGCGGGTCGAATTGGCCGCTCCACCCCAGAATTCGCACCACCTCCCGGACGTACCGTCCGCTCGTCGCGTTGGAAAGCATCCCGATGCGGCGCCCCTGTCCGGCCAGCGCCGTAAGTAGCTCGGCGGCGCCCGGCATTGGGCGCATCAGCTCCACCTCGGCCGTGAAGTATTCGTCCACGGCGCGCTCCAAGTCCTCCTCGGGCGGGGCCGCGAGGCCGAGACCCTCCATCGTCTCGCGCAGCGAGCGAAGCGCCGGGATCTCGCTTGCCTCCCTCTCCGCCATCAGGCGATTCCGCTCCCGCACGAGGAGAAAGCGCTCCACGAACCCCGCGACGCGCCCGCCGTCGAGGAGGCCCGCGCGGACAAGATGCGCGGCGAGCCGCTCCGATCCGGGCCCCGCGACCACGTCGGCGTAGTCGGTCCGCGTCGTGTGGAACGCGGGGTCCAGGCGCACGAGCGTGTTGCCATAATCGAAGATCACGCCGCGGATCCGGTTCACGTCACTTTGTCGGGGTCGGGGTTTTGCCGAGGTTCCATTGGAGGATTGAGACACGCGGAGTGTAGACTGCGCCTCCGGAGAGTGTCAAGGCGCGCTCCGCTCGGGCGCTGCCTCTGCGCACGACGCGGCCCGCAGGAGGAACGTCGATGGCGGATTCGATCGGAATCGTGGGCGGCGGAGCGCTGGGGACCTTGCTCGCGAACCGCTTCCTCGCCAAGGGGGCCGACGTGCGCGTCGTGACCCGCTCGGGAGGATCGCGGCACGAGACCCTGAGGCGCGACCATCCCTCGATCCGCCTGGGCTCCGACTTCGGGGCCCTCGCCGGAACCGATCTCGTATTCCTCTGTGTGAAGGCCTTCCACACGAGTGACGTCGCCCGCTCCCTGGCCGGGCTCAGCCTCAAGAAGACCTCGGTCTGCTCCCTGCAGAACGGCTGGGGGAACATGGAAGTGCTGGACGAGGCGCTCCCGCGGCTCCCGCTGCTTGCGGGCGCCACCTCACTCGGAGCCTACCTGGACGACCGGGGGCTCCTTCATGCGACCGAGCGCGGCACGACCGTGATCGCTCCGTGGCGGCCGCGGGACCTGGCCGCCGCGGAGCGCGCCGCCGCGATTCTGCGCTCCACGGACCTCCTCGCCGAGGCGCGGCCCGACGCGCGCCGGGTCCTCTGGCAGAAGCTGGTGCTGAACTCCGCGGTCAACCCGGTCACCGCCATCGCCCATTGCATGAACGGCGCCCTCGCGCAGGAGCCGGGCCTCTTCGAGATCGCGCGGCGCGCGGCGCGGGAGGCCACCCGCGTCGGGACGGCGCTCGGCATCGTGGATCCCGATTTCGATCCCGAGGAGGCTCTGCGCGCCATCCTCCGCGAGACGGCCGGAAATCTCTCGTCGATGCGCGAGGACCTCTCCCGAGGCCGACGCACCGAGATCGAGGAAATCACCGGCGCGATCGTCCGCCTCGCGCTAAGCGCCAGCGTCGAAGCGCCCCTCCAGTCGGCGCTCCTCACGCTGGTCCGCGCGGCGGAGGGCCGCCCGGCGGAGAGCCGCTCCGCGGATGGCCGCCCGGCTCAGGGCCGCCCGGAAACGAAACGGGGCGACCCATGAGGGCCGCCCCGCTCTGCCGCTAGCTTCGGGAGCCGCTTACTTCGCGACCACCAACTGGCTCTTCACCGTGCGCTCGGGGCTCTCGAGGACGTAGAAGTACACGCCCGAGGCCACCCGCGTTCCATTGCGCGAGGTCCCGTCCCAGCCGACGTTGTGCGTTCCGCTCTCCATCACCTGATCGGCGAGCGTCTTCACGAGGCGTCCGGAGACGTCGTACACGTTGAGCCTCACGCTGCCCGGCTTGCTCAGCTCGAAGCTGATGACCGTGCTCGGATTGAAGGGGTTGGGGCTCGCGTGCGAGAACCCGTGTCCCCTGCCCTCGCCGTCGTATTCCTTCGCGAGTTCTCCCGAGCCGCCCTTCACCACCACGACGTCGACGCTCGCGTGGAAGGAGCCTCCGCCTGCCAGATCCCCCGTGATGGCCACGCTCACCGACTGCCGTCCGTTGGGAAGGCTCGCGAACAGCACGCGCAGCTGATCCTTCGTGAAGCAGACCTTGAGCCGCGCGACGCAATCATCGAACACGACTCGGGCGGTGCCGATTGCGTGGATCGACGTCCCGTTGTAGGTCGCGAGGATCGTCGAGACAATGATGTCGGTCAACTGGAAGGAATGGGCGGAGGGCTTCAGCTCGACACACCAGAACGGCCTGGACGAGTTGAGCCGGATGATGCGATCTCCACCGTCGATGAAGGCGGTCGCCTGGAATCCGGTCGACTCCGTGATGGTTGCGATCGCCGTATCGGTGTTGCTGGCCGACGGCACGTAGTCGTCCGTCACGGTCAGGGTCACCGTGTAGGCGGCCACGGCGCTATAGGTGTGCGACGGCGTCGCGCCCGTGGCATCCACCGTGATCCCGTCGGTCGCGTCGAAGTCCCAGGCGTAGGTGAGCGTGTTCCCGTCCGGATCGGACGAGGCGGTCCCGTCGAAGTTGACGGCGACCCCAACCACGCCCGAATACGGTCCGCCCGCGTCCGCGACCGGCGCGCGGTTCACGTTGTTCACTGTGATCTTGAACGACTTCTCATCGCCCAGGGTGCCGTCGCTCGCGCGAACCGTCCCCGTGTAGGTCCCCGCGTCGGCGAAGCTCGGCGCCAGGTGCACATTGCCGGTCGTCGAGGTCAGGGTGCCCACTGTCATGAACGCCGGCCCCCCCACCTTCGTGAAGCTCAAGGCATCCCCGTCCGGATCGGTCGCGTTCAGCGTCTGGTCCGCCGTCGTCCCCTCATTCACCGTCATGTCGGCCGGCTGCGTGAGGGTCGGAGCGTGGTTCACCGTGGTGACCGTGACGGTGAGAGACTTCGTGTCCGTGGCCGTGCCGTCCGTGGCGCTCACCGAAGCCGATGAGGTCCCCGTGGGCTCCAATGTTCCGGCGACCAGGTGGATGTT
>JBGPHU010000085.1:0-12383 GCA_041484545.1 Candidatus Eiseniibacteriota bacterium | reverse complement strand
GATCCGTGGTGGAACCGGAAAGGGGCCCCCCTGCCGCATGGAGCCCTCGATCGCATCGAGCGCCTGCCTCACGGCCCTGTCCCCGATCGCGTGGATCGCGACCGTGAGGCCGGCCCTCCGGGCGAGCGCGCATCGATCCGTAAGCTCGATCCGCGACATGATCTCGACACCCGTGCTCGTGTCATCTTCATACTCCTCCTCGAGGAGCGCGGTTCCCGATCCGAGCGTCCCGTCCGCGAAGAACTTCACGGGGCCGACCCGCACGTGCTCGTTCCCCCACCCGCTCTTGAGCTCCAGCGTTTCCGCCGCGTCGAGTTTCGCCGCCGGGACCGAGAGGAGGAGACGGAATGGGAGGCGGTCGCTCCCGCTCAACTCCTGCGCGGCCGCCCAGATGTCGGTCCGGTCGAAATCGTGAGCGCCCGTGATCCCCAGGGAATGGGCCTTCCGAACGGCGTCCGCCAAGTCCTCGGCAGGCCTGCGGCGGCGCGGAACATGGGGACGGATCAGGGATGCCGCGTGCTCGATCAGGATGCCAGTCGGGACTCCCGCGGGGTCCCGATCCACGACGCCTCCGGCGGGATCCGGCGTGTGCGGGCCGATGCCGGCAATCTTGAGAACCGCGCTGTTCCCCCAGGCCGAATGGCCGTCAACGGCGTAGAGGAGAAGCGGGCGGTCGGCGAGAGCGCGGTCGAGGGTGGCGGCGCGCCGGAGCTCGCTCGGCCACTCGCGGGGGACCCAGCCCCGGATCGTGATCCAGTCGCCGTCCCCGGCGCGGGCGCGCGCGGCTCGGATCGCCTCGTCCAGGGCGTCCCTGGTCTGCGCGGCGAGCCAGACGTCGCGGCTCGCGCGGATCCAGGTGAGAAGGTGGATGTGGGCATCCACGAACCCCGGCGTGAGCGTGCCTCCGCGCAGGTTCACCGAGCGAACGCCGCGTCCCGCGCGGGAGCGAAGGCGCTCGAGCGAACCCACCGCTTCGATGCGATCGCCCCGCACGAGGACAGCCTCAGGGTAGCTCTCGCGCGGGCCGGTGGAGCGGCCGGAGCCGGCGCGGCCGCGAGCCCGCGGCGGCGGCACGGCGCGGCGCGCGTCGAGGATTCGCCCGCCGTGGAACAGCAATCCGGCGCTCTGGTGCTTGGCGGCCGCGCGCTTACCGCGCCGCCTGGGCTTTGTCCCGGCCATGCGCCAGTCCTCCCATGCGCGCCGCCAGGGCGCGATCGATCCGGTCCGCCGTGCGTTCCCACGAGTATTCCTGGATCTTGGCGGTTCCCTTCGTCGCGAGCGCGCGACGCCGCCCCGGATCGCGCAGCAGAGGCTCGATCGCGCGGGACAGCGCCCACGACCAGCGCCACCGGGATACCGCCGCGGTGACGCCGTCGATCGCGAAATCCCGGGTGCCGCTCGCGGTGCATACGACGGCGGCGCCGCAAGCCATCGCCTCGGCGGCCGTGTTGCACCATCCCGCGCGCCGCTCCGCGCTCACGAAGAGGTCCGACTCGCGGTAGAGGTCCGCGAGATCCCGCTGCGTGGGATTCAGGACCCACCGATGCGGGATGCGGAGCCTCCCGGGCAGCGAGGGCGAAGCTCCGTCGGGGGGCGCGTCGAAGAGCGTCAGCGATACCGGCACGCCGGTGGCGGCCGAGGCGCGCTCGATCGCGCGGGCCGCCAACCAGGTCCCCTTCCGCCGCCGCGAGAGCCGGCCGTAGAGGAGCGCCCGGACGGGAGCCCGGCGCTCGCCTGAGGCGCGGGGGTCCGGCTCGGGCGGACGAAACCACCCGACGTTGACCCCTCCGGCCGCGTCCGCGGCCGTGACGCCTTTCCGGGCGAGATAGCGGAGCATCCCGGCCGAGTTCGCGAGCACGAGATCCGCGGCGCGGATCGCCCGGTCCTCCTTCGGCGCCTTCTCCAGCACCGAGTAGTAGACGCGGAGCGCGCCAGGCGCGCGGCAGCCGAGAAACAGCTCCGGATCCGGCGAGATCATCGCGTCCCATGCGCCCAGCGGAAGCTCCGCGAGCGGCAGAATCGCTCCGGAGAAAGGCACCCAGGGATGCGCGTCCGCGCGATCCGGGATCAGGATCGCGACTTCGTGGCCGCGGCGGGTCCAGACCTCCCCCAGCTCGAGGAAGCGGCGGATGCCGCCGTACACGCCGAGGTGAGGCAGCGCCATGGCGATTCGGAGGGGAGCCATCGGACCGCGGAGTTTACATTTGCCCTAAGCGGTCCGGTTGCACTAAATTACGGAGCTATGGCTTTGAACAGCGATCGGAGTTGCGCGGATTGGCTTCGCTACATCACCTCGCTCCCCGGCGTCCCGGGACATGAAGAAGCCACCGCGCGTGAGCTGGTGAAGGCCTTCCGCGCGGTCGCCGACCGGGTCGAGCGCGACCGGATGGGCAGCGTGTATGCATGGATCGATGGCACCGGGAAGGCGCCCCGCCCCAGAGCGCTCCTCGCCGCTCACATGGACAAGATCGGATTCTTGGTGCGCGGCATCGAGCCGGGCGGATTCCTCAGGCTGACCGAGGTCGGCGGGTTCGACAGCCGGACCCTCCCCGGGAGAGAGGTGACCGTCCATTCGAATCCCCCGATGACGGCGATCTTCGCGACGCGCCCGCCGCATCTGCAGAAGCGTGGCGAGGCCGAGCGAACCATCCCGATCGAGGAGCTCTACCTGGACACCGGGCGTCCCGAGCGTGAGGTGAAGCGCAAGGTCGCGATCGGAACCATGGTGACGCTGCGACAGCCGCCGGTCGAGCTGCTCGGCGATCGCATCGCGGCGCCCGGAATGGACGACCGCGCCGGCGTGGTCGTGATGCTCCGCACCCTCGAGCTGTTGCGCTCCAAGCGCCCCGCGTGGGACGTGATCGCCGTCGCCACCGTCGAGGAGGAGTTCGGGGTCATCTGCCTCGGCGCGCGCACGGCGGCCGAGAATCTCGCGCCCGATCTCGGGATCGCGATCGACGTGAGCCACGGCGACATGCCCGGCGCGCGCGAGGGCGACACGGTCCCGCTCGGGAGCGGGCCCGCGCTCTCCATCGGCGCCAACATCCACCCCTTGATCCTCGAGGATCTCAAGCGCTCCGCAAAAGCGCTCTCGATGCCGTATCGCGTGGAACCCTGCCCCACCGGCTCGGGCACGGACGCGATGGATATCCAGATCGCGAGCGAGGGCGTCCCCACCGCGGTCATCGGCATTCCCTGCCGCTACATGCACACCGGCGTGGAGACCGTCGAGCCGCGTGACGTGGACCGCTGCGCGCACCTCCTCGCGCACTACCTTTCAGAGCTGTCACCCGCGTGGCGATCCGTGGAGGTGCTGAAGTGAGCGCGAACGGGGCGCCCGCTTTCCGCGAGGACATCCTCGAGACCATCTCGAACGCGCCGGGCGTGAGCGGCGGCGAGGAGGCGGTCCGCGCCATCCTCGCGGAATACGCGCGCGACAAGGTAGATTCGCTCCAGGTGGATCCCATGGGAAGCCTCGTGGCCCGCATCGAGCCGCCTTCGCGCGGCTCGCGCGCGGGCCGCGCCGCGCGCGCGAAGGGGCCGCACGTGATGCTCTGCGCGCACATGGATGAAGTGGGGCTCATGGTGACCGCGGTCGAGAAGGAGGGCCGGCTCAGGTTCCGGCGCGTGGGCGGAATCGACCCGCGCATCCTTCCCGGACAGGTCTTCCGGATCGGTCTGACGGGGATCCGCGGCGTCGTGGGATCCCTTCCTCCGCATCTCGTGCCGCGCGCGGAGCGCGACAAGGTGACCCCCGCGGACGATCTCTACCTGGACATCGGCGCCCGATCGCGCGAGGAAGCCGAGGAGCGTGTCCCCGTCGGATCGTACGCCGTGTTCGACACGACGTACGAGGCATGGGGAACGACGCGCAAGGGGAAGGCCTTCGACGACCGCGCCGGATGCGCCGTCCTGGCGAGCGTCATCCAGCGCCGCCCTCCTCTGCCCGTGACCGCGGTCTGGAGCGTCCAGGAGGAAGTGGGGCTCCGCGGCGCGGCCGCCGCGGCCCGCCGCGTCCAGCCCGACCTCGCGATCGTGCTGGAGGGCACCGCGTCCGGCGAGGCGCCCGGCGCCCCTCCCGACGAGCAGTACCCCTACATGGGGCGCGGGCCCGCGCTCACCGTGCAGGACCGTTCGCTGATGGTCCACGCGCGGCTCCTCGACGCGATCGAGGACACCGCGAAACGCCACCGCGTCCCCACGCAGTGGAAGCGTCCGGGCGTGGGCGGCACCGACGCCGGACGGATCGCCGTCTCGGGATCGGGAGTGCCTTCGGCCGTCGTCTCGGTCGTCTGCCGCTACATCCATGCTCCGGCCGCCTATCTCGACGTGCGCGACGCACAGCGGGCGGTCACCCTGATCTGGCATACGCTGGAGACCCTGCGAAAGGAGTGGACGTGAGCGCCCGCGATTCAGAGCTCGATTCGCTGCTTCCCACGCTGAGCGAAGCCTATGGTCCCCCGGGGCGGGAGGCCGGGATCCGCTCGGCGCTCAAGCGCGCCATCCGAGGACTGGGCGCCGTGCGCGAGGACGCCCTCGGGAACGTGCACCTCCACGTCGGCGGGAAAGGACCGAGGCTCCTGCTCACGGCGCACATGGACGCGCCCGGGATCATTGTCACGCGCGTGGACGCGGCGGGGCTCGCGCGGCTCACCATCCTGGGCCCCATGACGGCGGCGGACTGGATCGGAGCCGTCGTGAGCCTGAACGGAAACGAAGGGGCCTCGCGCGGCGTCGTCGGGTGGGACCGCCCCAAGGAATCCAAGGACAGCCGCGAGATCGAAGCCGAGACGCTCTACCTGGAAACCGGCCTCGGGGCGAAGCGGGCGCCGAAGCGGATCGCCGTCGGCACCGTGGGCGCGCTCGAGGACCGCGCCGAGAAGCTGGGCGACCTCTGGTGCGGCGGGAATCTCGACAATCGCGCCGGATGCGCGGCGCTGGTGGCGGCGCTGCGTGGCGCGCGCGGCCTCCGGAGCGATCTCCACGTTGTGTTCAGCGCGCAATCGGATCTCGGGGCGCGCGGTGCGGCGACGAGCGCCTTCGGCATCGATCCCGACGTGGCGGTGGTCCTGGACGTGGCGTTCGTGGGAGAATCACGGAGCGGTGACATCGCGCTCGGCAAAGGGCCGTGTCTCGTGCTCAAGGAAGAGGGGTACCTTCCCCACCCGGCGGCCTTGGACCTCGCGAAGCGCGCGGCGAAGGCGGCCCGCGTGCCGCACCAGTGGCTCATCCGCGAGTCGGGCGGAAGCGACGCCCGCGCGGTGCGCGCGGCGCGCTCGGGCGTCCCGACCGCGCTCGTGGCAATCCCGGCGCGAAAGACGGGCGGCCCGCGGGTGCTGGTGAACGCGAGCGATCTCGAGCAGACCGTGAAGCTCGTGCGTCAGATCGTGACGACTCCCTACACGGGAGAGAAAGGCTTACGATGAACGTCTCCACGCGAGGTGCGAAGGCGCAAGCATCCCCCATCCGGCGTTTGGCCCCCTATGCCGACGCGGCGGTGCGAAGCGGCGCCAAGGTCTACTACCTGAACATCGGCCAGCCCGACGTCCCCACGCCCGAGATCGTGATGGAGCGTTTGCGGACGTATCCCGGGAAATACATCCCGTACAGCCCGTCCGCGGGCATCCCGGAATTCGTCGAGGGCATGTCGCGCTATTACGCGCAGCACGGCCTCGAGGTGAAGCCCACGGAGATGATCACCACGGTGGGCGGGAGCGAGGCGCTCCAGTTCGCCTTCTGGGCGCTCTTCAATCCCGGCGACGAGGTGATCCTCTTCGAGCCCTTCTACACCAACTACGCGACGATGGCGCTCCTGGCAGGCGTGGAAGTGAAACCCGTGCCCTGCGACGCGCGGACGGGGTATCACCTGCCGCCGATCGAAGCGATCGAGCGCGCGGTCGGACCGCGCACCAAGGGCATCCTCCTGTGCGCGCCCTCGAACCCCACCGGCACCGCCTACACCGCGGCGGAAGTGGACGCGATCTGCGATCTGGCGAAGCGGCTGGACCTCTGGATCATCACGGACGAGGCTTATCGCGAGTTCATCTACGACGGCACGAAGCACGAAAGCCCGATGACGCGGCCCGCCGTCGCGGACCGCACGGTGCTCGTGGACTCGATCTCGAAGCGTCTCAACATGTGCGGCGCGCGCGTGGGGACCCTGGTCACGAAGAACGCCGGCGTTCGCGAGGCGGCCCTGAAGTTCGCGCAGGCGCGCCTCAGCCCTCCGACCCTGGGCCAGTGGGCGGGCGCGGTGCTGGATCAGGTGCCCGCTTCCTACACGCAGGGCGTGGTGGCCGAATACCGGAAGCGCCGGGACCTCGTGCTCGAAGGACTCGCCGCGATCCCGGGCGCCTTCGCGCGGAAGCCCGAGGGGGCCTTCTACCTCATGGCGGAGCTGCCCGTCGCCGACGCGGAAGATTTCGTGATCTGGATGCTGAAGGAGTACCGGAAGGGGAACGCCACCGTCGTGGTCGCTCCGGGAGACGGCTTCTACGCCACCCCCGGCCGCGGAAAGAACGAAATCCGCTTCGCCTATGTGCTCGAGACGGACTCGCTCCGGAAGTCGATGGACATCCTCCGCGGCGCGCTCGAAGCGTATCCGGTCAAGGTAGCTCGGTAGCGCTCACGCCGCCCGGCCACGCCCACTGGCGTATCTCGGGCATGTCGTCGCCGTGCTCCCTGATGTAACCGTCGTGCTCCGTCAGCTTGGCGCGCGCGAAGGCCTCGAGGTCGGAGCCGGATCGCATGGAAGGAACCCGTTTCACCACGTCGCACACGAGATGGAACCGGTCGATCTCGTTCCGCACCGCCATGTCGAACGGCGTCGTCGTGGTCCCCTCCTCCTTGTATCCCCGCACGTGGAGGTTCCCGTGGTTCCCGCGGCGGTAGGTGAGCCGGTGGATGAGCCAGGGATATCCGTGGAACGCGAAGAGGATCGGCCGGTCCTTCGTGAACAGAGCGTCGAAGTCCTCGTCCGTCAGGCCGTGCGGATGCTCTTCCGGGGGCTGGAGGGCCATGAGGTCCACGACGTTCACGACCCGCACCTTGAGCTCCGGCGCCCGGCGGCGAAGGATGTCGACGGCAGCGAGGGTCTCGAGCGTCGGCACGTCGCCGCAGCACCCCATGACCAGATCCGGATCGCCCGAGCCCTGACTTGCCCATTCCCAGACGCCGGCTCCCGCCGCGCAATGGCGGCTCGCCGCGTCCATGTCGAGCCACTGCGCCTGGTTCTGCTTCCCCGCGATGATGACGTTCACGTAATTGCGCGACCGAAGGCAGTGGTCCATCACGCTGAGCAGGGTGTTCGCGTCCGGCGGCAGGTAGACGCGGATGACCTCCGCCTTCTTGTTCACCACGAGATCGATGAAACCGGGATCCTGGTGCGAGAACCCGTTGTGGTCCTGCCGCCAGACGTGGGACGTGAGGAGATAGTTCAGGGAGGCGATGGGCTTCCGCCACGGGACCTCGCGGCACACCTTCAGCCATTTGGCGTGCTGGTTGAACATGGAGTCCACGATGTGGATGAAGGCCTCGTAGCATGAAAAGAGACCGTGGCGGCCGGTGAGGAGATAACCCTCCAGCCAACCCTGGCACGTGTGCTCGGAGAGGATCTCCATGACGCGCCCGTTCGGGCCGAGATGGTCGTCATCCGGCAGACGCTCCGCCATCCAGGCGCGGTCGGTGGTCTCGAAGAGCGCGCCCAGCCGATTGGACGCAGTCTCGTCCGGCCCCACGACGCGGAAGTTGTGTGACTCGAGGTTCAGGGCCATGACGTCGCGCAAGTAGCCTCCGGCGACCCGGGTGGCCTCCGCCGCGGCGGCGCCCGGGGCCGGGAGCGCCACCGCGTACGTTCGATGATCGGGAAGGGCCAGGTCTCGGAGGACCCTCCCCCCATTCGCGTGCGGGTTCGCTCCCAGGCGGCGATCCCCCATCGGCACAAGCGCCTCTAGATCCGCCACCGGCGAGCCCTTCTCGTCGAAAAGCTCCTCCGGCCGGTAGCTCTTCATCCATCGCTCGAGCAATTCCAGGTGCTCCGGTTTCCCGGCCAGATCCGCGAGCGGAACCTGATGCGAGCGCCAGGAGCCTTCGGTCTTCTTGCCGTCGACGAACTTGGGCCCGGTCCATCCCTTCGGCGTGCGCAGCACGATCATCGGCCAGCGCGGACGCGACGTCCCGGTTCCCCCGCGCGCGGCCGCCTGCGCGTCCCGGATCTCGAGGACGACGCGATTCAGAGTCGCGGCCATGGCCTGGTGCACGAGTGCGGGATCGTCGCCTTCCACGAAATGAGGCTTGTGCCCATAGCCCGAGAGCAGCTCCTGAAGCTCGTTTCGCCCAATGCGCGCCAGAACGGTCGGATTGGCGATCTTGTAGCCATTCAGGTGAAGGATGGGCAGGACCGCCCCGTCCCGCGCGGGGTTCAGGAACTTGTTCGAATGCCAGGCGGTCGCGAGAGGGCCCGTCTCCGCCTCACCGTCTCCCACGACGCAGACGGCGAGAAGGTCGGGGTTGTCGAACGCCGCGCCGTAGGCGTGGGCGAGGGAGTAGCCCAGCTCGCCTCCTTCATGGATCGAGCCGGGAATCTCCGGAGTCGCGTGACTCCCGATTCCACCGGGGAACGAGAATCGCCGGAACAGGCGCTTCATTCCCTCGGCGTCACGGGACAGATCGCGCTCCAGCTCGCCCGCGGTCCCCTCGAGCCAGGTATTGGCCGCCAGCGCGGGGCCGCCGTGTCCCGGGCCCGCGATGAGGATCGCGTTCAGGTCCCATTCTCGGATCAGGCGATTCAGATGCGCGTAGACGAGGTTGAGTCCTGGAGTCGTACCCCAGTGTCCGAGAAGGCGCGGCTTCACGTGCCCGATTTCGAGGGGCTCTCGCAGAAGCGGATTGCCGAGGAGGTAGATCTGGCCCACCGAGAGATAATTCGCCGCCCGCCAGTAGGCATCGATCCGAGCCAGCTCCTCGGTAGACAGGGAGGTAGACACGGACGTGTCCCCGGCCCTGCCGGAGGCTTCCAAGGCGCTCATGTCTCTCTCTTCCCCCTCTTCGGCAGGTCCCGCGCGAGCACCGCCACCGCTTCCTCCGCCTGATTCGTGGCCTCATCGACCGGCACGGCCCACACTTCGGGTCCTCCGGATCGCGAATCGATCCTGGCTTCCCGGCCCACCGCGGCGCGGTTCTTCGCGCGATCCAGCGTCACTCCCGCCCAGTCCATGTCCGCCAGGATCATCTCACGTATCGCGGGAGCGTTCTCGCCGACGCCGCCACCGAAGAGAATCGCGTCGGCTCCGCCCAGGACCGCGAGGTAGCCGCCCAGATACTTTCGCGCGCGGTAGGCGTACACGGCCACGGCTCGCCGGGCCTCCTCCCGGTCCGAGTCGAGCAGAACGCGCATGTCGCCGCTCATTCCCGATAGCCCCAGGAGACCGGATTCCTCGTTGAGGAGACCCTCGAGCCGCTCCGGAGTCATCCCCTCCGCTCGCGCGAGATAGAGCAGGAGCCCGGGGTCCAGATCGCCGGAGCGCGTTGCCATGACCAGACCCTCGAGGGGCGAAAATCCCATCGAGGTATCGACCGGCCGTCCTTCCCGGACCGCCGCCGCGGAGCAGCCGGCGCCGAGATGGAAGGAGATGACGCGCGTGGCTTCGGCCCGCCGGGTCTCGATCGCCCGCCAGCGGCGCTCCATGGCCTGATGCGCGATCCCGTGGAATCCGTAGCGCTTCAGCCCGAGCCTGCGATCGAGGGAGAGCGGGAGCGCGTACGTCGCCGCCACCTCGGGAAGCCCCACGAAGAAGGCCGTATCGAAGACGCCGACCTGAGGCACGTTAGGTCCGAAGAAATCGCGGCAAGCGCGCACCCATTCCAGCGCTGGCGGATTGTGAAGGGGCGCCAGTGGCGACAATCGCTCGATCTCAGCCTCCACGGCCTGATCGATGAGGCAGGAGCGGACGAGCTTGGATCCTCCGTGGACGATCCGATGGGCGACGGCGGAGGGCGTTCCCAGGTTCCACGCGGCGAGGATTAGGGCGAGCTGATCGCGCGGAGCGGGCGTGGTTGGGGCGCTCACTCTCGCGGCATGGAATGTCGCGACCGTCTTCGACCCGCCCGCGGCGACGCTAACCGCGTTCAGACGGATGGAGGAGCTGCCCACGTTCACCGTCAGGACCGGAGGCATGACCTCGCGGGCGCTACGCGCGCTGCGCCCCGAGTCTCTTCCCCAGGGCCCCGGTAAGTCTTCTCGAGTCGTTCGAGATAGTTGCTCTCGGACAGTCCGGCGATGGCTTCGTCCAGCGTCTCTCTGGCGGTAAGTTCGAGATCCATCGTATCCCCCAGGGCAATACTACTAGAACAAGGCTCGGACTCCCTGCTTTGCCGCCTCGATCCAGTGCCCGGGGAACACTCCGAAGCCCAGCGTGGCGAGCGCTGTGACGAGGAGTGCCAGGCCGATGGCCGCGGGGACGCGGATCGGCGGCAGCACCTCGCCGGGCTCCCGCATGTACATGAGGACCAGAAGGCGCAGGTAGTAGAAGACCGAGATTGCGCTGTTCAGCACGGCGATGACCGCGAGCCAGATGTGCCCGGTGTTCACGGCCGAGCCGAAGAGAAACAGCTTTCCGACGAATCCAACTGTGGGAGGGATGCCCGACAAGGAGATCATGAAAAGCGAGAGCGCGGCTCCGATCAGCGGGTAGCGGAAGCCCACGCCCGCGTAGTCGCGCAGCTCGTCGCCTCCCCCCCCCTTGTGCTCGAGCAGGATCACCACCGCGAAGGCGCCGAGGTTCATCGCCGTATAGGCGATCAGGTAGAAGACGGCGCCGGCGGCGCCCGCGGGCCCTCCCGCGACGAGCCCGATGAGCACGTACCCCGAGTGCGCGATGCTCGAATAGGCGAGCATCCGCTTCACGTTCGTCTGCGCGATGGCGGCGACGTTCCCGACCGTCATCGTGAGCGCGGCAAGGACCGAGAGGAGCATGTTCCAGTCGCCGTGGATCGGCCCGAAGGCCACGAAGAAGGTGCGCAGGAAGGCCGCGAACGCGGCGGCCTTGGGCCCGGTCGACATGAAGGCCGTGATGGGCGTGGGGGCCCCCTCGTACACGTCGGGGGTCCACATGTGGAACGGCACCAGCGCCACCTTGAAGGCGAACCCGATCAGGATCATGGCCATGCCGGCCAGCAAAAGTCCCGCGGGGAACGCGGATTCGGCGTTCGTCAGCGCGTCGGCGATCCGGCCGAGGCTCGTCGTGCCGGTCGCGCCATAGGTGAGCGCGATACCGTAAAGAAGGATGGCCGAGGCGAAGGCGCCCAGGAGGAAGTACTTCATGGCGGCTTCGTTGCTGGCATCCGAATCGCGCCGGTACCCGGCCAGGATGTAGAGCGAGATCGAGAGCACCTCGATGCCCAGGAACAGAGTGATCAGATCGAGCGCGGAGGCGAGGAGCATCATTCCCGAGGTGCAGAAAAGGATGAGCGCGTAGTACTCCCCCTGCTCCACCTTCTCGGAACGCAGGAACGGCTCGGACAGGAGAATGGTGACGAACGTGCTCGCGAGGAAGAGCAGGTTGAAGAGCGTCGAAAGATCGTCGAGCACGATCATGTCGGCGTAGCCGTGCTGCTCCTGCCCCCACTGCGCCAGCGTGACCGCGAAGGCCCACGCGACCCCTGCCAGCGCGAGGTAGGCGGTCCAGTGCTTCCGGCTGTGCGGCAGGATGAGGTCCGCGATCAGGATGAGGAAGCCCACGCCGCACACGATGAGGAGCGGCTGGATCATCCCCAGCGGAGCGTTCACCTGGACGAGCGGGCTCATCGCGTCCCCTCTTCGGCCGCCTGCGCCGCATCGGCCGCGGGCGCGGGCGCGCCGGCCGCGGGGAGGAAGATCGGCGACCCACGCATCGAGATGGTGTGCGCCTGGGCGCGAGCCAGAAGCTCCGCGACGGAAACGTCGAGCTTACGAAGGAACGTGTTCGGGTAGACCCCGATCCAGATGATGAAGAGGATCACCGGCGCGAGCGTCCAGAACTCGCGCTTGGAGATGTCCGGAAGCCCGCGATTCTTCTCGTTCGTGATCGGGCCGAACATCACGCGCTGATACATCCACAGGATATAGATGGCGCCGAGGATCACCCCCGTCGCCGCGATGGCGCTCACGACCGGCCCCCACGGCGCCTCTCCGCGGAACGCCCCCAGGAGGATCAGGAATTCGCCGATGAACCCGTTCAGCCCCGGCAGCCCGATGCTGGACAGACAGGCGATCATGAAGAGCGCCGCGAACCAGGGCAGCGTGGCCGAGAGCCCGCCGAAGTCGGAGATCTCGCGGGTGTGGCGGCGCTCGTAGAGGATTCCGACCGCCAAGAAGAGCGCCCCCGTCGAGAGTCCGTGATTGATCG
>JBGPHU010000084.1:0-12466 GCA_041484545.1 Candidatus Eiseniibacteriota bacterium | reverse complement strand
GTCCTCCTGGTAGAGCACCTGCGCGTAGGGTGAGATCTCCAGGCGCCGATCTTCTTCCTCGCGCGCCCACGCGGGCCGTCGCGCGCCCTCGGCGTCGGGGGACACCTCTCGCTCGATCCGGGCGAACGAGGGGTCCTCGGCCGCCGAAGGCTCGCGCAGCTTCAGAGCATCGAGATACGCGAGGGCCTCGCCGCGCGTCCAGGGGCGCCTGTTGATCAGGTATCCATCGGCGCCGAAGCGAAGAGCGAGCGACTCGAGATCGGAATAGATCGGGTTCTCGACTGGTATTTCTTCCAGTGGATCGTAGGTCGCAAGCGCGGGACGCGGAGTGGCTGCGAGAATTGGCAGGAGAAACGCGAGCGCGACCCAGAAGAGGTGCGTCGACTTGCGGAGCCGCCGTGTCTTCTCTGGGGTAGGCCGCATCGCGTGGCACAATACGGCGGCGCCTCGGCTGCGTCTACGCCTAGTTCATCACGGATTGCAGCCGGTCCCTCAAGTCCAGGAGCTTCGGGCGCTCGGCCTCACGCATGTCGTGCATCCGCGACGTGGCGGCGCCCCGCGCCACCTCGCATTGAGAGCCGGGGTGCACGCGCGTCATGGCGCCCCGGTGCGGACGGACGTGGGCCGTGCCCTCCAGCACGCACACGCACGTGCCGGTCGGCTCCGCGATGACGGCCAGCGTGGTGCCGGTCACGCGAACGGTCGCCTCGGGGGTCGTGATCGCGAGGCGGGCTCCGCTGAAGCGGCGCCCGGTGGTGACGCGCAGGAGGCCTCGGTCCACGCTCGCGCGTCCCGCCCGGCCGAACCAGCGGCCGGGCGGCGCGGGCAGGACCAGCTCGGTGCCCGGGGAGAGCTGCATGGCGAGCAGGCCTGAGCTGACCAGGTCCAGATCCTGCGTGCTCTCGAGGAGAACGCGGGAGCCGGGCCTCAGGCGGCGCGTCAGCTCTTCGGAATTGCCGACCGGGAACGACACCCCGTTCACGGTGAGCGTCCCGGTCCCCGCGCTGGGGAGCGCGGTCCAGCGCGGCGCCTCATTGAAAGCCGCGGCGGTGATGGTGACGCTGGCGGCGGCGGCCAGCCCGACGGCCCACCGCATGCGGCGCCTGCGGCGGATCGGCGGAAGCGAGAGTACGACCGGGCGGTCGGCGAAGCTCCCGGAGATGAACTCGCGCTTGAGTCGCTCGCGGAACGTGGCTTCCGCTACCGGGACGGGCGCGCTTTGGAGCTGCTCTAGGATCGCCGCCTCATCCGCTTCGTCGGACCGGGGTCTGAATTCCGCGCCGTTGGTCATAGGGTCGCCTTCTCCAGGAGTTTCCCCAACTCGGCCAGCGCGCGCGAGTAGCGCTTCCGCGCGGCGACCGGCGTCGTTTTCGTCATCGAGGCAATCTGCTCATAGCCCAACCCCTGATATTCGCGCAGCACGACCACCTCGCGGAGGGTCTCGTGCAACTGCCGGATGGCATTTTGGACCACCTCTCTCCGCTCGGCGGCGATGAGCGCGCGCTCCGGATCGTCCCCCAGGGAGGCCAGGGCAGCGCCTCCGTGCTCGGGGTCGTCGATCGAGATTGCCTGCCGCGAAAGCCGATACGCGCCCGACCTCCAGATGTCGCGGCACACGTTGTAGGCGATGGTCGTGATCCAGGGCTCGGGGTCCCGGCCCGGATCCAGCGTGTGGGCCGCGCGATGAACCTTGAGGAATACCTCCTGGGTCGCGTCCTGGGCCGAATGCCGGTCGCCGAGAAGACGGTAGACGAGCGCGTAGACGCGATCGAAATGTTGCTCGAAGAGTGTCGCGAGCGCTTCGGGCTCGCGACGGCGGACCCCCGCCAAGTCCAGTACGGACGAGCCGCCTTCTTGTGCCCGGTCGCGAATCTGGCTTTTCAGGGGGGTCTCCATTGGGGGCGCGATTATATAGGGAGTGGGCGCCCCTAGGCAGGGAGAGTCGCGTCGGATGGATGCAAGCAACTAAATAACAACGTCTTAGGCGACGTCCGCTCCGGCGCCCAGCTCCCACAGCTCTTGCAGCTCCCCGCGCGTGATCCGGACCTCGGGCTCGAGGCGGTCCATGACGCCGCGGGCGCCCAGCAGGAGCTGACGGTCCTGCCGGGGGATGGTGCGGGCGTAACGTCTCATGTGTCGGAGCAGCGTGGCCGCGTCCTGGTGCTCGCCCAGCTTGTCCTGGATCCGCGCGAGCTGCTTCGCCCGGTGGCGGGCGCCCTGGCCCTCGGCCACCGCGAAGTACTCCACGGCGTACCGCGCGTGCTTCACGGCGATGCGGAGCGCGTGCACGTTGGCCGGCGTCGACTTCCGCTCCGCCTCATGACACGCCGCGCGCATCCGGTTGTCCCACTCGGCCACGATCCGCGGGCCGACCATGTAGGCGGGGGCGAGCGCGGGGTTGACTGCGCCCGCCGCTCCCGGGGGCTCGGGCGCCTCTGCGGGCGCCCCGAGGTCGGGCGCGCCGGCGATCCACTTCCGCGCGCGCTCCCGGAAGGCCTCGAAGCGTTTCGCGTCGAGACGCCCCAGCAGCCTCATCTGGCGGCGCGCCCTCCTGATCTCGAGGTACCGCGCGAACACGTAGAGCGCCGCGCGCTCGTGCTCCGGGGCTTTCGTGGCCATTGCGGCGACACGCTTCAGCCCCACGTCGATGTCGCGGCAACGTCCCAGGGCCCTGCCGATCCAACGCAGTTCGCGTCCGAGAGCCTCACGCGCGTCCTCCGGGATCGCCATGGAGAAGACGAGAAGGGCCGTGCGCAGCCGCCGAGTCGCGACACGCATGTCGTGGAGGTAGTTCGGATCGAGGTTGAGGCGCGTTCCGGGTTCGTTCCAGAACATCAGCGCCAAGTGGCGGCCCAGTGTCTTCGCCGCGACGTCCGCCAGCCGGTCTCCCCCGTAGAGCGCATGGGACCGGTCCGCCGGATCCGGCAGCTTCTGGCCCGCTGCCGCCATCGCCGTCGCGAGCTTGGATTCGACGCTGGTGCGGAGGTCCAGCCGCCGCTCCACGGCCGTCCGAACCTCCTCGAGCGCCGTGCCCGCGCCCTCGAGCGCTTCCACCTCCAGCTCGCGGTAGCTCACATGGCCGTTTTGGGATTCCGGCCGGAGCACGCGATCCATCGTGACCGAGCCCAGCACCTCCGTCCCGCTCAGCCACCGGAACGTCTCCCGCTCGCTCTTCACGCGGACGCGGACCGCGAGGTGCTCCAGGACTCGTAGCTTCGCCAGGGGCTTGAGGAGGAAGGCCACCGGCCCGTCCGGGAGCGCGGACCATGGGGGATCGGTTGCCGGCGCTTCTTGGGTCCACTCCGTGCGCGCGAGAACGACGTCGCTCTGGGAGCGGATCGACTTCGCCTGAAGCTCTATGCGGGATCCCTCGTTTCTCAGTCGCAGGGCGAGTCCGGCGCGGTAGAGGGTCCAGTCGTCGGTGTCGAGGTAGCGGTCCTCGTGGACGATGGTGTCCGCGGCCTCCAGCCGAAAGCCGGCATCCTCGATCGCGCTGCGCACCGCGACGGCGTCCCGTTCTTCGGCGATCCGAAACTTGATTTCGCGCTCGAGCATGGGCCGCGTCCGGGCCTAGGCGGCTCCGATGTCGCGGAGCGCTCCGGGCTGGATCAGCCACTCGAGGGTGCCGGTCCCCGCGGCGGCGCCGTTCGAGAAGGTCACGAGACCCGCGGCGCCCTTCTTGTACTCGACGAACGAGACCGAGTCCTTCCCGGAGAGAAGGTGGGAGGTGAAGCTGCTCAGGTGGGGCTCATGGCCCACGAGCGCGACGGACTCGGCGCCGAGCCGGTTCAGATAGACCAGGAGTTCGGCGTGGTTTCCGGAGGATACGAGGTGCTCGCAGATGTCGATCTTGCGATGCGGCGAGACGACCTCGCGCAGGATCTCGGCGGTCTGGCGCGCCCGCACGAGCGGGCTCGAGACGATCCGATCCAGCTTCGGCGCGACTTCCTTCAGCCCGCGCGCCGCGAGCCTGAATTTATGGATGCCCTCGGGCGTGAGCGGCCGGTCATCGTCGTTTTCGAACGCTGGGTCTCCGTGCTCGACGGCGATCGCATGGCGCACGATAAGAAGTTCCATCGCAACCTCCAAAGATGTCCAAAGTGTAACATATGACGTAAGATACATTCCATGCCGTCCTCGAAGACCCGGTTTCCGATTCGCTGCGCCGGCATGGACGTCGGCAGTAACGCCTTGCGCCTGGCCATCGCCGAATTCAAGAGCCCCACGCGCTACAAGATTCTGGAGCGCAAGCGCGTCCCCGTCCGCCTTGGGGAGTCCGTGTTCAAGACCAGCCGGATCGCCCCCGGGACCCTCGAGGCCGCGCTCGACGCCTTTCGCGATTTTCGCAGCTGCATGGAGGAGTACGGCGTCGTGCTCCACCGCGCCGTCGCGACCAGCGCGACTCGGGAGGCGAAGAATCGCGCCGCGTTCATGGAGCGTGTCCACGCCGAGACCGGAATCGACCTCGACCTGATTCCCGGAACCGAGGAGGCGCGCCTGGTCGCGCTCGCCGTGCAGGCCAAGATCCGGCTTCGGGGCACGTCGCTCATCCTGGACGTCGGCGGTGGCTCGAGCGAGCTGGCGCTGGTCCAGCGCGGTCAGATCCTCCTCGTCGAGTCGCACGATCTGGGGTCGGTCCGGTTGCTGGAGCAGGTGAGCGGGGGCGCGAAAGCAAAGGCCAATGGAACGGAGCGGCTCCGGATTCTGCGCGAGACGGTGCGCGCATCGCGGTTTCCCCTGCTGGAGTCTCTGCGCCGCCACCCGGTGAAACGACTCGTCGGCACCGGCGGCAACATCGAAGCGCTCGCGTCCTTGAACTCGGACGACGACGGCGAGGACGACAGCCAGCGAAAGCCGGTGACGCTCCCGCTCGCGCGCCTGAAAAAGTATCTCGAGACTCTGGCCACGATGACCGCCGAGGAGCGCGTGAAGAAATACGATCTGCGTCCCGATCGCGCCGATGTCATCGTCCCCGCGGGGACCATCTTCGAATACGTCGCCACCCGGACCCGCTCGAGGCAGATCACCGTTCCATTCGTGGGGCTCGTGGACGGAGTTCTCCTGGATCTGGCGCTCGCGGCGGGCGCGTCGGGGCAGAAGAAGCTGGAATCCTCGCAGACCCTGAACGCGGTCCGCGCGCTCTTGCGGAAATACGACACCGATCCGAAGCATTCGCGTCACGTCGCGGAGCTTGCCCTCTCCCTCTTCGATCAGCTCAAGTCCGTGCACGGCCTGGGCAAGCGGGACCGCCTCCTTCTCGAGATCGCGGGTCTGCTGCACGAGGTCGGGAATTTCATCTCGGCGGGGGGACACCACCGGCACGCCTATTACATCATCTCGGAGACGCCCATTCTCGGATTGACGGATGAAGAGCTTCACGTCGTCGCGTGCGTGGCGCGCTACCACCGGAAGGCGCCGCCGGACGCGAGCCACGAGTGCTACGCGGAGTTGAACGAGAAGGCCCGCGACCGCGTGCGGGCGATGGCCTCGATTCTGAGGCTCGCGGACGCGCTCGATCATGACCATCGCCAGCGCGTCGTCGGCGTCTCCGCGAAAAAGCGCGATTCGGAGCTTGTCTTGAAGGCTCGCACGCGCGGGGACGTCACGCTCGACGAGTGGTCCGTCGGCGAGAAGGGCGGCGACCTCTTCAACGAGGAGTTCGGCTTGAAACCGGTGCTCAAGACCCGTGGCTGAGCCGACGCCGTTGGCCGGGGCGGCGCCTGGGGCTCCAGCCGTCTCCGCCTCCGGCTCGACCGCGATGGCCGCATACGCCGCGGGCGGTCCGGCGGTCCTCTCCGTCATCGACGTAGGCTCGAGCGGCGTGCGCATGCTGGTTGCGGAGCTGAAGCCGGATGGCGTGGTGCGCATCCTCGAGGACGTTCAGAAGCCCCTGACGCTCGGTCGCGAGACCTTCCGCACCGGGACTCTGTCCGCGGCGAGCATCCAGAAGGCGGTGAACATCCTCCGGCAATACCGCGCGATGATGGATGGCTACGGGGTGACGCACACGCGCGCGGTCGCGACGAGCGCCGTGCGGTCCGCGCTCAACCGCGACACTTTCGTGGACCGCGTGTTCCTCGCGACCGGGATCGAGGTCGAGGTCATCGAGGGCTCGCAGGAGACCCTGCTCACCTTCGCGGCCGTCCAGCGGGCGCTCGCCGCGCAGCCGGAGTTCACGCGCGAAGACTCGCTGATGCTCGAGCTGGGCGCGGGCGCCACCGAATGGGCTCTGGTGCGCGGTGGCGAGGTGGCCGGATCGCTCACGTACGATCTCGGCACGCTCCGCATGCGCGAGCTTCTGCGCGCGGAGAGCGGCGACCGGCGCGCGATGACCCGCCTCATCCAGCACAACATCCGCGAGATGATGAACGCCGTGAAGCGCGCGCTTCCCTTCGAGAAGGTCGCGAATCTGATCGCCATCGGGCCCGAAGCGCGTTTCGCGGCGCGCGCGCTGAAGGGCGAGGGGGATCTGGCCGCCGTCTCCGCGAAGGACCTGAGAGCGCTGGCCGACCAGATCCTCGCGATGACCCCCGCGGAGGCGGCCGCCTCCTTCTCGATCACCACCGGCGAGGCGGAGGCGCTCGCGCCGGCGTTCCTCGCCTACGCGGAGCTGATCCGGATGAACCCGGTGGACCGGCTCCTGGTCGCTCGGGCGAGCATCCGCGACGGGCTCATCTTACAAATAGCTAAATCGATCCAGACCGGCTCGACCGTTTTCTTCCCCGAACAGACGATCGCCGCGGCCCTGAACTTGGCGCGGAAGTATCACGCCGACGAGCGCCACGGCCTCCAGACCGCGGCGCTGGCCCGCACCATTTTCGAAGCCACCCAGGCGCAGCATGGCATGGGGGACACCGAGCGGCTCCTGCTCGAGGTCGCTTCCATCGTGCACGACATCGGAAATTACGTCGCGGCTCGCGGGCACCACCGCCACGCCTATTACCTCCTCGTGAATTCCGAGGTTTTCGGCCTGTCGAAGATGGACCTCGAGATCGTGGCCAACGTGGCCCGCTACCACCGCAAGGGAGCGCCGCAGTCCGACCATCCCGCGTACGCGGCGCTGCCGCGGGCCGCCCGGCTCTCGGTGAACCGGCTGAGCGCCATCCTCCGCGTGGCGGACGCGCTGGACAAGGCGCACGGGCAGCGGATCCAGAACCCGAAGATCACGGTCGAGGATGGAGAGCTAAGAATCGACGTCGAGGGGGCCGAGGACGTGGCGCTCGAGCGTCTCACGCTGGATCAGAAGAGCGGCCTCTTCGAGGAAGTGTTCGGGTTGAAGCCGGTGCTGCGGGAGGTGACGTGACGGACGGCGCCGGGGGGGAGCCGCGCTACCTGAGCCGGGCGCTCACCTGGCTCGGATTCAACGGGAGGGTCCTCGAAGAGGCGCAGGACGCCACGCTCCCCGTGCTCGAGCGGGCGCGATTTCTCGGCATCTTCTTCTCCAACCTCGACGAATTCTTCATGATCCGGGTCTCGGGGCTGAGCGAGGCGGTGGAGGCCGGCGTGGACCGGGCCGCCACGGGAGAGGAATCCATCGCGGCGGTGCTGGCCCAGGTCCGCCAGCGCTCCCACGGCCTCGTGCGCGTGGCCTACGCGACCTATCAGCGGGAGATCGTCCCGGCGCTCGAGGCGAGCGGTGTTCAGTTCTTGGGCGAGGAGGACCTGGAGCCGAAGGAGCGCGCGTTCCTGGACCGGCTCTTCGCGCGCGAGATCCTGCCCATCCTGACGCCCGCCGCGGTCGAGCCCGGCCTCCCGTTTCCGCACGTGACGAACTTCGCGCTCTGCTTCGCGGTCCGGCTCGCGCGGGTGGAAGCCGAGGAGCGATTCGCCTTGGTCCAGCTTCCGCGGCAGTACACGCGCTGGATCCAGGTCGGGAGCAAAGGCGGGTTCCGCTTCGCGCTCCTCGAGGACGTCGTTCGCCGCCACCTGGCGGATCTTTTCCCCGGCCACGAGATTCGGGACACGGCGCTCTTCCGTGTCACCCGCGACGCCGATTTCGCGACCGACGACCAGGAAGAGGAGGATCTCGTCGAGGCGGTCAAAAATCTGCTCAAGCAGCGCCGGAGCGGCGATCCGGTCCGGCTCGAGATCGAGACCAAGACCAGCACCGAGATCGCGGACCGTCTGATCGCCGCGTTTGAGCTGGATCCGTCGAGCGTGTATCGCGTGCCGGGGCCGTTGGATCTCAGATACCTGATCGAGCTGGCGCGCGTCCCTTCGCTCCCCGCGCCGCGCGTCGCGCCATGGCCTCCTCAGCCCGTGCCCGAGGTCCCACCCGGGGTGGCGCTCTGGGACGCGATCGCCGAGCGCGACTTCCTGCTCGTTCATCCCTACGAAACATTCGAGCCGGTGCTCCGGCTCCTGAAGCTGGCGTCGGAAGATCCTTCCGTGCTCGCCATCAAGCAGGTGCTCTACCGCACCGCGCCCAACTCCGAGGTGATCCGGGCGCTGGAAAGCGCGGCGGAAAACGGAAAGCAGGTGACGGCGCTATTGGAGCTGCAGGCGCGGTTCGACGAGGAGCGGAACGCGAACTGGGCGCGGCGGCTCGAGGACGCGGGCGTGCAGGTTCTCTACGGCCTGGCGGGGCTGAAGACGCACGCGAAGGCGCTCCTGATCGTGCGCCGGGGAGCCGGGGGGATCGAGCGGTATGCGCACGTGGGAACGGGCAACTACAACGAGCGCACGGTGCTCGATTATTCCGACCTGAGCCTTCTCACCTCGAACGAGGATCTCTGCGCCGACTTGACGGCGTTCTTCAACGTGGTGACCGGCTACTCGGAGCCTCTGCCGTGGCGGATGATCTCCATGGCCCCGCTCGGCCTGCGACGTAGGTTTCTGGATCTCATCCGCCGCGAGATCGAGAAGACGACGGCGGAGGAGCCGGGACAGATCCGGGCCAAGATGAACGCGCTCGTGGACAAGCCCATCATCGACGCGCTGTACGAAGCCTCCGCCGCCGGCGTGAAGATCTTACTCAACGTGCGCGGCTCGTGCGTGCTTCGCCCCGGCGTGAAGGGCTTGAGCGAAAACATCCGCGTGGTCTCCATCGTGGACCGGTTTCTCGAACACAGCCGCATCTTCGAGTTCCGGAACGGGGGCGACATGGAGGTTTTTCTCGGCAGCGCCGACTGGATGCCGCGGAACCTGGACCGGCGCGTGGAGCTGGTGTTTCCGATCTCGGATCCCCTATTGCGCGCGCGGCTCGCGCACATCCTCGACGTGCTCTTCGCGGACAACGTGAAGGCCCGAGAGCTGCGCTCGGACGGGATGCTGGTGAAGCGGGCGCGAGGGCGCCGCCCGATCCGGGCGCAGGAGATTTTCTGGGATGAAGCTCACGCAAGGACCGAAGGACGCGGGGAAGGGGACCGGAGCGCCTTCGTGCCCCTGCGGAGCGCGCCAGAGTAAGGGCCTCGCTGCTGATCGCCCGCTTGACACATCAACGGTTGTTGATGTATCTCTCGATCCATGACTTCGACTCGCGCGCGTCGGACGGTTCCGCGAACGGAGCAGTTTCACGCACTCGCCGATGAGACGCGCCTGCAGATCCTCGAGCTCCTCCGCGGTGGTGAGCACTGCGTCTGCGAACTGACCGAAGCTTTGGATGTCGGCCAGTCCTTGTTGTCCTTCCACCTCAGGACGCTGAAGGAGGCCAGACTCGTGACCGACCGTCGCGAGGGGCGCTGGATGTACTACGCGCTCGAGAAAGACGCGCTGCGAGAGATGGCAGCCGGGCTGACGAAGCTCGTCCCCCGGCAGAGACGTCAAGCGCGCAGCCGGCGCCGCTGCAACTAATGCTCCGATGACTGCCTCAGCTCCCGGCCGCAGGCGCCTGGCCCTCTTCGAGCGGTACCTGAGCGTGTGGGTGGCTGCCTGCATGGTGTTGGGAGTGCTCCTCGGCAAGTTCCTGCCGGGCTTCGTGGCGGGTGTGCGGCGCCTCGAGTTCGGGCAGGGAAGCCAGATCAACCTGGCGATAGCGGTCCTCATCTGGCTCATGATCTATCCGATGATGCTCAAGATCGACTTTGCGAGCATCGCCGGCGTGCGGCGCCGACCCGACGGCATTCTCATCACACTCTTCGTCAACTGGCTCGTGAAGCCGTTCTCGATGGCCTTGCTCGGCTGGCTCTTCTTCAAGCACCTCTTCCTGCCGGTCATCGGGCCGCAGCTCGCCGACCAGTATGTCGCCGGCACGATCATCCTGGCCGCCGCCCCATGCACGGCGATGGTGTTCGTCTGGTCGTACCTCACGGACGGCGATCCGGCATACACCCTGGTCCAGGTCGCGCTCAACGACCTCATCATGCTCGTGCTCTTTGCGCCTATCGTGGGCCTGCTGGTTGCCGGTGCGAGCGGCCTGCGGGTGCCATTCCACGTCCTGCTCTACAGCGTCGTCGCGTTCATCGTCATTCCGCTGGCGTTGGGGTCCCTGAGCCGGGCCGTTCTGCTGCGGACGAAGGGGCGCGCGTGGTTCGAGGGCCGCTTCCTGACTTTCTTCCAGCCGATCACGACCCTGGCGCTGCTCGCCACCCTGATCCTCATCTTCGCCTTCCAGGCAAACAACATCACCGGGCGCTGGGTCCACGTGCTCCTCATCGCGATCCCGATCCTCATCCAGGTGTACTTCAACGCCGGGCTCACGTACTCGCTCATGCGGTTCTTCCGGGTCCCGCACAACGTCGCAGCGCCTGGAGCACTCATCGGTGCGAGCAATTTTTTCGAGCTAGCCGTAGCCGTGGCCATCACGCTCTTTGGCCCGGATTCCGGCGCGGCGCTCGCCACGGTCGTCGGGGTGCTGGTCGAAGTGCCGGTCATGCTCACCGTGTGCTCAGCCTGCAATCGCACGCGGCATTGGTTCCCCGCGGCGCCGGCGCTCACCTGACGGAGCCCCCTTAGTACCTCACGTCCGCTAGTACCTCACGTCCGCTAGTACCTCACGTCCGCTAGTACCTCACGTCCGCTAGTACCTCACGTCCGCCGAGAACCGCCCCAGCCACGCTTCGACGTCCGCGCCCGCGACGTTTCCGTCGTTTCGCACGCGCCGGAATCCCGCGCCGACACTGACGTCCACGTTGTCGCGAGGCATCCACCGCGCGTCGCCCCACACCTCGCGGCGCTCCTCCACCACGCCCGACAGCCCGACCGTGGAGACCGCGCCCTGCGAGGGAAGCCAGGGAACGCCCAGCCTGCCCTCGCCGTGGTTCGTGAAATCGCCCGACCAGCGGAGCTGCCAGTCGCGCGTGATATCGAACGCTGATTCCAGGAAAACATTCTCCGCGTCGGGGCCGAGCGCGTATCCGAGAGGCCGGCCACGATAGATGTAGTCCTCGCCGTAGTACACGCTGTAGGTGTAGTTCCGGACCCGCGTGTACTCGCCGAGGAAGTGCACCGCGTGGGCTCCCCACGGACGGTCGCTCCGGAACCCCATCTGATACCCGATCCGGTTCGGCATGCTGGAGCTTTTCGTCGCGAAGTCGTCGACGAGCAGCTCGCCATAGAGCGTGAGTCCGCGCGACACGCGGAAGGAGAGATCGGCCGAAGCCATCACGTTCGCGCGCTCGAGGGCGCGAAGGGAATCGTTCGAGGCCTCGCGGATGCGGATCCGCTCGATCACGGTGTAGGGCAAGAGCCCCACGGCGTAGAGCGGATCCAGACCGTCCGAGGAATAGCGCGCCGCCTCGCAGAGGCCCAACGACCAGCGCGGCGCGACCTCGATCTCGAGCCGGTGCGCCGCGAGGTAGTGGTGATCCGCCGCGGAGATCACCGCGTTGAGGGCGGATGCGGTCACGCCGACCTTGTCGCCGCGCGCGGATCCCTGGAGGAGGAGGAAGCTCATGGGCCCCGCGGCGTCGGATAAGAGGAGCGTGCCCCGCCGCCCGGGACCCCAGCGGAAGCTGTCGTAGCCCAGGGCCGCGGTGAGCCCCTTCACGCGCCCGGTCAGCTCCCCGCGGAGGACCGTGGCCTCGAGGTCGGTGTGCTGCGCGATCGCGTCGATGAATTCGCGCTGGCCGCGGATGCGCGTCACGCCCACTTCTTCATAGGCGCCGAACCCGGGCCAAAGCTCTAGACTCATGCGCGCGGCCACGGAGGACTCGTCGCGAAGCCGCCAGTGGATCGCGCGCTTCTCGTCGTAATCCCCGCGCGCGTGTCCCGCGAGCGCGATGCGGAACCGCTGTTCGCGCCCGCCGACGTCGAGGAGCGGCCCGGTTTCGCCCGCGCCCGCGGAGCCCAGATCCGCGAACTCGCGCGCCAGCTCCCGCGCCAGCCGCTGGTAATGCAGGTCCGATTCGATCGCGGAGTCGTGATCCCGCGCCTGGATCAGCGCGCTAGCGACGTCGGCGCGGACGAGCGGGCGCGTGTGGATGGGGTAGGAGGGAAGCAGCCCGCGCGCGACCAATGCCTCGAGATCTTCGTAGAGCGCGTGAGAAGAGGGGAGAAACTCCGCGGGCTGCGCCGAAGCGGCCCCCGC